>CASFNW010000001.1 GCA_949296245.1 uncultured bacterium
ATGTTTCACAATTGCGGATTAAAATTGAAAACATTAACTAAAGATGTATTTGAAAGAAAAGAAAAATACATAATATTTGACGGAAAAAAGATGAGAGAAAGGGATTTACCAAATTTTGTAACTGGTCCGAGTGATATTGAAGGAATAACATGGAGTGAAATCAAATATTACCCGGAAGATGAAGCAATATTAAAAACAATGAAAACAGCTAGAGAACGTATTGAGTACAAAAAAAAATTACATAAAGCAGGCAGATATACAATAGAAGAATCGCCGGAAAATAAAAAATGAAAATTTCATCAATAACATTCATCCAAATAAATAAAATAATGTATAATTAATACCATGAAAAAGTATTCAATATGGCTGACGGAATTTGTAATCTGGGGAATAGTGATATTCTCCGCTGTTTTTATCAGCCTTTACTTTTACACAAAAGATACAAAGGAAAACTATACCTATAACGTCTTTTTTAATGATGCTGACGGCTTAATTAAAGGTTCACCTGTAAAAATACAGGGATATCAAATCGGGCATGTATCCAATATATCTCTGATAAATGATGAAGTGTTTATAACCTTTATAATAACTGATAAAGATATTAAAATGCCGGAAAAATTAGCTGCAACTATTGCTTTTACCGGCATGGGCGGTTCAAAATCGCTTGAATTGTTTGTACCGCCTGAAGGTTCAAAAGCTGGAAATTACATAACTACTATTGAGCCGAGACGTATTCAGGATTTTTATGTATATCAAAACCAGATTGCAAACAATATAGTTTCTATGACTGCTGCCTTTATGGAGCTTGCTGATGAGCAGAGAGTAAACTGGTTGAAAAACTTTATAAAAGAGCCTACAATGCTTAAATATATAGGCACAACCCTGGACAACGTACAACAAAAAGAACAATCCTTTATGAACAAAAGGAGCAAAAATGCAGATACAAACAAAAAATAATGTCACAATTGTCAACCATCCTTTATGCGAGCATAATCTCGCAGTCATCAGAGACAAAGACATAAACTCTGACGGTTTTAAAAATTCAATGAAAAGATTGGCAACAATACTTGTTCTTGAAGCGACAAAGAATCTTCCGCTAAAAGAATATACGGTACAAACACCTATTACAACATGTAAAGTAAATAAATTAAATAATGACTACAAAATTATATTTGCTCCAATATTAAGAGCAGGATTAGCTATATCTGACGTTGCCAGTGAGATAGTACCCGATGCAAGTATTCAGCATGTGGGTATGTACAGGGATGAAACTACGCTGGAACCGGTCTGGTATTACGACAAAACTCCTGTAAGTTACCAGAATCCTGATAAAATAAAAGTTTTTATTCTTGATCCAATGCTTGCAACAGGGAACTCCGCACATGCAACAGTTTCTCTATTCTTAAAAAAAGGCATAGCAATTGAGAATATAGTCTTTGTCTCCATATTGAGTTCGCCTAAAGGCATTGGCCTTTTGACTAAAGATTTCCCTGATTTAAGAATAATTACGGCAAAAATAGATGAAGGACTGAATAGTAAAGGTTATATTGTGCCGGGTCTAGGTGATGCCGGTGACAGACTGTTCAATACATTTGAGAAATAAATATGTTTTACTTTGAAACCATTAATAACAAGAAGATTCTAAAATCAGATTTTCTCACTAAAGCACAGCATTTATTTACAACAAGAGAAACCGTTGTAACACCTAAAGATATAACTGGTCTGAATGAACTTTGTGAAACTAATCTTGAAGATATAGCAAAATATTTAAACATAATAAAAGAAGATATAATTTCTCCAGTGCAAACACATTCATCTAATATACAAACCGCTAAAAAAGGACACAGCTATCCTAATACGGATGCATTGATTCTGGAGGACAATGATATTGCTGTTTTGCTGAATTTTGCCGATTGTACACCTGTTATATTATATGATGGAAGCAACAATACAGGCGCTGTTGTACATGCAGGATGGCGCGGCACAGCCGCTTCAATTGTAGAAAAAACTGTTAAATTTATGCAGAAAAGATACTCAACAAAACCCGAAAACATAACTGCTATAATTGGTCCTGCAATTTCAATGAATAATTACGAAGTTGATAAAAATGTATTTGAACAGCTGTCAAAAACATTAAACAAAAACTATTCGGACTATTTTAATTACAACAATCAAACAGGAAAGTATAATATAGACTTAAAAACAATCAATTATCATCAGCTTGAAGAACTAGGCATCTTGAGAATTGACAAGTGTAATTATTGTACTTATGATTCGGTTGATGTATTCTTTTCTTACAGAAAAGAATACGGAAACACTGCACGCCACAGTGCAATTTTAAAATTATTATAGAGACAAGGGGAGCTTCAATGTCAGTTATAGATAAATTATCATCAATCAGTGACACTTTAAGTAAAATTTTTCAATATGCTCAAAAAAATCCGGAAATAAAAGAAGATTTTGATGAGTACTTAAAAACTATTGGTGCATACAATGCAACAGAATCAGAGATTAGTTCTGTACTTGTTACTTATGTATTTGAAAGAAATTTCCATAAAGGTTCTGATTCAGTTTTTTCAATGTATTTAAAAGACAACACTGATATTGATTCAAATACAAAAAACATTGTTCAAGCTCTTCAAAACTCTATAGATGCACTTTTTGAAGTAAAAAGCGTGCAAAAAAACGGGTTTGATTTGTACAGCCTTGTCAATGAAAAGAACTATTTTGCAATGCCATTAGTAAAAATGAGCCACTTGAGAGGCATTTACAAGGGACATTACCTGCTTGCAAGAATATTCCCGTATGAAAATGAATACTACATAATAGAAATTAGAGAGACTTATTCATCTCTTGATAAAGACAAAGTGCTAAGATATGCGGTTGCTAAAATAATTGAACAGCCGGAAAACTTATATAAAGATAATAAATTGAAATTGGCTGAAATTGAAGATCAAATTGCAAAATTTGCAGAAAAATTTAAATCCTGTTTTGGTACAGATGAGATTGTTACAACAAATGAATATGTGGACAAACTCATCAGTGATTTCAATGATTACTATTTCGATTCATCAAAAAATCCTGATGAAATAAAAGAGCTCGTAAAACCGATTGAAAATTACGGCTATTTTAAAGTCCCCGAGTTTAACAGCAGCTACGACAACTACATTGAATCTTCTATGGCAGGATTTGCAAGCCATAGTTCAAAATACGATGTAGGTTTGATATTTGATAAAGAACTCGGCATGTTTATTGTCCCGTTTTACGGTACTCTTTGCCATATTCTTGAATACGAAAATTATAAAGAGGTACAGGGCTGGGACGAATGTATAAAAGCCTTTATAGAAAATGACAAAATACCGGCAAGACTTGTACAAAGGCTTGCTGATAAATATCCTGTATTTATAGACAGGTTAAATGAAATATACAGCACTCAGAAAACACTGGATGAGTTTTTGGAAGAATATAAGCTTCACTATCTAAAAGACAAAATTTATTCACCTACAAGCGTGCTGTATGCCTCAAAATCATTTGGTGATTTAATGGGATTTATTCCGAATGAGGAACAATTAAAAGCAAAAGAAATTCAGCAGGAACAAGGCAAAACAATAGGCAGAAATGATCCTTGCCCGTGCGGAAGCGGCAAAAAATATAAAAAATGCTGCGGAGCTGTGGTATAATATAATAGCGATCGTTTATTAAAGGGTTGTTAATGGAGCATCTTCTTACAGAAGTCAACTGCAAAGATTCTAAGATAAAATCTGCATCACTAAATGAGTTAAAGAATGTCTGCGAACAATGCAGAGCCTGTGATTTGTGCAAAACAAGGACAACAGTCGTTTTTTCTGACGGCTCTGCTGATGCAAAGATTCTGCTTATAGGCGAAGCACCGGGTGCTGATGAAGATGCTACAGGAACACCGTTTGTAGGAAGAGCCGGCCAGCTGCTAAACCAATTTTTAGAAGATGCCGGAATCGACAGAAAGAAAGACCTTTACATCTGTAATACAATAAAATGCCGTCCTCCCCAGAATAGAATACCTACAAATCAAGAAAAACAGGCATGTCAGGCATATCTTTTCGGACAAATTTCTATTGTCAGACCAAGGATAATATTGCTATGCGGCAGTACTGCTGCACAGACATTTATAAATCAGGATATTAAAATTTCCACACTCAGAGGCAAGTGGCTTAATATCTTTGAAAATATAGATACAATGGCTATTTTTCATCCGTCATATCTTCTCAGAAATCATTCAACTGAAACTGGCAGTCCCAGATGGCTGATGAAAAAAGACTTAGAAACCGTGAAGAAAAAATTAAATGAATTTGAGAACTAATTTTTGTAAATTCTTTTTAACTGTATAAATTTTTTGTAAATCACTACAATGAATATAGCCGTCATAAAAAGAAATGATGTTGCAAGTCCTATCCAGAACCCTCTCAGTGACATGTGATAATGGTATGCCAGAAAATACCCGAAAGGTAAACCAAAAAGCCAGTAGCCAGCTATAAGTGAAACAGAAGCAATTTTTGTCATTTTCAAGCCTTTTAATATGCCGCTCAAGCTGACCTGACAGCCGTCAAACATGAGATAAAAAGCAGCTATATGAAGTATAGGAAGCCCGAGTGTAATCATATTCGGATTGGAAGTAAATATTTCAAATATTTGTTTCGGAAACAGAAGAAGCAAAGCAGAACATAATGCCATAAATGCAATTGACATAGAAGTACCTGAGAAAGAATATCTTTTAATTTCTTTGAGATTTTTAGCTCCGTTAAAATATCCTACTTTTATGGCAATTGCTGCAGATATAGACATAGGTATTACATAAGCACTGGAGGTAATTGTTACACCAATATTATGTGTTGCAGCCAGAATACCCGCTTCTCTTCCGACTAGTATTGTTATAAGATTGAAGCCTAAAAACTCCAAAAACATTGCTATTCCTATAGGGTAACCTATTTTAAGCAATTGTTTTACAAGGCTTTTGTCAAACGGATTTTTAAATCTAATTAAATCAAAGCAATATACAAGAAGCGTCAACCCCATAAGCATTCTAACAATAAATGCAGCCAGCGCCAATCCGATAACGCCCAGGCCTTTTATCGGCCCTGCGCCAAATACAAGTGTATACGCAAGAATAAAATTTAATACAAGCGCGAAAATTAGTATTAAATTCGGAAATTTTACAATTTCGTACGCCATTAAAAATTCTCTCAAACACTGATAAAGATACATTCCAAATAGCGAAAATGCACATATGAAAATATATTCCTTTATCATAGGAATAAGAGCCGGCTCAAAGCCCATTTTAGGGACTAATGGTACCATTAACAGGCAAATTGAGCAAAATATTACAGCAAGTATCATAGAATAATTTAATACTGTAATAAGAAATTTTTTTGTAGGCTTTCTGTTGCCTCTCATATTTGACATCTGGATAGAAATTGCAGACATAAGCCCCATACCCATAATCAAAACGCAAAATATTATTGAATTTGCAATACTTATAGCCGCAAGAGTATTTGTAGAATGCTTCGCTGCAATAAAAACATCAGTCGCGCCGATTAACACCTGCCCCAGATTACCGACAATCAGCGGCAGCGATAGATTTATAATTTCCGTAAAATATTTTTTATATGATTTAATGTTTTCGACTAAAAGCATTGTAAAACTAAATTTATCATAACCAAACTATTAAGCAAAGTTATACATTTTAATAAATTATATCTAAAAAACTTAAGTTATTATATAATTTTGTATGTTAGAAATGTGGATAAAAATATATGCCGTTTAACTTCAAAAGATTGGATATAGAGGATGTTATTCTTGTTACTCCGAAAGTATTCGGAGATAGTCGCGGCTTTTTTATGGAGTCTTATCAAAAATCTGTTTTTGCACAAAACGGAATTTCCGATGACTTTAATCAGGATAACCATTCAAAATCTGCAAAAGGTGTTTTAAGAGGTCTGCATTACCAGACAAATCCCAAAGCACAGGCAAAACTTGTAAGATGTTCCAGAGGCAAAATTTTTGATGTGGCTGTTGACATAAGAAAGACTTCTCCTACTTTTGGTAAATGGGTAGGTGAAATATTGTCTGAAGAAAACAAAAATATGCTCTATATACCGGCAGGGTTTGCTCATGGTTTTGTTGTGCTGAGTGATGAAGCAGAGCTATTGTATAAAGCGTCAAATGAATATTCTCCGGCAAATGACAGAGGAATAAGATGGAATGATTCTGATATTAATATTCAATGGGGAATAGATTTTGAACCGTTAACAAGCGAAAAAGATTCAAAACAACCATTTTTTAAAGATATCAAAGAGGAGGATTTATTTTGAAACTACTGGTTACAGGCGGTGCAGGTTTTATCGGGAGCTGCTTTGTAAGACATATCCTTAATAAGTACAAAGATTATAAGGTAATAAATCTTGATGCACTTACTTATGCAGGGAATATTGAAAATCTGAACGATATAAAAAATAACCCTGATTACGAGTTTGTGCACGGCAATATTTGCGACAAAAAGCTTGTGAGAGAGTTGATAATTGACGGCAGGGTTGATGCTGTCATAAATTTTGCTGCAGAAAGCCACGTAGATCGCTCTATTACCGGTCCCGAAATATTCATAGAGACAAATGTACAGGGTACCTTGAATCTTCTGCAGGCAGCCAAAGAAGCAAATACCTACAGATTCTTACAGGTTTCAACAGATGAAGTATACGGAACACTGGGCAAAGACGGATATTTTTATGAGACAACACCTCTTGCTCCGAATTCTCCATATTCAGCCTCAAAAGCAAGTGCAGACCTGCTTGTACGTGCATACTACGAGACATACAAAATGCCTGTACTGAACACCAGATGCTCAAACAACTACGGGCCTTATCAGTATCCTGAAAAACTCATTCCTTTCTTTATTTCAAAACTTTTAAAAAATGAGAAGGTGCCTGTATACGGTGACGGGTTGAATGTCAGAGACTGGTTATATGTATATGACCATTGCAGTGCTATTGATACAGTTCTTCACAAAGGAAGAGTAGGAGAGGTATATAACATAGGCGGTCATAATGAAAAAACCAACCTTGAGATTACAAAGATAATTTTAGATGCGATGGGCAAAGATGAAAGTTCTATTGAATATGTCAAAGACAGATTAGGCCATGACAGACGTTATGCAATAGACAATCATAAAATCCAGACAGAACTTGGCTGGGAACCATCTTTAACATTTGAACAAGGCATAAAGCTGACAATTGACTGGTACCTCAATAATCAAGACTGGATAAAATCAATTGAAGCAAAGAAAGCGAGTCTTGTGTAATGAATGAATACGGGAAAATACTCGTAACAGGTGCTAAAGGGATGCTCGGACGTGATTTATGTCCAATGTTGGAAGATTCAGGATTCGAAGTAATTGAAACAGATATCAATAATCTTGACATAACCGACGAGATGCAGGTTATGCGTGTTATTTCTTCTGAAAAGCCGGATTATGTCATTCATTGTGCAGCATATACAAACGTAGATAAGGCAGAAGATGATTTAAAAACAGCCGCTTTAATTAATGCAACAGGAACTGAAAATGTGACAAAAGCCTGTCAAGAAAACGATTCTGTAATGGTCTACATTTCTACAGACTATGTATTTGACGGTGCCAAAAATACTCCATATATTCCTAAAGATAAACCTAATCCAATAAATAATTACGGACAGACGAAACTTCAAGGTGAACAAGCGATTTTAAAACATTGTGAAAAATTTTATATTACTCGTACTAGCTGGTTATACGGTCATCATGGAAAAAACTTTGTGGAAACTATGATTTCTCTTGCTGACAAGCCTGAGGTTAATGTAGTAGACGACCAGATTGGCTGTCCGACATGGACCGTTGATTTATCTGATGCAATCATCAGCCTAATAGATGATAAATCTCCTTATGGTATTTACCATGCCTGCGGAGGGGGTAAAACAAGCTGGTACGGTTTTGCCAAAGAAATTTTTAATTTAATGAATTTGGATGTAAATCTTCTTCCCTGCACAACTGATGATTTTCCCCGTCAGGCAAAACGTCCTCGTTACAGCGTAATGGACAATGCGGGATTATTAAGAGACTGGAAACTTGCACTTAAAGAATATTTAGAATTGAGGGTGGATTAATGAAAGGTATAGTTTTAGCAGGCGGAGCAGGTACAAGACTTTATCCCAGCACAATGGCTGTTTCAAAACAACTGCTGCCAATTTACGATAAACCGATGATTTACCATCCTATTTCCGTTTTAATGCTTGCAGGAATAAAAGATATTCTTATTATATCTACACCGCAAGATTTACCTAACTTTAAAAAACTGCTTGGAGAAGGTTCACCGTACGGCGTAAAATTCAGCTACAAGGAACAGCCGTCGCCTGACGGTCTTGCACAGGCTTTTATACTTGGAGAAGAATTTATAGAAAATGACTGTGCAGCATTGATTCTGGGTGATAATATTTTCTATGGACCCGGCTTTTCAGGTACATTAAAAAATGTAGTAAAAAGAACGCAGGAAACAGGAGGTGCTACTGTTTTCGGCTATCAGGTAAAAGATCCCGAAAGATTTGGTGTTGTTTCATTTGATAAAAACGGCATTGCTAAAACAATCGAAGAAAAGCCTGCCCATCCTAAATCTAATTATGCTGTTACAGGTTTATATTTTTATGACAACAATGTTGTACAATATGCAAAGAATCTTAAACCTTCAAAAAGAGGCGAGTTAGAAATTACTGATTTAAACAGAATATATCTTGAACAAAATAGGTTAAATGTAGAATTGTTAGGACGAGGATTTGCGTGGTTAGATACAGGAACTCACCACTCATTGCTTCAAGCCAGCCAGTACGTACACACTATTGAAGAGAATCAAGGAATAAAAATTGCCTGTCTTGAAGAAGTCGCATTTAGAATGGGGTTTGTAACCAAAGAACAATTACAGGAACAAGCAGAAAAATATAAAAATAACGAGTATTTCAACTATATAAAAAGAATAATTTCTCAGGTATAAATTTAAAATGCAGACATTAATAATAAAAATTTTATCTTTATTTAATACAATAAATGAGAGTTTTTTCGCTCCTGTTGATTCATTAATAGAAAAATTACCGTTCAGCGAGTGGCTGTTGGATGCTATTATTGACAGTATTCACATGCTTCCGTTTTTGTTCATAATCTTTGTATTTATTGAACTTGTTGAATATTTTTATTCGGAAAAAATGACAGGACTTGCAAAATCTTCCAAAGCTGCCGGGCCTCTTGCAGGAAGCCTTGCCGCTTCTTTTCCGCAATGCGGATTTTCTGTAATAGCAAGTACCTTATACACAAAAAGACTCATAACAAAAGGGACACTGCTTGCAGTATACCTTTCTACATCAGATGAAGCAATACCGGTTATACTGTCGGAGCCGTCAAAAATTTATCTTGTAGTACCATTGCTGGTTGCAAAAATATTCATCGCACTCATTGCAGGTTATTTTATTGATTTTATACCTGCATTTAAAGATAACTCTACATTAAATCAGATTAGTAATAATGAAGAATCAGAAGAAGAAAATAACCCGCAGGAAGGCTGTTGCAAGCACCATCTGAACAAAAGAAGAAAAAGAGACTTGTTCTTACATCCTCTTGAGCATACTTTTAATGTCTTTGTCTTTATTCTGTTAATAACAGTTTTTCTAAACTATTTTATTTTTAGAATCGGAGGAGAAGAAAATCTCGGGCAATATTTCCTGCACGATTCATTCCTTCAGCCTATTGTAACTGCAATAATAGGCTTAATACCGAATTGTGCAGTATCAATTGCAATTACATTAATGTATTTAAAAGGTGCTATAGGCTTTGGTGCAGTAATTTCAGGCCTGTGTTCCAGCGCCGGATTAGGACTTCTTATACTTATTAAAAGAAACAGACCTTTTTCTGATACAATTCAAATAATTGGACTTCTTTTATTTATAAGTATAGTGTCAGGTCTATTGATACATATGTTTTACAATTAGACAGTAGAAATTATGACTGAATGCTGTATATTTAATTTAGGAGTAAAAATATGGTAATAATGATTGTTAAATGGGTCTTGTACGCACTGGCGTTAATTTTGACAGCATGGCTTATCCCCGGGATAAGTGTAAACGGACTTTTGTCTGCAATGATTGCCTGTGTCGTAATTGCATTGATAAACACTTTTATAAAGCCGGTATTAAAGCTAATAACGCTGCCTATAAATATCTTGACAATAGGACTATTTGCCCTGATATTAAACGCATTACTGTTTATGCTTGCTGCATGGCTGACACCCGGTATAGAAGTAGACGGTTTTTTAAGCGGACTTCTTGGCTCAGTTGTATTTTCAATCTGCAGTGCAATTATCAGCAAGATTTAATTCAGACAAATTAATAGAGACTATGGCTTTTTATAAGTATTTAAATGGTTGCCGTCCATATCGTACTTTTTCACAAGACCGTTAGAATCCGGCGTAAAATATCCTAATGCATTGCCGTTCTTATCATAAAAAATCGTTCGGTTTGATGAAACCGGCTGAAAGTAACCTGCAATATGTCCGTATTTGTCATAGACATAAGTTTTTCCCTGTTGATTTGTTTTATACTTTGACAAGACATTGCCATTTTTATCATATTTTGTTGTCATTCCAAATGAATCTTCAATATAATAGCCGGTTTCCGCTCCGTAGGTGTCATACTCAATAACAGAAATGTTAGATTGGGTATTATACTGACCAATCTGCATTCCTGTTTTTTGGACCGGACGAACATTAGCACCTATCGTTGAATATGAATAATTGGTTGCAGCCTGCGCAACACAAAATAATACAGATTGTAAAAGCAAAAAAGTGATTATAGGTAAGTATCTTTTTTTCATTGAAATCCCCTTGTCTGAAATTTGTTTGATAATACACAGAAAATCGATATGCAAAACCAAACAATTCTGCGGCGGCACAGCTACCTGCTCCTTGCTTATATAATTATTTCATAAGCAAATTCAACAAAAACTGAATCATTAACATTCTAACCTAAAATTTTAAATTTGAACACAGGTTAATATTGGGAGTTATATAGCAAATTCCTCTAAATTTCTCAAAGCTGCGTCGTACTTGTATATGTTACATAACTCGGTGACAAAAATTGTTATTTATCTATTAAAAAGGAAAATATATATTCAGCGATAATATTTATTATATAAAAAAATTTCATTTTTTCTTTCATGAAAATCCGCCCTTGAGGGTAGGACTTTAAGTCACTCTAAAATAAAATATCTGCTCTCAAATACTCAATATACTGCTTTACATAACAAATATCAACAATACATATATTCATTTTAGTTTTTACTTTTATAATTTCTAATAAAAAGAAATAACAAATTACATATTTTATATGATACGTTGTTTATTGAATAAGCTATAATTTATTAAAGGGATTATTATTATAGAGAATTTTTATGTTACAAGAAGCAACCAAAATTATTCAATCGGCATTTCATGACAGTTTTATAAAAAGATTAAGCCTTTACCTGCACGACTGCGTAAGAGAAGAGGTTCAAAGCTCTACATTCAGAAATTTAAAACAGGATAAAGACAACAAATGGATATTTTTAAAAGGCGATGAAGAGCTTTTTACACACTTTGATAAGCCTCTGCAATTAGACGGTTCAGACAGTGATTTGACTGAATTGATGATTCAAAGTGAAATGAGCCAAAAAGATAAATACCTTATCTACGGTCACCTGTTTCTTGTCGGCAAAAATTCCCGCTCAAAAAGGAAAAATGAATTTCTGACTCCGCTTCTGTATGCACCATGCAAGCTTGAAAGAGATGGTGTAAATATTACCTGCACTTTGCAGGATGATGTACTCTCTCTGAATACAGGTGCGCTTACTGCTTTAATGAGAAAAAGCGATGATGAAGACGAGATGGAACACATGTTAGACGGACTTTTGGAGGTCGTTCCTGAGCTTCCGCTGACCCGAGACGGGCTTGATATCTTTCTTACCACATTGAAGTCTATTCTGCCTGACGTTGAAGTTTCTCTTGACCACGAAGATGATGCAAACGAAAATTTTGTAAAAGATGAAGCTGATAACTTTTATCAAAAAATAGATTCACAAAATATTGATGATATTATAGAAGATTCTGATAGTGATGATTCAAAACCGGCATTAAAACTTGATAAAGTTTCAATTACAAACCAGAGTGCAGTTATTTTGACAAAACGCCCTTCTGTTACAGCCGGTGTATTGCATGAACTCAAACAAATTGCAGAAAAACCGAGCGGAGTTTTCAGAGAATCTGCATTATCAGTTGTAAATGAAGAATATCTGAGAGGCACCGGCAAGTTATTTGATAAATCATCAAAAGAGAAAAAAGAAATAAAAGATTTTGCGGCAGTTACTCCTTTATCTTTAAGCGATTCACAGGAGGAAGTAATAAGAAAAATTGAACAGAATCCTCTTCTGGCAGTATACGGACCTCCTGGTACCGGAAAATCTCAGACGATTGTTAATCTGGTTGCTCATCTTATAGCAAACGGTAAAACTGTTCTTGTCGCTTCCAGAATGGACAAGGCTGTTGATGTAGTAGCAGAGAGGTTGAATGAATTGGGTGCGCCTTTTCTTGCATTAAGAGCCGGCAGGCTAAATTACCAAAAACAGCTTAGCTTTCAGCTGCAGGATTTAATAGCCAACAAAATTGACATTGATACAGGTTTTGAAGATGCAATACTTGTCGATGTTGATGATATGTATGATCTTTTAAATGCAGTAAAAGAGCTTGAAAATAAATGCGAAAAAATTATTACTCTTGAAAAAGAATGGCAGGAGATTATTACAAAGAAAAAATCTCTCGATGCCGATTTAGGAGAGCGGTTATTTATAAAAAACAAACTAAAAAAAGACGAGATTGACGAAATAAAGAAAGTATTATCAAATATCGAAAAAAATCTGGAAAAATCAGGATTTTTAACGAATATTTCCAATGCTTTTTCTGCAATGAAACTGAAAAAGATACTGAATACCTCAAAACTTCCCTCCGATCCTGAATCTATTATGCGTTTGTCTCTTGAGCTTCAGGCAGAAGAAATGGACTGCAATGCAAGAATGACCGAGACAAGGATACATAAGATAGGCAATATACATCAGTTGTTATCTCAAATTAAGCAGTTGAAAAAAAGACAGAGAACTCTTGCTGTTGACATACTTAAAAATAAAAGAAGAGAATCTCTAAAAGGTCTTTTAAGAGACCAGATAAAAAGACAAAGACTTATTATCCATACAAAAGCAATTGTTGAAAGAAAGAAAAATCTGCAAAACCGATTGCTTGAAGAAGAAGATTTTACACCGCTTCTGGAAGCATTCCCCTGCTGGTGTGTAACGACATATGCTGTGTCCGGCTCGCTTCCTATGAAACCCGGTTTGTTTGATGTTGCTATTATTGATGAAGCCTCACAATGTGACATAGCAAGCTGTTTCCCGATTCTGTTCAGAGCAAAAAAAGCTGTAATCGTGGGCGACGACAAACAGCTTCCGCATTTATCCTTCCTTGAAAAAGCAAAAGAACAGTCTTTCTTAAGCCAGTATAATATTCCTGATAAGTATCAGCTTATGTGGAGATTCAGAACAAACTCCATGTTTGACCTTGCAAATTATTACTCTACAAATCCGGTGCTTTTGGATGAACATTTCAGAAGCTATTACCCGATTATCCAGTTTAGCAATCAGGAATTTTACGGCAACCGTATACGTATTATGACAAAAGACTCAGGCACAAATGATGTTCTGGAACTTCATTTAGTATCAGACGGCAAAGTAGATTCTGACGCAACAAGAAACATGCCTGAAGTTGAAGCTGTGGTAAAGAGAATCCACGAGATTATACTGGATGATTCACAAAACGGAGATGAAGATAATCCAGTTTCCATAGGTGTCGTCTCTCCGTTCAGAGGTCAGGTAGATTTAATAGAAAAAGCAATCAGACAGGTACTAACTGAATCAACTATAAGAAGACACAAAATAGAAGTCGGCACGGCCCATACTTTTCAGGGCGATGAAAGAGATGTTATAATCTTTTCTCTGGCTGTAGCAGATAACAGTTTTTCACAGAGCCTTACGTTTTTGCAAAAGCCGAATCTCTTTAATGTTGCAATTACACGTGCAAGAAAGAAATTGATAACATTCCTTTCCAGAGACCCGAAAAATCTTCCGCCAGGGTTATTGAAAGACTATATAGAATACACTCAAAGATACATAGACAGTGCAAAAGAAGATGAATTTTCAACAAAAAATAAATTCAAAAATTCTTTTGAACAAACTGTTGCACAATCCTTTATAATGGAAGGCTATACAGTAAGAGCAGGTATAGAAGCTGCCGGTGTTATTCCCGATATGATACTAAAAGATGAACTTGGAAATGAAATTATAATTGAAGTTGACGGTGTAGAAGACAACAAAAAATCTAATATATCTGATATCAAAAAACAAACTATTCTCGAACGTGCAGGATACAAAGTTGCGAGAATATCCTTTAGAGAATGGGAGCACAGTTCCCAGGCCTGCCTCGACAGAATTAAACAATGTTTTATAAACAGTTAAACTATTTTATTAAAACGAATTTTATTTGCTTCCAGATTATTAGAAAATGAATTGTCTAATTTGTCCGGAACTTCTGCTATATAATTTAATCCACCATTTTGAATGTCGCCTTCAGGTTTGGCTGGCTTAATTTTAACATATGGATTTATGCTTAGATTTACTACATAAAAAATTTCTTCAGGTTTATTTTTAATATTAATTTTATATTTACCGCTAAAACTTGGTTGATATCTATTTATTAACATTTTGAATTCCTCCTTTAGTTATATAAGGAGCGTAAAAAATTTTTTTGCTATTAAATAAAAATTTTTCAAAAACCAATTAACATTGAAAGTTCAGAATATGAACGTCCGAAAGATTTTGCAATGTCAGGGTCCGTAAGTTTCCCCTGAAAAGTGCTTACTCCTTTGTACAATTCTGGCATGGATTTAACAGCAGCTATAAAACCTTTTGTTGAAAGCCTCAGTATATACGGTAATACGTAATTGTTAAAAGATACGGTTGCAGTTCTTGCTACGCAGCTTGGAATATTAGGTATTGCACAGTGAACCACCCCGTATTTTTCGAATGTTGGATTTTCAAAAGTAGTCGGCTGTTTGATAGTTTCCACTATGCCGCCTTGATCAATTGATACATCTATAATTACAGAGCCTTTTCTCATACTCTTGACCATGTTTTCCGTAATAAGTTTCGGGGTTTTTTCTCCGACAAGAAGAACTGAACCGATTACAAGGTCAGCTGTTTTTATATATTTTTCGATATTATACTTGTTTGACATAGCAGTATTTACTCTGCCTTGAAACATTTTTGCAGCTTCTCTGAGTTTTTCCGGGTTTATATCAAGCATTGTTACTATTGCACCCATCCCGAGTGCTACTTTTGCTGCATGCACGCCTACAACACCGGCGCCTATAATCAAAACTTCACTCGGATAAACACCGGGAACACCGCCTAATAATTTTCCTACACCGCCGTATGTGTTTTCCAGCAGCCTGGCGCCAATTTGTATAGAAACCCTTCCGGCTATTTCACTTACAGGCATAAGCATCGGTAATTTTCCGTCTGAAGTTTGTATTGTTTCATAGTCGATAGTTGTTACTTTTTTCTTTAATAAAACATCGAGCAGTTCAGGTTCTATTGCAAGATGAGCATAAGACAACACAGTTTGTCCGTTTTTTAGATATGCATATTCTTCTTTTTGTAATTCTTTTACTTTTACAATAATTTCTGATTTTGAATACAATTCCTGAGCAGTATCTACAATTTTGGCTCCTTCAGCTTCGTACATTTCATCAGTAAAACCGATTTTTTCACCCGCATTTTTTTCTACCAATACAGTATTATTGTTTTCAATAAGTGTTTTAATAGAAGACGGTATTAAGGAAACTCTGTTCTCACAGTTTTTAATTTCTTTTGGAACACCTATAATCATTAATACCTCCTATTTTCATAAAATCATTCAAGACTATTACACTAAATCTGTAATGTTTTTGAAGCTTCTTCAATTTCATCAATAATCATATTAGCAGCAGCAATAGGATCTTCCGCAGCGGTTATAGGTCTACCAACAACCATATAATCCACACCGGCTCGTATTGCATCAGCAGGAGTCACCACTCTGATTTGATCATTTACAACTGACCAGGTAGGACGAATCGCTGGACACAAAATTATAAATTCATCACTGAATTCTTTTCTTATTCGTTTGGCTTCCGAAGCACTGGCAATCACACCATCAATTTTAGACTCCTGTGCCAGATATGTAAGATGTGAAACATACTCATCTATATTCATTTTAACATTCAATTCTTCAGTCAAAGTTCTTTGACCGAAGCTTGAAAGAAGAGTAACACCTAGGATTGTCGGTTTTGGCATATTGTATTTTTTTGCTGTTTCCCGTGCAACTTTTACGGTAGTTGTGAGCATTTTAGAGCCGCCTGCAAGATGTGCACTAAAGGTTGTAACACCTCGCTTAATCAGATTTGAACCTGCTTTTGCAACAGTAGACGGGATATCATGAAATTTACCGTCAAAATACACATTACCGCCAAGATTTTTGATTAAATCTATTGCATCGTACGCACATGAGGTAAAAAGCTGTGGCCCGACCTTAAAACAGCCAACATAATCTTTTAGCAGGTTAACCAGACGTTCTACTTCTTCCAGAGAGTCTGTATCAAGTGCAAGTACGATTCTGTCTTTAGCCGATAAATTTGTATTGTTAAAACCCATACCCAATCCCGTTAAAATATACTATAGCCATACAAATATAGCATTTTAAGCAGCAAGTTGCAAGAAATTATTTACAAAAAGTTTGTATAAAACCCAATGAGCGGCCCCTTTTTTGCCGGTAGTAAGGAGAAAAATATACTTCTGTTGTTTTAACATATCCGTAAGTTCTTTCCTGTACATCGTTTACATCTTCGCAATTTACGTCAAAAACGCCCATAACTTTGCCGTCAGGCGACTTATAAACACCAAGATGACGTAAATACAAATGCTGTACAGTTTTAGAATCATAAAACCAGCCGGAAGGGAGTTTTTTCCATACTGCATTATTTTCATAAAAATTCAGCATATTAGCATCAATGAGAAAAGATGCTATATTATCCCTCATCATGTCACCTTTGGCTTTGCTCTGTTTATCAACCTCTCTTGAAACTGCATACAGTTGTGCACCTATTTGAGAATTTGTTCTGGCCAAAGCAGGTGTACTCAGCGTTATTAATGCTAATAAAATTATGGTATGTTTTAGCATCTTGAAAAAACTTCTTGTTCCAGTGAATCCATTGTATTTGCAAGAAAATAAGCTGAACTTGCTATCATTGAGGCATTGTCAGTACAATATTTCATAGCAGGTGCAAATACTTTGTACCCTTTGTCCTGAAGCGAAAAGAATTTTTTCCTGATTTCTGAATTTGCAGCAACACCGCCGCCTAAGACTATTTGCTTTATATTATATTTTTCAGCAGCTTTTAGTGTCTTTTTAAACAGTGTAGATGTAATGCATTCCTGGAAACTTGCAGCGACATCTTCCTTAGGTATATAGCCAAGCTCTTTTTCAAGTTTTCTTGTCAAATTTAATACAGCTGTTTTTAAGCCCGAAAAACTAAAATCAAACTCTCCATGAACTTTTGCTTCAGGCAGTTTGAACGCATTCGGATTACCTGCAGGTGCCATTCTGTCCAGATTTAAACCGCCCGGATACGGAAGGCCAAGCAGCCTTGCAACTTTATCATAAGCTTCGCCGGTTGCATCATCTATGGTCTCGCCTATAATTTGTTGATTAATATAATCATCTGCCTTAATAATCTGTGTGTGGCCGCCGCTTATAAGCAGTGCAATCATTGGCGGTTTTAAATCAGTATCAATGTAATTTGCACAGACATGAGCATTTAAATGGTTAACGCCTATGAATGGCTTATCGTAGGTTATTGCAAGAGCTTTAGCTGCATTCAATCCGACAAGTAAAGAGCCTACAAGCCCGGGTCCTACAGTTGCCGCAAAAGCCGTAATATCGTCCGGTTTTAGACCGGATTGTTCAAAGGCCTGAGCAATTATCAAATTTACTGCATCCAGATGTTCTCTTGCCGCAATCTCCGGTACAACCCCGCCGAATTTCTGGTGTGTCTTTATCTGAGAGGCAACAACATTTGCCATAACCTCTCTGCCGTTTTTGACTATAGCACACGCTGTTTCATCACAGCTTGATTCCAGTGCCATTATAATAATATCTTCTTTTACATCAGGTCCGATTAATACAACTTCACCGGACAAAGGTTTTTTGAATTCTTTTACTAACATAAATCTTATGCTCTGCTTTTTATTTCCTCCAATAGTCCTGAAACAAATTCATCTAACTTCAGTGAACCGATTGGACCTTTGCCTCTTTTTCTGATAGCAACAGTTCCGTCTGCCATCTCTTTGTCACCGACTACTACAACATAAGGAATTTTCTTATCCTGTAAAGATTCTCTGATTTTGTAGTTCATTGATTCTGATCTGTCATCAAGATTTGCTCTTATATTTGCATTTCTAAGTGCTTTATAAACTTTTTCAGCATAATCTGTGTGCTTATCGTTAGAAATCGGTACAATTTCAACCTGAGTAGGTGCAAGCCAGAGAGGGAAAGCACCGGCATAATGCTCAATTAAGATTCCGTGGAATCTTTCCATTGAACCAAATACAACTCTATGCAGCATCAGAGGAGTTTTTAACTGACCGTCTTTATCCTGATATTTCAAATCAAAACGCGCAGGCAAGTTAAAGTCTAACTGAATAGTTGCACACTGCCATGTTCTGCCTATCGCATCTTTTACTTTGAAATCGATTTTAGGTCCGTAGAACGCGCCGTCACCTTCATTTATATCGTATTTCATGCCTCTTTTATCCATTGCAGCTTTGAGACCTTCTTCCGCTTTATTCCAGTTTTCAATTTCACCGATATAGCTTTCCGGACGTGTAGAAAGTTCGACCTCAAAATCCATCTTAAAGATAGCCATAGTATCTGCAACAAAATCGATAATTTCATTGATTTCATCAACAAGCTGTTCAGGTGTGCAGAAGATGTGAGCATCATCCTGAGTAAAGCCCTGTACACGTGTCAATCCGCCGAGTGCACCAGAGTGTTCTCTTCTGTATACAGTACCAAGTTCTGCCATTCTCAAAGGCAATGAACGGTATGAATGTCTGTTTGCCTGATATATAAGAATGTGGAAAGGACAGTTCATAGGTTTTAATATATACTGGTCATCAGATTCATCTTCCTTTTGAATAAAGAACATATTTTCTCTGTAGTGATCAGCGTGACCTGAAATTTCCCATAGTTTTGACTTGGCAATATGCGGTGTATTTACTATTACATAGCCTCTTTTTCTGTGCTCGGTTCTCCAGTAGTTTTCTATTTCTTCTCTTACAACAGCAAGATTCGGATGCCACAGAACAAGTCCTGCACCGAGTTCTTCTCTTGTTGAAAATAAATCCAGTTTTGCACCGAGTTTTCTGTGGTCGCGTTTTTCTGCTTCTTCAAGCATTGTAAGATAATTTTTTAAATCCTCTTTTGTCCAGAATGCTGTAGCATAGATTCTCTGGAGCATTTTATTTTTTGCATCACCTCTCCAGTAAGCGCCAGCCACTTTCATTAATTTAAATGCTTTTATAAATGAAGTATTCGGAAGGTGGGGCCCGGCACACAGGTCATTGAACACAGAATTACCGTCTTTATCTTTAGTCAGATACAAAGTCGGTTTATGATTTCTGTGTTCTTCTAGCAATTCTGCTTTATAAATTTCACCTTCATCATTAAATTCTTTAATTTGAGCATCGACATCCGGAACAAAATATTTTTCGAAAGTAAGATTTTGTTTCACAATTTCATGCATTTTGTCTTCAATTTTAGATAAATCTTCTTCCGTAAAGGTATGTCCTTCTAAATCAAAATCATAGTAAAATCCGTTTTCGATAGCCGGACCTATTGCAAGTTTTGCCTGAGGAAACAGTGCAATAACAGCCTGAGCCATAATGTGAGATGTGGAATGTCTCAATATCGCAAGAGTTTCAGAATCTTTTGAAGTCAGAATTTTGACTTTATCATTATTAGAGAGAGATGTTCGAATGTCTTTGACTTCCCCGTTTATTTCTAAAGCAACCGCATTTTTTGCAAGACTTTCACTTATTTCTTTTGCTAGTGAAAAACCGTTAGCACCTTCATCTAAAGAAATCTTTGAATTGTCAGGTAAAATTACCTCTATTTTAGACATTATTGTATCCTCTCTTTCTATTCCTAATAAATTTATACCACCGCCAAAATTGTAATGCAATTTTAAAGCTCAAAGAGGATATAGCCGAGTTGACTAAGTAAAGATGTTGTAATATAATTTAAAGAAAATAAATATTTTGTAATATTGTTTACATTACAAAGTTTTTATATGTGGTTTATGACAAAGGGTAAAGAAAGATAGGTTTTTAACATGTGTCCAAATACAGAAGCTAATGAACAGGCAGAAGCAAAACAAAAGATACTTATTGCCGATGATGAAGCAAGTATCAGAAGAATTCTTGAAACAAGATTAAGTATGATAGGTTATGATATAGTAACAGCCGCAGACGGAGAGGAAGCAGTTGCTGTTTTTAATAAAGAAAATCCTGACCTGGTTGTTTTAGACGTAATGATGCCCAAAATGGACGGTTACGGTGTTTGCAGAGAGATAAGAAGAACCTCTGATGTTCCGATTATTATTCTTACAGCACTTGGAGATGTTTCAGAAAGAATTACTGGTTTAGAATTAGGTGCTGATGATTATGTTGTTAAGCCGTTCAGCCCGAAAGAACTGGAAGCACGTGTAAAATCAGTTTTGAGGCGTGCAACAAACAGAGAAATAGTTCCCTCTACCGGCAAAGTTACAAAAAATGTAATTACAACAGGTAATATTAAAATTGATACTGCAAGAAGACAGGTATTCAGAAAAAATGAACGTATAAGACTTACAGGTATGGAGTTCAGCCTTCTCGAACTGCTTGTTAACAATTCGGGTCAGGCATACTCAAGAAATGAAATTCTTCAATATGTTTGGGCATATCCGCCGGATCATCGTATAGATACAAGAGTTGTTGACGTACATATTTCAAGATTACGTTCTAAACTCGAAACTGATCCCGCAAATCCTGAATTGATTCTTACAGCACGCGGTATCGGATATATGTTCCAGAGAATTAATTAGTTAAAATAAAATAGATTAAAAAGACTCCTTTTAAGGAGTCTTTTTTAGTCTTTGTATGCTAAATCTCTACAGTCAAAGGCATACCTTCGACATATAATTTTCGAACCGCTTCGGTTCCTAATTGTTCGAAAGCCACAACCTCTGATTTTTTTACGCACCTTGCCAACACGCAAGCAATGCCTCCCTGAGCGGTAAAATATCTGCCATGATTCTTTAAAATTACCTCTTTACATCCGGCAGAGCGTTCTCCTTTGCCAATTGTTGCAAGAAGGCCGTTTGAGTACAATAAATCACAGTATTTATCCATTCTTGCTGATGTAGTAGGGCCGATTGGCCCAATAATTTCATTTTTTGCTTTAGGGCAGGGACCTGCATAAAAAATTATTTTATTATTTATTTCAAAAGGGAAAGAATTATGCTCATTATAGTATTCAGCTATCAATTTATGGGCGGCATCTCTTGCTGTATAAATTTCGCCTGTAAGAAGTATTCTATCGCCTTTTTTGAGCATTTTTATTTTATCTGCATCATTTGCAGAAATCTTGATTAATGATTCTGTTGTATCAGGAATTTCTTTAAATTCTGCATGATTTTCCTTATAAATAATTTTATCGTTTAGAATTCTGCATTCAAAATGTCTGCAGCTGTGACAGTTTATCGTAAGTGCAACCGGCAGGCAGGCTATATGGGTCTGTGAGGTCATCAATTTTATTTCCAGAACACTGTCGCTAATGTCTGAGAGCATCTGCCTTAAGTTAATTATAAATTTATCTTCTGAAATTGTATTTGTATCTTTGAAGAAAGCTTTTTTGGACATTATTGCAGCACTATCCAAAGTTCCGCCTATTCCGATACCGAGTACAAGCGGAGGGCAGCTTTTTTCTCCGGCTGTAATAACAGATTCCTTAATAAATTCAAAAATCTCATTTTCAGATACAGAAGGATTGAACATTTTTATTGTACTGTAATTTTCAGATCCTGCACCTTTAATAAGCAATTTTATATTAATTTCATCACCGGGGACAATTTCAGAATAAATTATTACCGGCGTGTTAGTATCAGTATTTGTTCTGTCAAATATTGCATTTTTAACCACGGATTTTCTAAAGTAATTGTCAATATAGGCTGACTCAACTGCGAAATTTACGGCATCAGAGATATTGCTGCCGGACAAACTAACATTTTGTCCGATTTGCACAAATACTATAACCTGACCTGTATCCTGACATAGAGGGCGCTTTGTATCATAAGCCAGCTTGATATTCTTTAAAATATTTGCAAGTTTAATCTTATTGTTATTGTCTGACGATACTTGATAAAGTGAATATAATTTATTATACAAACTCATATTATACTCTGTATTTGCCTTTACGCAGAGAGTATAAACGGCTTGCTTTATTAAATTCGTATAGATAATTCGCATTAAATAATGATAATATTTTCACGATTTAAAATCAAATCGTTATTTGTTGTCACAATTACACTTAATAAGCATGCGAATATATCATTTGATATCAAATGATGTCACAAAGATATCAATAATTAAACAACATAAAAAAAGACCACTCAATTGAGTGGTTTGTTTTCTGCATCCTAATGGTCTCTTTTGTGTTTATTATTTAGGAGTTTATATGTGTTCGGGGTTATTAATGTTAAAAAGAAATGTTATTTAGTGTTTCGACTACACTTAAACCTTACATTATTATTATGACATCAAGAAAAATTATGTCAACCCTTTTAATTATAAAAAATCTAAAGAAATTTTACATTACTTAATAACCTGCAAAAGTCTTTTATATTCCGAAATTAAAGCTTTTTTTTCAGGAGAGATTGATATAAAATCCCATGCCAAAATTTCATCCACGTCATGTTTTTTTAGCGCATATGAATCAGATGAAGGAAGAAGATTATTATTACTAAAATATTTATAAGACTGTTTGAACGCTCCGAGATTTGCACCCTCTTTATATACATGTATAAGATAGTCAGCAAGGCGTCTGTCACCTCTTGACAAAAGAGCCTGCCAGTAATCCCATTTTACACTGGAGGTTCTGATTTTTACGCCCAGTTTATGGAATTCTTTTTTTAAATATTCATATTTTTTTTCTAGTGATTTTATTGACTCTCTTTCACAAAATTGAAAAGGGGTATGTGCTTTTGGTACGAAGGTCGAAAAAGAAAATGTAAATTCAAAATCTTTAAAAGAAGATTTTAGCCTTCTTGCAAGTGAAATCATCTCATCAATATCTTCCTGAGTTTCAGTAGGAAGTCCAATCATGGCATAAATTTTTAATCCTTTTAATCCATTAGCATATGCGGTATTGACTGTTTCAAAAATCTGATTTTCTGTTAAATTTTTATTTATAATTTTTCGAAGTCTTTCAGAACCTGCTTCAATTGCAATTGTAGAATGTTTTTGTCCGCATGCAACAAGAGTTTTTATAACTATAGGAGATATAGAGTCAGCTCTCAATGATGAGACAGACAGCTCTAAGTCCGGTATTTGTTCTTTTTTCTGAAGAATATATTCACAAATCCTCTCAAACTCAGGATGAGCAGTAATCAAAGCGCCTAAAAGAGCAATTTTATTTGTATATTTTAAGCCTGTATCTATACTATTTACAATTTCATCATAACTGCAAAAACGATAAGGCAGATTTAAATATGATGCTATACAAAACCCGCACCGTTGAGGACAACCTCTGACGACTTCTATCACATAAGTGTTTGAAAAGAAGCTTTTTTCTGCCAGAACAGGTGTTGTTATGCATTTACACAGCGGATATGACAGCTTATCAACTTTTAAGCATTCACCGTTTTCTTTTGTTACACCTGTTTGAGGTGCAAAATTGGTAAGAGATGGAACATAAATGCCCTGTATCTCTGATAAAATTTTCAATATTTCTTTTTTAGAAAGATTTTTATTATCTTTAATTACATCAATAATATTTGTGTCTATTTTTTCTGCATCGCCAATTATAATAAAATCGAAAAAAGCACTGTAAGGTTCAGGATTTGCTGTCAATACAGGCCCGCCGCCAAAAACAAGAGGAAAATTTTGGTCTCTGTCAGCGGATTTTAACGGTATTGAATATTTTTCCAAAATACTGAATATACCGAGAAAATCAATTTCAAATGAAACAGAGAATCCTAATACATCAACATCACATGGTCTAAGGTGTGTATTTTCAGTATCCGTAAAAATTTTTTCAACATAGTAATCATGTCGCATATCGAGCGTTTTTACAATTGACATATACCCTAACGATGACATACCAAATGATGCCATTGCAGGAAACGCCATCCATATATTTATTTCAGGATTCTTTTTAGGAATATCATATAAAGTTATATCTGTCATTAATTATCACTTTCAGTATTGTCATTCATTGTTTTCACGTATATTTCTTCAAAAAGCGTAACCACAACCGCCGCTATTGCCGGCGCAATAAGCACGCCTACAACGCCCAGAAATTTTGCGGCAATTACAAAAGAAAAAATTACAACAAGAGGATGTAAATCCATATATTTTGAAAAGAAATATGGTTTTGCCCAGTTATTTTCAATGAACTGACCCAAAAGAAGCGAACCTATTGCGATAATAGATACAATCCAGCCTTTAGGAAACGCTATCAACAAAATCAATACACCTGAGATTATCGGTCCTACAATCGGCACCAGGTCCAGAACAGCAGATATAAATCCCAAAAATACAGCATACTCAACCTTCATTATTAATAATGTAACTGCTACTACAATACCGACTATTGTAATAGATAAAAGTTGTGCTGTTATATATCCGCCGACTTTTATTTCCAGTTCGTCAATTACGCATGCTGCCTTACTTCTGATTGAAGCAGGAAACAGTTTTAAAGCAAAATCTTTTATTTTGTCTCTGTCGTTTGAAATAAAGAAAACTATAATACTCAAAGTAACAAGTATTGTAATAACACCCACAATTCCGATTGTGATGTTTATAGACTTGTCAATAACTTCCTTTGCAATCATAGTTGAATTATTTAAAACAGTATCAATATTTAAATACTGTGCGATATCCTGACCTCCTATTTTCAAAGTGTCAAGGAATTGCTGTATATTTTGTATCTGCAGAGGAAGCTGATTTAGAAAATCTCTTATTTCATTAAATGCCATCACGATTATAGGAATAAATACACCGAGTGTAACAAGCGTAATAACTGTAATCATAACCGTTACAGCTGCGGCTCTCGGGATTTTTTCCGACATTTTATCAACAAATGGATTTATTGCGCATGCTATGACATAGCCGCAGAATAACAATAGAGTAATATCAGGCATTTTTATAATAAAAAAAAGTATTAATAATATAAGAATAAAAAAGCTTACATTTTTAACCGTGAAAGAATTTTTGAAATCCATAAGGCTGCCTCTTAAAATAATTATTTACCTGTTGATTTTACTATAAACTTCCATATATTGAAATAGCCGTTTTTTATATATAATTAGATTAAGAGATTGAGAGGTAAAAAAGTGATACAGGCACAAAAGGGTACAAAGGACATACTGCCGGAAGAAATTTTAAACTGGCAAAAAATGGAAAAAACAGCTTATGAAATTTTTTCAAAAGCTAATTTTAAAGAAATAAGGACACCGATTTTTGAAGCAACCGAGCTGTTTGCAAGAGGTGTCGGCGATTCGACTGACATCGTAAATAAAGAAATGTACACTTTTGAAAAAAGCGAACGCTCGCTTACTCTTCGACCTGAAAATACAGCCGGTGTTGTACGCGCGTATATTGAACACGGTTTTTCAAGGCTGCCTCAACCTGTAAAACTATGGTACAAAGGACCTATGTTCAGATATGAAAGACCTCAAGCAGGCAGGCAAAGACAGTTCCATCAGGTAGGTGTGGAAATGTTCGGCTGTGCAGAAGCCTCTGCTGATGCAGAAGTAATCAATCTTGCTGTAAAATATCTGAATGCACTTGGCTTAAATGACCTCGATATAGAAATAAATTCTCTGGGATGTCCTGAATGCAGAAAAAATTACAGAGATGCAATAAAAGATGTTTTAAAACCTTACTTAAAAGATTTGTGCGAAGATTGTAATTTCAGATATGAAAAGAATCCGTTAAGAATACTGGATTGCAAAGTTGAATCCTGCAAAAAAATATTTGAAAAAGAAGAAATACAAAAGGTTATACTCGGTGATTTTATTTGTCCGGAATGCAAAGAGCATTTCAAAAAAGTAAAAGAATACTTGAGGGCATTAAATATACCTTTTAAAGAAAACAAACTCCTTGTAAGGGGACTGGATTATTACAACAGAACTGTGTTTGAAATTAAATCAAATAATCTCGGTTCCCAAAATGCCGTATGCGGCGGCGGAAGATATGACTCTCTTGTAGAAACATTAGGCGGACCGCAAACTCCTGCTGTAGGCTGGGCAATGGGGATGGAGAGATTAAATTCTCTGACAGAAAAGGCTCAGGAACAAAGATTGGATGTATTTGTAATTTCTGAGAATAATGAAGAAACCTTTAAAATTATTGAAGAGTTAAGAAATGCCGGTTTTAGTGCGGAATTTGATTATGCTTGCAGAAAATTCAAAAAACAGCTGGACAAAGCTGCAAAAACTGCTAAATACGCCATTATTTTAATGGATGATGAAATTAAAACAAATACCGTAACAATAAAGAATCTTGACACCTCGGAACAGGTCAATGTTTTAAGGGAAAGCTATTTAGACAAAATTAAAATCTAAAAGAGGTAGAAAATTTTAAACGCTGGCGTGTTATTGCATTTTGTGATTGGTAATTTGCAGCGGTTAGCTCCAATTGCAGTTTGTCTGTATCTTTTAGCGGGTTATATACTATGCCTACTTCACCTTGAAGTTCATCAACGTCGAAATTTTTGACTATTTTATTTTTTAATGAGAGTTGGTTGTTGACTTTATATTGTGTCAAAAAGTGTGCCTTTCTGTATCCGTCATAGCCTGTTTTTGTATACGATGAATTAGCAATCTGTGCGCCGAATGAAAGTTTATCATTGTTGTACTGGGCAAAAAGCCCTGTTGTATTAAAGTCCACATCAGTCATCAGAGTTGTAAATACACCACCGCCTACATTAAATTTACCTTTAGAATTCAAAATCCTTTTAGGCTTTGTTGACACTATTGCACCGAGTTCCTGATTCAGGGTGTCTGTTTGATTAAATGCACCCAGTGAATAATCAAAATTATTAGTTTTTCCGTCTATACGGGCACCGCTGTTGTAATATGAATAATGTTCATAAGCAAAATTAACAGTATCTCCGTTAATGGATGCAATACCGTCCTGACCTATCATTACTGTTGTGTTTTCATCAAGAGGACGTGATACATAACTGTTTAAGGAGCCATAGCTCGGCAGAACCCGAAGATTTGTGTCATCTGAATAGAATGTTCTTCTGAACAACATATCTTCATCCCAAATTTGACCGGTATTTTGGACATATGCAGGTTTACCCTCTTTTTCAGCAGATAATTTAAATTTTTTGTTTTTTTTATTCATATATGTGTAGTCGGTCAAATCCAAATCAATAGGTGCAAATATATCTTTATTATCACTTATTTGTGTGTTACCGGCTGAAATATCAGTATCAGTAACAGATGCATTAGTATTTTGCAGATATTCATCCGCAAAACAGTGCACAAAATTGCCGGATAGCGACAAAAACAATATTGTTAAAGCTGTAATTTGCTCAATTTTATTCATACAAATATGCTTATACACACATATATCTTTTAGAAAAATATATTTACATTTATTAATATTATATCATTTTTGTCAATTTTTATACGTAAAAATACTTTATTAATATAAGGGATATTATATCTTATTGGGAAAACTAGGAGATAAAATTGACATTAGACAGAATAAACAGCTTCAATTTGTCATATTTTACAGACAATATCAGTCCTGAATTAAATAATATCAGCAGCACTGATTTGCCAATGTTCTATGACAACAATATAAGTGGCAATTCATTTAATCAAAATTTTGATATATTTGCCTCAGGCATAAACGGTTTCACTACACAAAATCCAAGTTTTAATTTTGGATTTAACTCAAACTTTACTATGCCAAATCTAAATATAGATTTTAGCCAGTTCAATATGAATAATATATACGGAAATAATCCTAATTTAGCTGCAGGAATCGATGAACTATACAGCAACTTTACAAATTCACTTGATGAAATGTATAAAAAACAACTTGAACAATTTAGCAGCCTGTTTTCAAGGTTTGGGAATAAAACTGCTAATCTGAATAACGTAACATATAATCAGCAAAAAGCTCAGCAAATAGCAAGCAATGTTCTGGCAAATGCAGGCAGTCATTCACAGAAAAGATGTGCGGAATTTGTAAGCAACGCATTAGAAAATGCGGGATTACACTTCACAAGAGGGCATGCATATCAAATGGAAAACAATTTAAGAAACAGCAAAGATTTTAAAGAAGTAAGCATAACACAAGATCAGCTGGCAAGTTTACCGGCAGGATGTATACTGGTATACCCGCAGGGCGCTGCAGGTTATAGCAGCGAATACGGGCATATAGAAATCACCTTAGGTGATGGACGAACAGCAAGTGACTTTGTCAACAGCAATCCCAAATATTCTAATCAAATGAAGGTATTTGTACCGGTATAGAAGTTTAATATGCCATGGTAGGGACTTTAACATGTCCGGCAAATAAAAGCGCAAAAAAAGAGGCTTTTTTCAATAGCCCCGTGTAAATACCTATTCCCGTTCCTTTATGTTTTAAGTTTATTAAAATCTATTAGTCTAGTTCGTTTATTTTTTTATTTATCTCTTATGTTTATATAAAGTATATAAAAAAGAAATAATTGCCTCTTGCGGGTCATAATAAATTTTCAAAGTTTAAGAAATATTACTAAAAACAAAAATAAGTATATACTTTTTAGTGTTTCAGAGATAGAAAAGTAAAATAGTATATACTTTATACATAAAAAATCAATTGTAACAAAATATTAATATTATGAATTTTGTCTAATAAATAATGCAATATATTGCACGCAAGATAATCTTTATCCTTTTCAAAACAGGCATCTATGTTTGTAATGTCTTTGTTATAGCTCGCATCATCGATTCTTAAGCTTGAACCTCTTTGTAATAACAACCCAGGCTCAAATGCACGGTATACATTATAGCATTATATCATTTAACCCTTTGTTTCTTTAGGTATATCAGGACTCCAGCGTCCCTGTTTGGCACATCTGTACTTTCCTGCAATTTGCACTAACAGATTAATATACGGCTTCATCCCATTCACACTCATTAAATTTTTGACCTTAATGACCTTTAAAATTACAAATAAAAAATGCCTATTTGTTTTCAGATTTTTTAACACAATGAAAACTACACCGTAAAATGTCTGAGACGGCCTCGTTTGTATCCGAGGGCATCCTGATGCGTACGGCACACCTGCAGTTTACCCAGGACTCTGCCGAAGAAACAATTAAGTATTGTTTCTGAGTTTGATTCTCTCATAAAAGCAACTTTTAATTGCTTTTGTTCGGCAGAGTTGTATCGCGAATTTTCCTCAGAGAAATTATTTATGGAAGCTTGTAATATAAATTTCTTGCTTTATAATGAAATTACTCACCAAACCTCATTGCAGATTTAGGGTGATGCGCATATAACCGCAAAACCTGTGTAAATGCAAATGAAAGGACACAACAATGGCTAATATTAAATCCGCTAAAAAAAGAGTATTAATTGCAGAAAGAAACAGACAAAGAAACGTTGCTGTGAAGTCTGAAATCAAAACTGCAATAAGAAAAACTCTCGAATTAGCACAGGCCAAAAATGATGCAGAATTAAAAACAGCTATGAGCCATGCATACAAGCTTTGTGACAAAGCTGTTTCTAAAGGTGTTTTACACAAAAACACAGCTGCAAGAAAAAAATCAAGATTAACATTGGCAGTCAACAAGCTTCTTGCTAAATAGTTATAACTTGGTTAAAAAAATACCGGTGCAATTGCACCGGTATTTTTTTGTAAAAATTATTAACCTACAAGTCTGCTTTCATCAGATTCAGAAGCTTTTACCATAATAGCATGTTCAACTGGATTTTCTTTTTTAATTGAATTATCAAATCCATAATCATCAAAACCCAGTTCATCTTTAGGTTTTTTCATCTGGTATTCATCAACGAGCTTTTTAGCAAGTTCTGCTATTTCATAAACAAGCTGGTATCTGTTTTCACAATTTTCATTAAGTTCCCATGCTACTTTAATTATCTGGTGACTCATATTTTTCTCCAAAGTTCTGTATCAAAATGTTTATGTAAATTAATATAATATAAGTAAAATTTAATATCAATAAATAATTTATAAATCAGTATTAACCATGTAATTGTATATAAGAGAAGAAGCTGAGACAATAAAGTCTTTGCCTTGAGGCGAATTATAAGGTCTGTTTACAAGCATAACCACAATATATTTTTTACCGTTAGGAGTATAAACAATACCTGCGTCTCCGAGCATTTTGCCTATGTCTCCTGTTTTATGTAAGAATATTGCGTTTGCCGGGAGTCCTGCCTGTATAAGCCTGTTATTATGAACATGGCTCATATAGTCAACAATTTTTTCACGTGAATTTAGGGTTAAAAAGTTAGGGTTATCGATATTATAAAGCATTGCTGCCATTTCTTTTGATGTGGTCACATTTGTGCCCTGTAAGTCAGGCAGCCAGTCATTTACGCGGGTTTCTTTCATTCCCCATTTTCTTAAAGAACTGTTCATTGCATTCATTCCGCCTGTAGCATCCATAAGCATATTTGTAGCTGAATTGTCTGATTCCGTAATCATTACCCTTGCCAGATCATCAACTGTGTATACACTGTTGACGCCTTTGAATTGCAAACTGCCGGAGCCCTCGGATTTATAATATTCTGTCATTGCAATTTTATCATCGAGCTTTATCATTCCCATTTCAATTGCTTTAAAAAGTTGAATCAGTACAGGTATTTTTATAATACTTGCCGTAGGATAAACCTGCTGTGCATTCAAATCAGCATATTTACCGGATTCATAATCCCATACATAAATAGATGGTTTTAATGACGGATATGAAGCTGCTAGTGATTTTATGCTGCTTTCAAGATTTGTCATATGATATGTTTCGTACAAAGATTGCATTTGCGGTTTTTTTGTCTCAGTCCCTGAAAGAAGATTAACTCCAAGGATATGATTGTTGTGTAAATATGCAGATGTCGGATGTACGATTAGATTCATATCCGTTTTAATTTCCGGATATTTTTCTGCTCTTATAAAAATCGGACGGGTAATATTGTCTAAATATACCGGGCTTATATACATTACAAAAAATACTGCAAAAAATAATTGAATGATTAATGCAAACAAATTCGTACGTTTTTTTACAACTTTTTTTCTTATTATTTTTGCAGGACGTATATTGCTTATATATTTATTTTGATTAGTATAATAATCATTATATAAATTTTGTTTATAAGACTGTCTATACTGCGGTACAGCCAAAATAATTCTCCCCAACTAATCTAATATATTTATATAATAATATTAAGAATTCATTTCATCCATACTGCATTTGAAGTATGTATGTCAATACAATAACATTTAACCTGTATTTTTCCAATTTTATTTACATTTTTAAATTTTTGGTTCATTTGTGTTATATACATTTCTTATTACATTTGGTATTATATTTATAATAGGAAATACAAGGATAATTTATTATGAAAAATATTGTTATTTTTACTGATAAACAATCGGCAGATTTAGAAAATATGCTTTCTTCTTTTGAAGATTGCGATGTGCGTTTAATAAATATTGATGAAGTAAAGGATGCACAAAAATTTAATCCGTCCGTTATTGTTTTTAATACTTCGGATGAGAAATTAAAAGAAGTTTCTATGGTAACAAAATTACCGGCACCTGCTTTGGTTGTTTCTTCAAAATTTAACGATGATATTATTTTTAGAGGTGATTCATACGATTATATTACTACACCTATTGATGAAAAAGAGCTAAACTTAAGACTTAAAAATTTATTGAAAATAAAAGAACTCAGAGAGACAATTAATCAGGTTTCAACAACAGATGCTCTGACGGGGCTGCATAACAGAAAATATCTCCATGAACGCCTGGAAGCAGAAATCTCTCGTTCTAAAAGATATGATACAAAATTGAGTTGTCTGCTTTTAGATATAGACTTTTTTAAAGTTGTAAACGACATGTACGGTTATGACTGGGGTGATGTTTTACTTAAAAAAATTGCGGAAATGCTTAAATCTTTTATAAGAAAAGAAGATATTCTCACTAGATACGGTGATGAAGAGTTTATTGTAATATTGCCTAATACTCCTGAAGAGAATGCTTTCATATTTGCTGAACGATTCAGAAGAGAAATAGAAAAAATGGAATTTATTCCTGCAGGTGAAGAAGAAAGGCATCCTATAACAATCTCCGGCGGTATTTCTTCTTATCCATTCCTGCAAAATGTTGAAGAAGATGCCAATACTCTCATAAGATATGCTGAGCACGCTCTTTATAATGCAAAAAAAAGAGGTAAAAACAAAATAGTTCAATTTTCACAAATTAATATAGAATATTAAAAAATAAAGCCTTTCATTTTGAAAGGCTTTATTTTTTAAATTTCCTTAATGTCAAATTTTCCATTCTTTCTGTTTGGACTATTTTTGCCAGATTATTCACTATGCATTTAAATTCTATACCAAGCTTGGTCAGAGCTTTATTCATTCTATTTGCATAACCGGGGCCTGTTATCACATAAAAAGAGTCTTTATCTACAGCCAACCCTGACTTATTTTCTGCAATTGCATTCCTAAAATGATAATAATGATAAGGAGAATACATATTATTTCTCCCTGTAATTTTGGGGTCAGTAATTTGAAAAATGCGGTTGTATTGCTTTCTCGTACCATTTATATTCATTTCAATAATCCTTTTTACATTAATTAAGTTTCAAAAAGATTATTTTTGTTAGGTATTCGTTAACCGTTTAATATTTTTTAATATTTTTTATTTTAGTTATTATTTCCAAAATTTCTTCTGTAAGATCTGTTTTATATTTAATGTTTTTTGCAAGTTCTTTAGCAAATTCGGATTTTTGGAAATCGCCGAGTTCATGTAATCTGTAAAATTCTGTAAGAATTTTTGTCATCGGTGCCTCTTTTTTAAAATCAGCAATCGTACATTCGCATATGTTTTTAAATCGTTTGTTAATTGTACGTTTTATTAGGTTCAGCGAAAATATGTCTTCAAATTCCCCATGCTTTATTAAATATATACAATCCTGCTTTCGTAGAATATTTTTTATTGTATCGGATGTTACACTTGCATCAGCATCCAAAAGCATAAATATTGGAATTTTTAGTTCATCTTTGAGTTCGCAATATATTTTTGCAACCTGATTTTTGCCTCCTGCACTTATCAGCTTTATACCTTCTCTGTCAAAATCATAACCTGCAAGTTTTGAAAACTCAGGAAGCAAAATTTCCTCAGTTATGCCTTCACAAAGTATTACTTTCTCCACAGGAAATCCCAGGGCATATCTTTCACGCTGTTTTATTAGATTTTCCGGATTATTTTTAATAAAAAACAATCGCTTGAGATTGAGCGGCAAATTTCTGTTCTTTGGAATAAAATCTAATACAGCATTAAAATTTAAAGAAGAGTTAACAAGTATTTGTGTGTCATTGCTCAGATTGTAAGTATTTTTTATTTCATCAATTAATACTTTGTTAAGTTTTTTATTCTGCTGTATTTTCGGTCTATAGAAACTTGCAGATTCATTCCATATTTTTTCAACAATTGTTTTTAGACTATTTACATCAAGTTCTTTTATCTGAGTCTTAGAAAGACGCGGGTATGTTAGATATTTACATAAAATTTCTGAAAACACCCTGTAATAAGTAATCTCAGGATATTTAAACCGTGTAAGCCTATCTAAAGCAATTATAAGATCTTCCTGCTTTATGTATAAAAATTTAATTTTATTTATATCTATATCTATAATCAAAATTTCAGACTGTATAAAAAATTGTTAACATTACTTATAAAAGTATAACAAAAAAAGCAATTTTTTTAATGTTTGTTTTTTAATACTGTATAACAAGGCGGAAGTGAAAGTGTACAATATTTCAGCAGTAAATAGCATTAATAGTGGTTATGTATCTCAAATCCAGCATACTAAAGATGCTGCAAAAATACAGAATGTTACAGATTCTGTTGTCTCTTCTTCTGTTCAACCGCAGACTTTCTTAAAGCCTTCTTTGTTGAAACAAATTAGCTTTGGTATAACGCAGACAAGAACATCTTTATCCTGCAGGGAAGAACACAACAAATACAATGAAATTTCAGCAATTATTGATAAAAAATATAAAAAAGATTTGCAATACTTATTAAAAACAGGTAAGCTCCTTAATAATAATTCTAATGATAAATCTACTACATTGGATAATTTGTATAAAATAGCTACAACAGAAAGAGTTCAGGGGCTTGATAAAAAGAAACTTTTAGAAGAAGTTATAACAACTATAAAATATCCGTTTATCATAACACAAAAATTTGGAGATATTCCGATAAATTTACAAAATAATATTATCAATCAGGAAAAATCTCAAGGGAAAAATATAAATTCTATGGATTTGGATGTTAAATCCAGTACTTGTCCCGCTGCTAGTATTGAATTTAATCTTGCTCATAAAATGCCAGCTGAGTTTGCACGAATGGCAGAGGGCTTGACTTCTCCTAAAATCAGCGTAGAAAAAACTATTAATGTAAAAGACCTTTCTCAAAGCTTTGTTGATATAGTTTGGATGCTTAATGAATTCGGTGCAGATTATAAATTTGCAGATTGGAACACTTTAAAAGTTAATTTGAAACCTGACAGAAATGCAATTATCAGAGCGCGTATACAAAATACGTATAAGGATCGCGACGAGCGTTCTGTTATAGATGTCCTTATGCAGTCCACTTTTATGAATGTCGGTGCACAAAATACTTATGATTCTTTGATTGACAGAAGAGTACCAAAATATAATGAAGATGACAGCGGGCTTATTGATATAGAAAAGAATTTCGCTGAAGAGTTAGCTACGGGCAAAGGGAAGATTTGTGTTACTTATCAACAGATTGATGATAGCGGCAAGCTTGTTGGTTATGAGTGCGAGCCGTCCGAGACATTGCAGCATATCCAGGATACGCTAAATAGCGGTGACAATGTAATTATCGGATATACTTATTGCGACAGCGAAAATAATGTTATAGGCGGGCATGAAATTACTATTATCGGCATAGAAACTGATAAAAAAGGTAATAAGTACTTTGTATGCAATGATACTGATGACGGTATTTCCGATTCCATTACATATCCGGTAGCAGAACTTCTGCCTAAAATTCACCATGCCGGTATTCCAAAATCCGTTCTTGTTAATAATGTGGAATTTATTGAAGGTTGGAAAGAGCTTATGCAGATTTATAAAGATACTAAAGCACAAAATGAAGTGCAATACACAATACCGGCAAATAAACTTACTGTACTTAATAATGCTGCATAATTTGGACAAGTTATTTTTAGTATCATATAATATTATAAATATTGAGTATAATTGGATAGGATTTAAGAATGAAAGCAGTTGTATTTGACGAGGGGTTAAAATTAGAGAATAATTATCCGCTTCCCGTTCCCCAAAAAGGCGAAGCGCTTATAAAAGTGACTACAATAGGTATCTGCAATACCGATTATGAAATAACAAAAGGTTATATGGGCTATAAAGGCGTACTGGGACATGAATTTACCGGTATAGTAGAACAGGCTGATAACAAAGAACTGATTGGTAAACGTGTTGTCGGTGAAATTAACTGCGGATGCGGCGAATGTGAATGGTGTGCACAGGGACTTGAAAGACACTGCTTTAACCGTTCAACTCTTGGTATATGGCAAAGAGAGGGCTGTTTTGCTGAATATGTAGCACTGCCGGAAAAAAATCTCCTTGTTATTCCTGACAATGTAACCGATAACGAAGCTGTTTTTGTTGAGCCTCTTGCTGCAGCACTGGAGATACTTGAGCAGATTCATATCCCGCCTTATAAAAAAGTGATAATACTTGGTGACGGAAAACTGGGAATAATAACGGCACTGGCGCTTAATGCATGCAATTTAGATGTTACTCTTGTTGGAAAGCATGAAGAAAAGCTTGCTCTGGCTAAAGCTCAGGGTGTAAAAACCAAACTTTTAAATGAATTGAAGGTTGAAAAGGCTTATGATTTTGTTGTTGAAGCAACAGGCTCTATAAGCGGCTTTGAAACTTCGGTTGCATTAACAAAACCAAGAGGTATTCTTGTTTTAAAAAGCACTATTGCAGCTTCCAAAGAATTTAATCTTGCACCGGTAGTTGTGGATGAAATAACAATCGTGGGTTCAAGATGCGGGCAGTTTGCTCCTGCAATGAGAATTCTGGCAAGCAAACGCATTGATGTTAACCCTCTTGTTTCGGACATCTACCCTATAGAAAAATCTATAGAGGCTTTTGAAAGAAATAAAGAAAAAACATCGGTTAAGGTACTTGTAAAAGTTGACTAAATTAAAACAACATAAAGAAAAAATATTCGGATTAATTATCAGCCTGATTTTTATCGGGCTGATAATTTGGAATTTGGATTTAAACCAGCTTTTGCAGACATTTAAAATTTTTGATTACAGAGTATTGTTTATATTCATTCCTTTATATGTTTTAGGTTTATATATAAGAGGCTTTCGCTGGAAATATTTGTTATGCGGAACCAGTAAACTGACAGTTAAAGAAGCATTCTTTTCATTTACAACCGGGAATACGCTAAACAGCTATCTTCCTGCACGTGCAGGCGATTTCTGGCGTGCTTATCATGTTGGTCATAAACTCAGGGAAAGTAAGATGAAACTTTTAGGATCAATTATTCTTGAGAGAATTATTGACGGTATATCTGTACTTTTAATTTTATTTTTTGCTGTTTTGACTTATTTTAAACATAAATGGGTATTGAATCTGACATATATTTCAGCAGCTTTATTTTTCGGCAGTTTGACAGTGTTTTTTTTAATATTCAAATTTAATAAGATTGACTGGTTATTTGATAGATTATCTAATATTTATTTTCTTGAAAAATTTAGGCCTTTATTTATTAAAACCGCATCTCTATTGAATAAATTTATGGAAGGTTTTCAAGCATTAAATAATCCAAAATGTTTTTTTATGGCATTTTTAACAAGTTGTATTGCATGGGGTATAGAATGCATACTGACATATATTCTGATTATGGGATTCGGACAATATTACGGCTTTTCAATTGCATTGTTTGTAATAAGCTTCCTTGCTCTTTCTACAATTATTCCTTCGTCGTCGGTTTTTGTCGGACCGTATCAATATGCATATATACTTGCTCTTGGCATTTATCATATAGATAAATCTAATGCGCTGGGTATTGCATTTATTCACCAAATTACTATAATGCTGACTATAACAGTTATTTCAACAATCTATTTTATGCTGACAGATACAAAACTCAATGATATTTGCGCAGAAATTGAAGAAAATGACGACATTCAAAAGGAAGTGAATGATGATAGGAACACCTAAGGCAAACAGGCTTCATATATGTATATTCGGAAAAAGAAATGCAGGAAAATCTTCTCTTTTAAATGTTCTTGTAAATCAGGATATTTCTATTGTATCTGATGTGGCCGGAACAACTACAGATCCTGTGGAAAAGACTATGGAGTTTCTCCCTCTGGGGCCTGTTGTATTTATTGATACAGCCGGCGTGGATGATGCAGGAGACCTTGGAAGTCAGAGGATAGAAAAAACAAAAAAAATCTTTGACAGGACGGATATTGCAGTAATAATTTGTGATTATAGCGGTTGGGATGATTATGAAATTAAACTTTTTGATGAGTTTCAATTAAGGAATATACCTGTAATAGCCGTTGTAAATAAACAGGATATAAATAACATAAGCAATGAAAAATTAGACCAAATAAAAAAATATGTAAATAATCCAATTTTAACAAGTATTTCTGCAAACAGAAATGTTGTTTATGCATTAAAAGAACAGTTTATTTCTGTTTGTCCGGATGATTTTATCACACCGCCATCGATACTTGGAGATATTGTCAATGCTAAAGATACGGTTGTGCTGGTTATACCTGTAGATAAAGAAGCACCGAAAGGCAGGATTATACTCCCGCAGGTGCAGGTATTAAGAGATCTCCTTGATAACAGGTGTAAGGTATTTGTGACACAGGAAACAGAGCTTAAAGAAACTCTAAGTGTGCTAAATGTTAAGCCAAAGCTAGTAATTACTGATTCTCAGGCCTTTGAAACTGTCTCAAAAGATGTTCCGGAGAATATAAATTTAACTTCTTTCTCAATTGTATTTGCGAGAATGAAGGGTGACTTGTTGGAATTTTATAAAGGTGCAACCCAGATTGATAATTTAAAAGACAATGATAAAGTGCTTATTTGTGAAAGCTGTTCTCACCATCAGATAGAAGACGATATTGCACGTGTAAAAATTCCCCGCTGGATTAAAAAGAAAACGGGCAAAAGCATTGTATTTGAATATCATTCAGGACATGATTTTCCGCAAAATTTAGAAGAATACGCACTTTTAATTCATTGTGGCGCTTGTATGACAAACAGACGCGAGGTTCTTTCAAGAATTATGAAGTGTAATAATGCTGGTTTGCCGATAACAAACTACGGAATTGCAATTGCGCACTGTCTGGGTATATTAGAAAGAGCAGTTACTCCGTTTAATATAATGGACACAGTGGAATAAAACTACTATAATAATTAAACTAAAAGAATTTACGAGGAATATAACAATGACAGACGGAAGACGCTGGTACGATAAAGACCCGGTTTTAAAAGAAGCATTGGATCTTTTAAGGCTGCAGACTGATGAAACAAAAGCAGAAGCGGCAGATTATATAATGAAGCTGCAAGAACAAGTTGCAGCTGATGTTATAGAACATCTATACGAAACAATAGCAAAATATCAGGGAAAAGGAAACCGCTGGTATGATAATGATCCTGTAATGATGAAAGCAATTGAGATGCTTCGTCTTGCTCCGCCAAAAATGCAAAGAATAGCAGCACTTAAGCTGCTGCTTGCTCTGGAGCAAAAATCATCTGAAGGTATAGAAAATTTAGATTAAATAAAGATTAATTTTGAAAAAATGAAAAGTCCTAACAAAAATCTCACTTTAGGCGGTCTGCCTCTTACAGATGTTCAAAACCTTATGGACAACAGAGGAATTGACATACAAAAAGTCGGCATAAAAAATGTTGATGTTCCTTTAATAATCCAGAGAAAGGACAATGACAATCAGGTTGTATATGCAAAAGCTAAAATATGCGCTTCTCTTGATTCAAATTTCAAGGGCACTCATATGTCCCGCTTTATGGAAATTCTCAATGAATGGAGAGAAAAGGAATTACTGGGCGTTGATATAAAAGGCTGTCTTATTGCAATACAAAAAAGACTCGGTGCACAAAGCGCACAGGTAAAATTTTCTTTTAAATATTTTGTTGAAAAAACTGCTCCTGTATCAGGTCAAAAATCCCTTATGGCTTATGATTGTTCTTTTGAGGGCAAACTTGACGGAGATGATTATAAATTTTTCCTGGGAGTAAAAGTTCCTGTAACTACACTCTGTCCTTGTTCAAAAGAGATTTCTAACTATTCTGCTCATAACCAGCGAGCAATAATTAATGTTCTTATAAGTTATGATGAAAATGAACATGTCTGGTTGGAAGATTTAATATCTGAAATTGAAAAAACAGCTTCGTGTGAAGTTTATCCGCTTTTAAAAAGAGAAGACGAAAAATATGTTACAGAACATGCTTATGACAATCCCAAATTTGTAGAAGATGTTTTGCGAGATATTGTTCTGAATTTTAGAAAGAATGAAAAGATAAAATATTTCGAAGTTGAAGTTGAATCATTAGAAAGTATACATAATCATAGTGCATGGGCATATCAGCTTGAATCAAAGGGATAAAATATGCAAGAGTTTAATGAATATGTAAAATCAATTGAAACATACATAATGTTTCGTATAAAACAAGAAGCCGCAAGACTCGCTCCCCAGCTTGAAGCAAAAGGAAGGGCTCCGATTGCTCTTGCGATGGGTGCACCTGTTGCATCGCCTCCAAGATATGTTTATGACACATTAATCGAGGCACTTAATATTCCTCAGATTCATACTTATTCTTCTCCAAAAGGCGAGAGCTGGTTTTTGAATGAAATAGCAAAACGGATGAAAAAACGTTTTGATGTTGATTTGGACCCTAAAACTGAGATATTTTCGCTTATTGGCTCAAAAGAAGGGCTTGCTAATTTTATAAGAGCATTAATTAACCCCTCGACTATAGAAAAAGAAAAGGAAATAATCTTAGTTCCGGATCCCGGATATGCCTCATATTCGCAAATGATTAAAACTTGCGGAGGTTTAAGTTACGGTTATGAGTTAAATAAATCAAATGACTATATGCCAGATATGTATAAGATATGGGAGAAGCTTGAAGCAGACGGCTATGATTCTGCAAAAGTAAAGGCAGTAATAATAAATTATCCTTCCAATCCTCTTGGCGCGACCTGCACAAAGGATTATTTAAAAAGTCTTGTTGACTTCTGTAAAGAAAAACAAATCTGGCTTATTAGCGATGCGGCTTATTGCGATATGTATTTTGACGAAACTGATAAGCCTCACAGCGTTCTTGAAATTAAAGGAGCAAAAGATGTTGCTGTAGAATTTTTTAGCTTTTCAAAGCCTTACTCAATGACAGGATTCCGGCTCGGTTGGGTTTGCGGCAATGCCAATGCAGTAGGTGCTTTTGGCAGGCTAAAATCAACAATTGATACAGGTCTTTTTAAGGTCCTTCAAAAAGCCGGTGCTGAAATTTTAAATTCACAAGAAGGTGAAAACTACATAAAATATGCTAATTCCGGATTTAAAAGAAAACAAATGATAATAATAAACGGTTTTAGAGAACTCGGATGGAATATAAATGATGAAGATATTCCGAAAGCGACCTTCTATATATGGCTGCCTATACCACCCAGATATAACACATCAGAGGAATTTACCGGTGACTTGCTAAAGATATCAGGTATAGTAGTCGTTCCAGGCAGTGCTTTTGGCAAAAGCGGAGAGGGCTTTTTCAGATTATCTGCTGTTGCTGATGATGAAACATTACGTGAAGCTATAGACAGAATGAAAAAGGATGGATTTTATTTCTGATATGGATGATAAAACGGTCATTGTAGATTATGGTGCAGGCAATATAAAGAGTATTGCCAATATGCTTAAGTTTTTGCAGCAAGATTTTATTATAACTTCGTCAGCTAAGGATATATTAAATGCAAGGAGGATTATTTTTCCTGGGCAGGGCCACTTCAGACAGGCCGTAGAAAATCTTGACAGAAAAAATCTAATTGAACCTATAAAAACATCTATAAAATATGGTATACCTTTTTTAGGAATCTGCTTAGGGCTGCAAATACTTTTTGAAAAAAGTGAGGAAGCTCCTAATTTTGACGGACTTGCTATATTAAAAGGGGAAGTTAAAAAATTTAATTCGCTTAAAGTGCCTCAAATAGGCTGGAATAAGATTTCAGTGACAGAAAATAACAGCTTTTTGGCGGATAATTTTTATTATTTTGTAAACTCATATTATGTTGTGCCCAAAAACAAAGAAATAATTTCTTCAGTTACAAATTACGGCATAGATTTCTGTTCTTCCATACAAAAAGATAATCTCACAGCTGTACAATTTCACCCCGAAAAGAGTGCAAATGCAGGTATAGACTTTTTTAGATTATGGATTAGCGGCACGTAAATTTGCTGCATCTACGAAATTTAATAAAGAATGCAGACTGTCTTTCAGCTGGTTGCCATTTTTTATTCTATCGGCCTGTAACTTTAAGCTAAACAATGTAAAATTTGTGTCTAAAAAAACTATTATGCCGTTCTTATTATTATTTTTCATAATATCTCTTCTTTTTACTAAAACCTTATATATTTATAAAAACAAATTAATTATAAAAATTTTAAAATCAAATTTTTTTGTAATATTTGTTTACATAATTGCACTATATTGCAAAATTTTTTATTTATAGTTTTTAAGTTTATTATGCAAATATTGTCGACAAATAATTTGAATAATAATGTTTCTTTTGGCGGATTAAAGCAAGAAAAAATACTTGCCGAGAATATATTGCGTGATTATAAATCAGTATTTCCTTATATAAAATCAAATTCATTTGTTAATACAAAGATTCTGGAACATTACAAATCTCCTAAATATAAGGATTTAATTGATGAATTACGTTTATTATCAGCAAGATATACCAGCAATATTAGCTTAATGAGGCAAACTTTAAGACAACATAAAAAATTAGATTCATTTTCCCAATTTACTTCTATATTAAAATCCGTTTTTTTAGATAAAGGCTATGCAAATTGCGGTGAATTAAATTATATCCTCCAGAACCAATTTTTAAAGAAAAATATAAACGCCCACATGGTTTGCATGCTAACGTTTTCACAAAAATCAGCCGACAGGGTTTTTGGAAAAGATCACAGCTTTGTTGTCTTTAATCTTAATAAAAATGCAAAACTTGATAATCCTTCCACTTGGGGCAGCAAAGCCATAATTGCAGATGCCTGGTGTAACATTGTGATGAAAGCTAATGATGCACTAAACTATTATAAAAACTTATTTTCATATAATGCAAAAGATGAGTTTCTTGTGTTTTTGAGTGCTGATAAAATTAAACTTGCAGATAAAATTAGTTGATTTGTTAATTAATTTTTGTTGAATTATAATTTTATTATGAAGGAATATACTATAAGAAATGTATTATTAATTTCTTTTTTGCTTTTATTTATAAGTAATAATGTTTTTGCTGTGCCTGTTCCTCAAAATATTAAGGGAAATGACGGATACAAAAATACAAGTATATTAAAGCAGCATCCAATAAATATTATCAAAAGACATACTGATAACGCTGATTCCGGACAGACACAAGATGCCAATAATGATTCAAATGCTTTGATAAATACAAATAAAACCGTTACTCAGGATAAACTTGATTCATATCAGGAAATCAGAAATCAGGCAAAACTTTTATATAATGCCAATAAATCGAATGAAGCGGCTAAATTGTTTAATTCCATTCCTGACAGCGAAAAAGTTTCTGATGACTGGCTGATATTGGCTAATATTTCTCAAGATAATGACAAAATTGTAGATGCCGTATTTTATTTAAAAAAGGCTATACAAGCTGATGATAAAAATTATAAGGCACATTATAATCTAGGCAATCTTTATTATTATGACAACAAATATAATATGGCACTGAATGAGTATAGAAAAGTACTGAAAATAAAAAAAGATTTTGCATATGCATATTACAATAAGGGCTGCTGCTATTTAAAGAAGAAGAGCTGGTTTAATGCTAAGTATGAATTCGGTCTTGCAATAAAAGCAAATCCTGATGAACCTTCCTTCTATTATAATCTTGCTTACACATATAAAATGATGAAAAAAGATAAAAAAGCGAAAGAAGCACTCGAAATATATAACAAGCTGATGACTCAGTAGTTCGGCAAAAGTATAATGTCTAATTTGATGAAATATTAGACAGTCGGGTAATATACGGAAAAAATTCTGTGCGTAATATAAAAATAACATTTAATTACCCAGACACGATCCAGCTATTACCCGACGGAATATTCCGAGCGGGTTTTTTATTTTTAACATTTATAACATAATCTAATATGCTCTGTTGACAGTGAATTATGTGCTTGTTAAACTGGTTTTACTATGTTAGATAGGTAAGCTGTCTTAAAATGCCGGGGGTGGCACATAGGTATTTGAGTTGGCTATGTCTCTCAGATATATATTAGATTCCCCTCTGCTACAGCTCCTCAAATGAAAGGAAAGACAAATGTACGCAATAGTTGAAACTGGCGGGAAACAGTACAAATTAGAAGAAGGTCGTTACGTTGATATTGAACTTATCGATGGTGAAGAAAACGACAAAGTTGTATTTGACAAAGTTGTTATGCTTGTAAACGGCGCAAAATCTAAAGTTGGCGCCCCTTATGTAGACAAAGCATCTGTAGAAGGCAAAATTGTTAAACACGATAAAGCTAAAAAAGTCATAGTTTTCAAACAAAGAGCTAAAAAAGGCTACAGAAGAAAACAGGGACACAGACAATTCTTTACTAGAGTAATGGTTACAAAAATCAGAACAACTGCCGCTAAAACAAAAGCAGCTGCCGCAGAAGCAGAAACACCAGCTGAATAAACCTTAACGGCATTATAAGTAACAGAATAATTTAAAGGAGATAATAAAATGGCACATAAGAAGGGCGTAGGCTCATCAAAAAACGGACGCGACAGCGAAAGTAAGCGACTCGGTGTTAAAAAATTCGGCGGTGAACAAGTTCTCGCCGGAAACATCATTGTTCGTCAAAGAGGTACAAAATTCCACCCGGGCAACAATGTAGGTATCGGCAAAGATGACACATTATTTGCTCTTATCGACGGTAAGGTTGTTTTTGAACCTCACAGACGTGACAGAAAACAGGTAAGCGTTTACGCTGTATAATTTTTAGATTTTAAATAAACATTCAAAGAGGGTGAACATAGTTTGTTCACCCTCTTTGAATGTTTATGATGATAAATATCATCAAAGATTATCATTAAAATTTTGTCAAAGACTATGTTTAATATATAATCAAAGATGAACACAGTAAAAGTGCAAAAGTAGAATAGAAAAAAGGAAAAAAACATGGTAGATGTTAAAAGAATTGAAATTCCTGTAGGTAACAAGGCAGTTACCATCGAAACAGGAAAGTATGCCAAATCAGCGAGTGGTTCGGTAGTTGTACGCTGCGGCGATACAATGTTGTTGGTTCATGCTGTAGTCAGTCCAGAACCGAGAGTTGGGATAGACTTTTTCCCGTTACTTATTGATTATGAAGAAAGAATGTCCGCTGTCGGAAGAATACCAGGCGGCTATAACAGAAGCGAAGGTAAAGCTTCTGATAAAGCAATCTTGATTTCAAGATTAATCGACAGACCAATAAGACCTTTATTCCCTAAAGGATACAGAAATGATGTGCAAATAGTTGCACAACTTATAAGTTTAGATCATGACAATCAGCCGGATACTCTGGCTATGCTCGGCGCATCAGCTTCATTAATGCTTACGGAAGCTCCGTTTGAAGGCCCTATAGGTGCTGTAAGAGTAGGCAGAATAGACGGTCAGTTTATTGCTAATCCGTCTTATGCTGACGCTGCAAAATCCGATATAGATATCGTTGTTGCAGGTACACATGATTCTGTAATTATGGTTGAAGCAGGTGCAAAATTTGTTACTGAAGATGATATTATGAATGCTGTTGAATTCGCACAAAAAGAAATTGCAAGACAATGCGAACATCAACTGCAATTTATGAATGATTGCGGTATTGTAAAACCTGAATTTGTAAATCCTTACGATACAACAGCAATTGCAAAAATTATCAATGATATTGCCTATGACAAAGTTACTGAAGCTTATCATGACTTTGACAGAGACGGCAGAAAAGCAAAATTGGAAGAAGCCAAACAAATGGTTAAGGCAGAGTTTGATTCATACGGTGATGACCATGAAGCAAAAATAATGATGGCAGAAACCGGTATTGATTTTGTTGCTGAAGAATTTAAGGCTCTTGAAAAGAAAATCATGAGAAAAATGATTAAAGAAGAAAGAGTCAGAGCAGACGGACGTAAATTTAATGAAGTACGTCCTATCTGGTGTGAAGTAGGTGTTGTTCCAAGAGCTCACGGTTCTGCGGTATTTACAAGAGGTCAGACTCAAATTATGTCAGTTGCAACACTTGCCGGCCCCGGTATGGCTCAAGAACTTGACGGAGTTGACCCTGAAACAAAGAAAACATTTATGCACAAATACATCTTCCCGGGCTTCTCAGTAGGTGAAGTTAAGCCGTTAAGAGGACCCGGCAGACGTGAAGTCGGTCACGGTCACTTAGCAGAAAGAGCAAATGTTCCCGCACTTCCTTCACAAGAAGAATTTGGCTATACAATCAGAGTAACTTCTGATGTACTGGAATCTAACGGTTCTACATCAATGGGTTCAACATGTGCAACATCAATGGCTTTGATGAATGCAGGTGTTCCTGTTAAATGCATGATAGGCGGCGTTGCAATGGGGCTTATCAAAGAGCCTGATGAAGATATTGTCTTGACGGATATTCAGGGTATCGAAGACTTCTTAGGCGATATGGACTTTAAAGTTACAGGTAACGATGAAGGTATTACAGCTCTTCAAATGGATATGAAGGCAAAAGGTATTTCAAATGAAACATTAAGAAGAGCTTTACTTCAAGCAAAAGAAGGAAGATTACACATCTTGGGTAAAATGAGAGAAGTAATCACAGAACCTGCAAAAGAAATGTCACCGTATGCACCCAGAATTCATACAATGAAAATTGCAAATGAAGACATAGGAGCTGTAATCGGGCCCGGCGGTAAGAATATCAGACATATCATTGAATGTTCCGGTGCTGAAATTGATATTCAAGATGACGGAACAGTTACTATTACAAGCAATGATAAGGAAGGTACTGATATTGCAATCAGAATGATTGATGCAATTACCTTTAAACCTGAAGTCGGTATGGTAAGAAAAGGTAAAGTTGTAAGAATCATTCCTATCGGTGCTTTTGTCGAACTTGCTCCCGGTAAAGACGGTATGGTTCATATATCTCAAGTTTGCAATGAGAGAATTGAATCAATTGAACCTCACTTAAATATAGGTGATGAGGTCATTGTCAAAGTTATCAAAATCGATGACAAAGGCAGAGTTAACCTGACAATTAAAGGTGTTACAGACGAAGAAAAAGCATCTGTATAATTAATATGAAATAGAGCTTATTAAATAAAATAAGCTCTATTTTTTTATAATATTTAGAAAACGGAGTTTATATGTACAATAGAGTCAAATTTCTTCTTTATGGTTCAGTTTTTTTATTTTTTATTCTTTTGTTTACAGCTATACAACAATCATCTACTGTAGCTGACAAAAAAGCTCAAGAAAAAATTGAGCAGGATATGATTAATAAAGTAGAAAAATATCAAAAAATAGCAGAAGAACAAAACAGTAAACAAATACAGGAAAAATCACAAACCTCTCAGGACTTTGAACAAATGCCAATGCAGCCGCCCAGAACTGAAACACCGGTTACAAATAATATTCAACAGAATGAGAAGCCAGACAATGAATTAGAAATTGAAAATAATCAAACGACACAAACAACTGAAAAATTGTATTATGCGTCAAATAACGCAGAAACTACAGATTATTTGTTATGCAAAAGATTCCAATTTGAAGGTAACAACTTTGCAATAATTGCTTTTGATGACACAAGCTATACTTCAGAATATTCAAAATTTGTAAACAGAAAATTCTACATATATAAAGAATTAGAACAAAATCTAACACAGATACACTATCTTTTTGAAAAATCTGTACAAAAAGATAGTGCGTCATTACCGGATTTCAGCGTTGTCGTAAATAAGTATGATGTAAAAATAACATATAATTCCAAACCTCCTGTAAACAGAACAGTAAACCGAAATTTGTTAATCAATGCCAGCAAACAATATAATGATATGCCGGTATTAACTACAATAAACCCTGAGTCTGACCAAAATAGTGACAGTAAATTGAATACAAAAACGAGCGCGCCAGATAAAGATATTCCGGAGTTGACTCCAATTGAACCTGAAAACTAATTATAACTGTAAATTGTAATTTACAGGCAGGGATTTTTTCTGTATAATCGATTGTATAAATTTAATTAGGATTTAACAATGAGCAATAATCTAAAATATAAAAGGGTTCTGTTAAAAGTAAGCGGGGAAGCATTACTTGGGAATCAAGAATTCGGGATTGATCAAAAACCTGTCGAAATGATTGCTAAAGAAATAAAAGAAGCTCATGACATGGGAGCAGAAATTGCAGTTGTAGTAGGCGGCGGCAATATTTTCAGAGGAATGAAAAATTCGGCAAAGCTAGGTATGGATCAAGCTTCAGGTGATTATGTAGGTATGCTTGCTACGGTTATGAATGCAATAGCACTTCAAAGTGCACTCCGTAAACTTAAAGTATCCTGCAGAGTCCAGACTGCTATTGACATGGACAAAATTGCAGAACCTTATATCAGATTTAAAGCTATAAGACATCTTGAAAAAAACAGAGTTGTTATTTTTGCCGCCGGTACAGGAAATCCTTTCTTCACTACAGATACTGCTGCAGCATTAAGAGCGTCAGAAATCGATGCACAGGTTATGCTTATGGCAAAAAACGGTGTAGACGGTGTATATTCGGATGACCCGAGAGTAAATCCGGAAGCAAAAAAATATGACAGAATATCTTATGATGATATAATTGTTAAAGGTTTAAAAGTTATGGATACTGCATCTTGTGCTTTATGCAAACAGAATAATATCCCAATTATTGTTTTTGATTTTGCAGCAAAAGGCAGCATATCTAAAATTTTACACGGTGAAAATATAGGTACTTTTGTAGGAGAATAAATATGACAGTTGATGAAATGCTATCAAATGGCACAGATAAAATGGAAAAAGCTGTTAATGCTTTGAAAAAGGAATTTGGACAAATCCGTACAGGCAGAGCAAATCCGCTTATACTGGACAAAGTTGTAGTTGATTATTACGGGGTACCAACACCTTTAAGACAAATGTCTCAGGTAGGCGTGCAGGATGGACAGACACTTGTTATCACTCCGTACGACAAGTCAATTATAAAAGAAATTGAAAAAGCAATGATAAAAGCAGAACTCGGTATTACACCGAACTCTGATGGTGTTGTTATACGTCTTACATTCCCGCCTTTAACAGAAGACAGAAGAAAAGAAATCTGCAAAGATGTAAAAAAGGCTGCAGAAGATGCTAAAGTTGCAATCAGAAATATCAGAAGAGATATGACTGATGAACTCAAAAAGATTGAAAAAGCAGATAATCTTCCGGAAGATGCTGTTAAAGATAATCAGGATAAAATTCAAAAAATTACGGATAAATATGTAAAAATCATTGATGATCACGCAGCAGAAAAAGAAAAAGAGGTTATGACTGTATAGTGAGTGTGCTAAATCTCTTTAACAATTCAACACTAAGGCTGATAACAGGCATTTTAATCGGTTTTTTTGTACTCGGATGTGTAATTGCAGGCGGTATACCGTTAATGCTGCTTGTTATGTTTGTGGCATATATCGGGTCAAAAGAGTATGTTGACATTTTAAAGAAAAAAGGATTCAGACCATTCCTTCATTTAATACTGCTTGCAGACATCTGTTTTGTTGTTCTTACGGCGTTAAAGAGATTTGATCTTGTGCCTGTGGTTTTAACTCTAGGTACAATAGGTGCCTTTACACTTGTCTTGTGCAAAGGCAGACAGCCTTATATCGCTAATGTTGCTACAACAGTGCTTGGTTTTATATACGGAGGATGGCTGCCCTGCTATGTAATCCTTTTAAGACAGCTAAATCAGGATTCTCTTGGCTTTTTTACAATAAAAATGTGCTCGGGTCTGGGATTTTTGTTACTGTTGTTCTTTACAATACTCGTAACCGATGTAGGTGCGTATGTATTTGGTTCAAAGTTTGGAAAAACGCCTCTGGCCCCAGTTGTCAGTCCAAAAAAGACTGTGGAAGGTTCAATAGGAGGCACTGTACTTGCTATTATAACAGCTATGATTATAGGCTGGCTAATTCATATTGAATGGTATCAGTCACTGATTGCAGGATTTTTGATTACTTTGTTTGCGCAGGTTGGAGATCTTGCAGAATCCCTGATAAAAAGAGATGCGGGTGTAAAAGACTCAGGAAATTCTCTTCCAGGGCACGGCGGCTTTCTTGACAGGGCTGACAGCTATTTATTCAGTACACCGGTAGCATATTTTTATTTCAATTATTTTGTAGTGAGCGACCAGCTTACCATTGATTTTATAAGTTTTGCCAGAAAGGCTCTGCATGCAGTCGGACTGTAGTGAACATGATTTATACAACTTTATTTGTTCTTTGGGGTTTAAAGATTTTTCTTTAGACTTGATTAATACTGCCTTTACGCACAGCTCTTATACAAAAGAGCATGATGAAAGTTATTTAAAATGCTATGAAAGATTGGAGTTTCTGGGTGATGCGGTTTTAAAACTCGCTGTAACAGATTATTTATATAATACTTATCCAGATTCGCACGAGGGAGATCTTACAAAAATAAGATCAATAATTGTCAGTGATGAAATTCTGTATCAAATTGCACGGAAATTAGAAATAGAACGCTTTATAAAAGTAAGCAAAGCAGAAGAAAAATGCGGAGGCAAAAAGCTTGAATCCATACAGGCATGTGTTATGGAAGCTTTGTTTGGTGCGTTATACCTTTCCTCTGACAGAACTCTGCTTAATAATTTTATTGTTGATAATTTAAAAGAATTTATTAATGACATTGCAAATAACAAAACTGTATACAATGCCAAAGCAGTTTTACAGGAATATACGCAAGGGTTGAGTAAAGAGCTCCCTGTATATACCGTTGTAAAAGAAACCGGTGCAGCACATAACAAAACATTTTTTGTACAAGTATCATATAATGGCAATTTGCTTGCTGAGGCAGACGGTAAAACAAAGAAACAGGCTGAGCAGCAGGCCGCATATATTGCCTGCAAAAAGCTTGGAATCATAAAGGATACTATAAATCATGAATAAAACTATTATTTCACCATCTATTTTATCAGCAGACTTTGCAAACCTCGGTCGTGATGTAAAAGAACTGCAAGATTGCGGTGCTGATTGGGTTCATGTAGATGTCATGGACGGACATTTTGTACCTAACTTAACCATTGGAGCACCAGTTGTAAAAGCAATAAAGCCGTATTGTAATATTCCTCTTGATGTGCATCTTATGATAGATAATCCTCAAAACTATATTGAAGACTTTGTTAAAGCAGGTGCTGACATAATCACATTTCATTATGAAGCAGCAGGTGATTTGACAGAAGATATTATAAATAATATAAAGTCTCACGATATACTTGTAGGACTGTCTATCAAACCCAAAACACCGCCGCAGGAAATTTTAAAATATCTTTTAATGGTTGATATGGTTCTTGTAATGACTGTGGAGCCGGGTTTTGGCGGACAAGAATTTATGAAAAATTGTGCTGACAAGCTACCTGTTATCAGACAAAATGCGCCTGAAAATCTGATTATTCAGGTTGACGGGGGTATCAATAAAGAAACAGCTCAAATTTGTAAAAATTTAGGCGCAAATTCACTAGTGGCAGGTTCATATATATTCAAGTCCGCAAATACAGAAGAAGCAATAAGTTCTTTAAAAATCATTTAAACCGCAAAATAAGCATAATTGTCGATTTCTTCATCTGTATTCATTTCGGTTACGCAGACAAGAACGCGTTCGCTGTCAAGTTTTATACCGCCGAGTATGTTATTATCTTTTAAGTTAGAAAGAAATTCGTCAGCATTATTAACTTTTAGAACAAATTCATTAAAGAAATTCTTTGATTGAAGTTCAAAACCTTTATCTATAAGTTTTTGTGCCAGTTTATGTGCATTAGATGCACTCATAAGCGCAGCTTGACTCAACCCATTGTATCCCATCAAGGCAAGATAAACTGTAGTCTGTAATGCAATAAGTGCCTGATTAGAACAAATGTTACTAGTTGCCTTTTCTCTTCTTATATGCTGTTCCCGCGTTTGCAAAGTCAGACAGAATGCCTGGTTGCCTTCTTTATCAACTGTTCTCCCGACAATTCTGCCGGGGATTTGACGTTTATATTTTTCTAAACATGCAAAATAAGCTCCATACGGCCCGCCAAAAGAAAGAGTATTGCCTGCCGGCTGCAGATTGCCCACCATAATATCGCATTCTGGCGGCTCTAATACTGCTAAAGGAAGCAAATCACTGCAGCATATAAGCAAAGTTTTATCATCCTTGAATTTTTCTTTTAATCTTTTAACATCGTGTATTGCACCAAAATAATCCGGTGTTTGAAGCAATACACATGCTATATCAGTACCGATTTCAGATAAATCATAAGATATTTCAATATCTGCAGCCTTTGCATAGGTATTTATAACCTGCTTGTACTGGGGATTAACTCTCTGACAAACAAGAGCTTTTTTACGTCCTGTTACTCTTATTGCTGTTAGAATTGCTTCAGCAGAGGCTGTTGCAGCATCATACATAGATGCGTTTGATACATCCATTCCTGTCAGATTACATATCATTGACTGATATTCATAAATTGACTGTAATGTACCCTGTGATATTTCAGCCTGATACGGAGTATAAGCCGTATTAAATTCAAAACGCGTAGAAATTTTCGATACAGCAGCAGGTATAAAATGTCTCTGAGCACCTCCGCCCAGAAATGATGAATACTGTATATTATTGTTTTGTGCAAGTTTTTTTATTTCTTGAACAAGCTTCATTTCAGAGTGTGGTTCAGGTAAATTCAGCCCGTTTAATTTTATTTCGGACGGCAAATTATTATATAAATCATTGACTGAATTTAGTCCGATTGCAGAGAGCATTTGCTGTCTTTCATCTTCTGTATGTGCATTAAAATTAATCATATCTTATTCTATTTCGTCTTTATAATCATCATATTCAAGTAAATCACCTGAATCAGCCAGAGCATTTTCTGCCTCAACTTTTATTAGCCAGCCGTCTTCATAAGGACTATCATTTAAAATTTCAGGTGATTCTGCAAGTTTATCATTTACAGCAACGACTTTACCGCTCACCGGCATATAAATTTCCGATGCTGCTTTTACTGATTCAACGGTAGCAAATACTTCACCTTTTGTAAAAATCGTACCAATTTCAGGGAGTTCAATAAATACTATATCTCCCAGTTGTTCCACAGCATAATCGGTAAGACCGATATTATAGTTTCCGTCTTGATTTTCAAGTAAGTATTCATGGCTTTTTGAACATAAAATACCGTCTGGTACCATCATTATCGCATTCTCCTTTATGTCTTAAGTCTTATTATTATTTTTTGTAATGTTTATGTACAAAAGGTCGTTTAACTACTTTTGCTTTATATAATTTATTTCTTACCATAATTTGTATCTCTGAGTCCAGAGTTATATTATATTTTGTATCAACATATCCCATTCCGATATTTTTACCAAGAGTTGGGGCATAGCCGCCGCTAGTGACAACACCAGCCGGTTCCCCTTTATAATATATTTCATATTCGTGTCTCGGAATAGCGCGGTCTGTCATTTCGAAACCAATTAGTGTTTTGTCCGTACCGTTTTGTATCTGTTCTTTTATAACTTTTTTCCCGTTATAATCTTCTGCTTTGTCAGAAGGAATTGACCACTTTAGACCCGCTTCAACAGGTGTTGTGTTTTCGTTTAAATCATTCCCGTACAGCATAAGTGCAGCTTCAAGTCTTAGTGAATCACGCGCACCAAGACCGATGGGAAGTAAATTGTATTCCTCTCCGGCTTCAAATAAAATATCCCAGAGTTTTAGTGCATATTCGTTCTTTACTATAAGTTCAAAGCCGTCTTCACCTGTGTAGCCGGTTCTTGAAAGGTAAACAGGAATATTTTTTAAAGAAAGTTCTTTTATTGTAAAAAATTCAGGCTGGTCATTCACTTGTATGCCTGCATTTATGAGTATTTTGTATGCATTAGGTCCCTGCAAAGCAATCATTGCATATTCATCTGAATTATTTTCAATCGATACATCAAGCTCATTTTTATTTTTGATAAACCATCCATAGTCTTTGTCTATGTTAGATGCATTTACGATTATTAAGTATTTTTTCTCATCAAGCCTGTATATTATTAAATCATCAACCAGAGCGCCGTTTTTCATTGTAAGCTGGCAGTAAATTGCTTTGTGTAATGCTAATTTAAATATGTCCTGAGGTACGATTTTTTGCAGAAATTTTAATGCATCATTTCCTGATACAAATACCTGTCCCATGTGAGAAACATCAAATAATCCTGCTGAATTTCTAACAGCCTTGTGCTCTGCAATAATACTTGAATACTGGACAGGCATATCCCAGCCGCCAAACTCGACTATTTTAGCACCTAATAGTTTGTGCTTTTCATAAAAAACTGTCTTCTTCCCCATCAAGACCTCGGTTATTGTTATTAATATATTTAGTTTTAGATTATTTTATTGAACATGTCAAGGTAAAAAATAATATGATTATTATATTTGTGAATAAGTTTTGAAATGTGTTTTTACAGCATTTTTAAGCTCTTCTTTTGAATATTTATCTGCAATTTGTTTTGCTGTATGCAATACATTGTCAGAACAGCCTTTGGGTATTTGAAACCCGTATTTTTTAGAAATTTCATTAATGCCTGATAAAAATTGTTCTCTTGCCAGTATTGAAGCTGCTGCCACTGCTATATCGCTTTCTGCTTTACATCTTTGTTCAAGTGTTATATTCTTGCCTTTTTTTAGCAAAGCATTTTTTATAAGTTTTTCATCGCCGAATTTGTCTGATAAAGCACAATTACAATCTTTTTTCTCCAGAACATTTTCTATTGCCCTTGCGTGACCCCAGGCAAGAAGCAGATTCAGATTTTTCAATTTTGCATACAATTCGTTATATTTTGCCGGATTTATTGTCACTACTGAAAATATGCAGTTATTTTTTATTATTGAAGCCAGTTTAGTTATATTTTTGTCATCAATTTTTTTACAATCTTTTATGCCTGCTTTTATCAGAATATCAGTATTAGTTTTATCAATCATAACAGCAGCAATAACAAGAGGTCCGAAAAAATCGCCCTTGCCGGATTCGTCTGTTCCTATATGATTTACCGGTATTATATCAATTGCCTGTATACCAGCAGAATAGGAAGACGATGCAGTTTCTTCTGTTGAGCAGCTTTTTAAATCTCTTTCTATTTTATTTACAATATCGCTTACATCAGACCCCTGAATGAGAAGTTTTCCGGTTTTAAAAAAGGTAGCGCTGTAGTTTTTTGTTTTTGCTCTCCAAAAGGCATTTTGCACTGTAGAAATTTCTGCGTTATCTTTTTCAAAAAATGTTTTTAGTTTATCATTTTCTGCTATTTCAAATTTATGCGTATAATTATTCATATTTTACCTGCAATACTGTTAATCTACTATAACATAACCATGACAGGTATGGTTATATGTTGTATAATAATCATTTGGAGTTTGGAATGAAGGTACTTATAAAATTTTTAATAGCATTATCTGTTCTTGTAGCTGTCGTTTATTGCAGTATATACTTTGCAGTGCCTTATTTACTTAATAAAAATGATTTTGATGCTTTTATTTCTAAGTCCGTAAAAAATCAAACAGGACTTATACTTGTGCTTCATAACAGCAGTGTTTCAATGTATCCGAATCTTGATATCAAGCTAAAAACTGACGATATACAGCTTTTTTATCCGGACAAAAGACAGATTTTAAACATAAGAGATTCTGATATCGATGTATCTTTTTTCAGTCTTTTGAAAAAAGAAATTAAAATAAACAAAATAACTGCAGGTGAGCTTCAATTCACGACTAAACTTTTAAAAAACGGAAAAACTACGTTTCAAGAGTATTTAGAACAGCATAAAGTTAATAAAAAGTTTGATATAACTATTTCCAATAAATTACCGGCAATATCAATAAAGAAATATCTGTTTAAATTAAAAGATGATGAATCAGGACAAAAATTCAAATTGTCCGGCGGTAATCTAAAACTGTCACAAAATATAGATATTAGATATTTAAATTTTTCTATTAACGGTACTTTTTACTGCTTTGATAAAAAATATTTAAATTATAATATTAAACTTGCTGTACCCAAAAAATTATTTGAGAATGTACATAAAAAACTTTTTGATATAAATTTTGACAATTTATATAAATACAGCTTTTTGGCTGACTTAACTGCCGATGTAAAAATTCACGAAAACAAAGGCTCTTTTGATTATCTTTCCGGCAAAATTAACGTTGACCATTTTTATATAATTTTAGGAAATACTAAACTGCCTGAGAGTTATTTTCATGCAGTGCTTAATAAAGGCCGTGCTGTTGTGACATCAAAATTCTACACAGCTAAAGATGAAGTGACGGATATCAGTGCGGATTTAAAGCTCAAAAAATCTTACGATATTAAGATAAAATGCTATTGTCCAAAAGCTGATATAGCGAATCTTCAAAGACTTTCTATTTCTTTGCTTGAAATATTGAAAATAAAGAATAATCTTTCAGAATTTAACGCAGGCGGCAAAATAAGTGCAAATTTTAGTATTAACACGAATTTAAAGAATATAAGTTCAAGCGGCTCATTAAAGATTATGAATGCATACCTCCGTCATAAAGATATTCCTCTGAATATTAATTCTGCAAATGCACTTGTTGATTTTTCCGATAATATGATAAAAATTAAACGCTCTGATTTGAATGTTAACAATCAACCGCTCAAGATTAACGGTATAATAGACAGCAAAGCAAGTGCCGATTTATCTTTAAATGCCTCAAATCTTGATATAAATAACATTATTAAAGCATTTAATTTTATTAAACCCGGCAAAAATCTCGTATTTAACAGCGGTAAGTTATCTTTTTCCGCAAAAATTAAGGGCGTTTTATCAAAGCCTGATTTGTACGCAGATGTTGTTATCAATAGTCTTTCAGCATTTGAAAAAACAAAAAACATTAATATACAAATTCCCAAAATCCAATTGAAACTTTTTTATAAAAAAGGTAAGTATAGCGGCTCTGTCACATTGTATAATTTGTCTGCGATGTGTACAAATGTTTTAAATTCTGAACATAAACTGCGTTCAGAACTAATTTCAGCGGTTTTTGACAGCAATAACATTAATATTTCTCCGTTTAAACTTGATACCGGCAATGCACGACTGATTGTAAACGGAAAAATAACCGATTATTTAAAAACACCGGAGGTTAATATACAGACAAGCGGCAATATTGATACCTCTTTTATAAAATCGTTGTTACCTAAAGATATTACAGTTTATTCAAAAGGCTATTTGCCTTTAAAAATGCAGGTTAAACAAATAAAAAATGTCACATCAATAACCGCTTATGTGTTAGCAAATCCAAAGAATTATATCACCCCTGTACATATAAATAATTTTTCTAAGATTAATTCTCTATCCTGCATACAAACAACAATAAAAGGAAATGACATTTATATTGACAATTTCTCTATCTATTATGCAAAAGGAATAAACGGGCTGACCAAAGACATAAAGCTGTCGAATCTTAAAAAAGCTTTTGAAGTAAAAGGTAAAATTAAGAACTTTTTATCGGTACCATCCTTAGAAAATCTACACCTCCTTATTCCGGAAAATTTAAGCATATCACTACCGATTAAGGGTGCAAATTTAGATTTAAAGGCTGAGACGAAAGCGGATTTAATTTTAAATGGAACATTAAAAAAGCCTTCAATCACGGGAAATATAAATATTAATTCTCTTGATATTGAGCAATATCTGGTTAATGTGCAAAATTTAGTTATTAATTTTTATAATACCAAGATATTATTAAAACTTGATAATCTTAAAATTAAGGACTCTGATGTTTCTGTAGAGCTGGAAGCCCCTGTAAATATCTTATACAGCAAAAATAACAGTGTTATAAACAGGCTAGATATACATTCATCCTACCTTGATATGAATTCAGTTATGTCTTTAATGAATATATTCACTCAGGCAAAATACGCTCCGGGGGCTGAGTTTCCGTATTGCATAAATTCAGGTAAACTCAGTATTTCAAACTTTAAGATGGATAAAATTTTAGTACAGAATGTTACCGGTAATATATCTGCAAAGAAAAATTACCTTTACATTACTGATTTATTTGCAAATGCATACGGCGGCAAGGCTGCAGGGAAAATAACATACAGTTTTCCATATATGTCTGTTCAGGCTGATTTGCAGGGCAGAGATATGGATGCAAAATCCGCAGCAAATGCTTTTATTCCTCAAAAACAAAAAATTTCCGGGCGGCTTAATTTTGATACATCAGTAAATCTTTTTGTGTCTGATATTGATAAAATGATAAAAACAATGTCTGGCAGTGCTGATATACTCATAAAAAACGGACATTTAGGACAGCTCGGCCGGTTTGAACATTTCTTATATGCGCAGAATTTGCTGGCTCAAAGATTGATATATGCAAGCCTCAATAGTGCACGTCAGGCGATAAGCCCGAAAGATACCGGCTATATTACCTATTTGAAAGGCAAAGTTAACTTTGCTAACGGCATAGCACATTTGAATCCCATAACTACATCAGGCCCGCAGATGAGTATGTATATAACAGGAAATATTAATCTTGTGAATAATTATACAAATTTGCAAATACTCGGGAAAATATCATCAGAGGTTTCTTCATCACTTGGTGTATTAGGTTCGTTGACAATAAAAGATTTTTTGGATGAGCACACGAAATACGGACCTGCAGCAGCACGCTTATTTAATTTTTATAACAAAGAAATTCCTGATTCAGAAATTCAAAAGATTCCTGCACTTTTGCCGGATTACAGATATGATACAAAAACATTTGAAGTTCAAATATCAGGTGACCCGGACAGCGTTAAATCTGTTAAAAATTTCAACTGGGTAAGTCCTGCCGGAACAAAACAGAAACTTATGCAAGAGTCAGCAGCCGCGATGAATACAAATCCGAAATCTATCGAAGGCAATACTCTGCAGCAAAATCAGCCTGAGCAAAAACGAGATAATGCACCTCTTAATATACAACCTGTATACCAACCTGATTTTCTGGATGCTATACCGGATAAATTCAGCGATTAGGCTGTGTATAGTTTTCCTTTGTGATACGTCCGTCAGCTTTTATGGTAATAGGTTTTCCGTTAAAATATTTTATGTAATCAATCAGCATCTGAGTTTCATTTTTGTCACATTTGTGTATGATTTTTTCCGGACAGGCGAGTGATTCAAGACCTTCACTTCCGCCAGCGACAAATGTATTGTATGCAACTTTAAAGAATTTGTCGCTGCTCGGGTTTTGTGAATCCAGAGGAACTCTTGTTCCATCCTGTTTTACAAGTACTACATCTTTTACTTTATTGTCTTTACCTATTACATATCGAAGACCTGCCACCTGAAGCGCACCAGTTCTGTGATATTTTGTAGTTGCTTGAATTGCGCTATTGAGTACATCTATAATGTCTTTTTCGCTTAATTTGTATACATTTACATCATTGTAAAAGGGCATAAGATCCATTACATCTCTGTCTGTAACAGGGCCTGCAGGAAGGCTTGCTCTGATTCCGCCCATGTTATTTAAGACAAGGTCTGCATCTGAATATTTCAAATATGCATCACTCAAAAATGCGCTTAATGGGCTTTCTTCTAGAACCGTTTCCGGTTTTGATTTTACTTCCTGCGCAATAACACCTATTTCCTCGGGTGCACCGAGTGAGATATCTTCCATTGTTTTTACGGCGAGATTTTCACGCTGATTATCCAGTGATTTTATTTCATTTTTTGCTTTAATTATGCGTCCGAATTTATCATAAACAACATCAAGCTCACCGTAAGAATGACCGTTTTTGCCTGCCTGGGTAATTATTACCCATTCACCTCTAGGCGATTTGAATAAATTTTGCCCGTATACTAAGCCGTTTAGCGTATCATGGGAATGTCCGTCATTTATAACATCAATTCCTCCAACATTTTTAGCTATAGCTACAGCAGCATCTCTTCCTACATGGGAAACAAGTTTTATTATGTTTACCCCTTGTTTCTCAAGCTTTTCAACTTCATTTTTCAGAGCCTCTTCGGTTTCTTTTAGGTTTAAGATTCTTATGTCCTGTGTGTTTTCCTTACTTTGTGAACTTAATCTAGAAAACAAATCGCATGGTGCAAGTCCTATGTATCCAATTTTTTTACCGTTTTCCTCAACAATCATAGAAGTCGCAAATCTTCCGGCATCCGTATCATCTTTTAATGGATAAGATGCAATTTTAGAGCTGTCTTTTGGTACAAGATTAAGTGCAAGTGTTTTAAATTTTGCGAAATCCAGCATTTCTGACAATCCTACCGCACCTTTATAATCCATATTGTGATTACCCGGCGCTGCTGCTGTAATATTGCACATATTCATAATTTTCACAATTGCAATGTTTTTATCTCTGTTCGCGCCTACCCATTCATCACCTGACAAAATAACATCGCCGGTCGGATTTTCTTTTTTGAATACATCTGAAACAGTTTTGAATTTTCTAAAGGCTTTTAAGTGTCCGTGAAAATCATTGCCGTATAATGTTTTTTGTCTAAATTCACTATTATCTTGTACAGGGGATGCATTATTATTTCCGAATTTTATTCTGGAATTATAAAATATGCTGAAATTGTTATTAATGAACATAATATAAATCCGTAAGTTCTGACATTGATATAAAACATGTCATCAAAAATCTTTGCCATAATGTTAACATTTGTTTACAATTTGTTCCAGTATTGTAAATAATCCAAAATCGATTGTTTTTATATATATAAGGTTAGAAAATTAGGATTTACAAATATGGTTAATGGTGTATCTGGTTACAATAATAATGCTCCCGCTTTTTACAGAGCTGCTACCGGAGCTTATGTTATAAATAATAATAACAATGTTGAAAGTATGATTAAATTTGTTAACGGCCAACCTGTAGTAGTTTCTCAAGAACCTTCAGTTTCTCAAACTATTGCAGGCACATTACCGTTTGCTGGTTTATTTGGTGCGTTTCAAGGTGCTGCCGCATTAAAAAATAACGGTTTAAAAGGCGCTGAACTTGATGCTTTTAAAGCTGCTAAAAAAGCAGGTACAGCAAAAGGTTGGAATCTTTCTGAAACAATTAAAAATATAAAAGCAAGACATCCGTATGCAACAAGAGGAGAAGCTATTCAATCAGGTAAAGATGTTCTTAAAAAAGAATACGGCAACTTCTTTAAAAAACATGTTACAGTAGATACAGTAAACAGAGGAAAATTAGGTAAACTTTTAGATAGAATTCCCGGATATAAATCTTTGAGAGCATCAGGATTCGGTCAGGCAATGGGCCGCTCTGGTGCAGGTTGGATGATGGTACTTGATGGAGCTGCAAAAACATTTACTGATGTTGTTCCTGCATTTAAAGAACTCGGTTTTAAATCAGGTATGAAACAACTTGCTAAATCCGGTACTGAAGTTTTAGCAGGCGGTGCAGGATGGTTGGCAGGTGATGCAATCGGTACTGCAATCGGTACTGCAATCGGTACTGCAATTTGTCCGGGTATAGGTACTGCAATCGGCGGTTTCTTAGGTAAGTTTATCGGCGGTGTTGCAGGTAGCGCTCTTGCCGGTAAAGCCGCTAAAGCTATAACCGGTAAAACTGAAATAGAAAAAGCTCAGGAAGCACAAATGACTCAAGTTGTTCAACAAATAGAGGCTGACCCTGAATCTAAATTGGCATTGGCTCAACAAGCTTATTCAAATGCTGAACAGGTATTAGCACAAGATCCTAACAATCAGGATGCTCTTGCGGCAAAAGCGGCTGCAGAAGCTGTTTTAACAGAAGCAGCTAATGTTCAAACTGAACAAATGACACAGACAGCACCTGTTCAAACTCCTGCAGCACAGGTACAACAAACTCAAACAGCTTTTATGACTACACCTCAAGGTATCCCTGTTGTACCCGGCTTTAATGGATTCGGATATGATATGAACCAATTCCGTCAGGCAATGTCAAATGCTTCTATGCCATACGTAAACCCGGGCTTTACAAATCCTTTGACAAGTCAGCAAAACTTATTTATGCCTCAGGCTCAAACAACAACCGTTGCTCAATAATTAATAAACAAAATATATTTTCTCAAACCATATTTGCTAACCAAAAAATAAAGCGGTCAATTATTTGACCGCTGTTTTTATAAAACCTATTCCTTATTTCCCCTATTAGTCCAGTATTGCATCTGTTTTGAACCGATTACATTTTAATACTAATCGGTATATTAAAGCTTTTTTAGTCAAGTAATGCTTCTAAAATTGTTGCATTTTTTGCAGCAAGTGTATTTTCACGTACTTTATTTCTGTGAATGTAAGTTCTCAATGCTTCGCGGATTAATTCACTTCTTGAGCGATTTTCGATATCTGCTACCTGATCGATTTCATCTAAGAATTTTTCCGGCATTGAAATAAGTACTCTTGACATAAGTTTCCTCCTGTGGTTTTCTACTCTCTTTTGTTTTGTTTCTCTTAATATCTCTCGTACTTATATAAACAAAATTTTTATATAAAAATTGCCTATTTGATATAGAATAATTATATATTTTTTAACATAACTTAATATTTATGGATAAAATTCAATAACCAACAGCATTTAAAACCTTCTAGGAAATAAAACAATTTGTTGCTGTATGGATAAATTCAATAATTTGTGAAAAATATTCTAAAGACGATGCACCGTTAATAACTATATCTGCTTCTGATTTTGAAGGACGTATGTATTTTTCGGCAGCATTACACACATACTCCCAGTGTTTCATTGCATTTTCTTCTGATTGATTACGCTTTGAAGCTCTTTCCATAAACCATTTCTTTTGAATTTTTGGATCTATATCTATATATATTTTTACGTCAAAAATATCCTTTACGTCTTTATACATTGCTGCCATACCTTCAACAAGTATAAATTTTTCCGAATGTATAGGTATAGAATTCGGAACACTTATTCCAGTACCGTTTATTAAATATTCAGGTGCTTTTATGTCTATGCCCTTTGAAAGTTTTAATAAATCCTCTTTTAACAGTTCAAGTTGAAAGCTTTCAGGAGAGTCTACATCATATCCGTTATCTCTCAATGAATCAAAATCACCGTATTTTTTTATTAAATCGGAAATATCGTTAAAATAATTATCAATACTTAAAAATTCGAGAGGGAAGTTGAGTTCATTGCTCGTTTTCTTTATTTGTTTGCATATAGTTGTTTTTCCGCTGGCTGATTCTCCTGTTACACCTATTAAAAATTTTTTTTGCGGATTTTCTATTAATCTTCTGGAAAATTTTGATATAAAATTGGGGTTTATATCTTTAAATATGGGGTTTTCTGTCTTTTTATCATATGAGAGTATTTGTTTGAATTTTGTTTGCAAATAAAAAGCAAGAAATTCTCTGCCAGTTTTTGTTGAAAAATCAGGCTTAATGATTTTATCTTTAGAATTGGTTCCCTTTTCTATTAACATTTGCATACAATACCAATACACGTAAAATTTTTATTTTGTTATTTTTTTTGAAAAGTTTAATAAATATTAAGTGTTGCTATATTTCTCATTTTAACAACAGCCTAACTATTATTAAACATCAGGCAAATCACCCATTACAACCGCGGTTTCTTTTGCATCTAAATGAAAGGCCGTGTGTAATGCTTTTATAGCTGTATTTGATTGTCCTTTCTCAACAAGACAGCTTATTTTAATCTCACTAGTAGAAATCATTTTTATATTTATGCCTGCTTCTGCAAGTGCTTTAAACATTGAGGCAGCAATACCCGGCCTATCAACCATGCCTGCTCCTACAATCGAAACCTTTGCAATATCTTCATCAACCAGCACTCCTGAAGCATGAATTTCTCTTATAATTTCTTTTACTATTTCCATTGTTTTTTCATAATCTGTTTTAGCAACAGTAAAGGCTATATCATTTGTATCATCGCTTCTTCCGTATGACTGTATAATCATATCTACACTTATATCCGAGTTTGACAATAGTTCGAATATTTTTGCAGCATTACCCGGTTTATCCGGAACTTCTGTTACAACTATTCTTATTTGAGATAAATCAGCAGCCACGCCCGCAACGGGTTTATAAATTTCCATATCATCAACTCCTATAATATAAGTTCCTGTATCTTCTAATTTGAAAGTGCTTCTTACTCTAAGCGGAACCTGATACTGCTTTGCTGTTTCAACTGAACGGGGATGCAAAACATTGGCTCCAACATGCGCTAATTCCAGCATTTCTTCATATGAAATTTCATCTAATTTCGTTGCACATGGTACGATTCTCGGGTCTGTTGTATAAACACCTTCTACATCTGTATAAATATCACATCTGTCGGCGTTCAATGCACCGGCAATTGCTACTGCAGAAGTATCAGAGCCTCCTCTGCCGAGTGTTGTAATTTCTCCTTCAGGAGTTACACCCTGAAAACCTGCAACGACTATAATTTCTCCTTTGTCCAGATGTTCCTTTAATTTATTTGTTTTTATATCAACAATTCTTGCTTTTGAATGAACACATTCTGTGATGATACCTACCTGCATTGCATTCATACTAACAGCTGCATAACCTTGAGCCTGTATTGCCATTGTAAGAAGTGCAATAGAAACCTGCTCGCCCGTAGCAAGCAGCATATCCATTTCTCTTGAATTAGGACGAGAGGTAATCTCATTTGCCATTTTTACAAGATAATCTGTTGTATGACCCATAGCAGAAACAACTACTATAACATCATTGCCGTTCTTTTTCTCTCTTATAACAGCAGATGCTACATTTTTGATTTTTTCTGTGTCAGCTACAGAAGTGCCGCCAAATTTTTGAACAATTATACCCACTTTTAATTTGCCTCACACTTGAATTTTTCCAGTAACAAATTTTTTATAGCCAGTACCTTATCGTTATTATACATCTCTAAAAATTTATTACAACTCTCAAGAATGGTTTTTACTGCCGAATTATCTATTATGCAATCTTGCGGTAAATTTTCAAATACACGTGTTAAGAGCTCTTGAAACTCAGGAAGTTGTATAGCACTATCTATTACTGATATTAGCGTAGATAAAGCTTCTTTTGTTTTTTGTAAATGTAACAGCGTTTCAGCTTTACCCATATAGGCAAGAAGATAATCAGGAGCATTTTTTATTGCATTTTCAAATTTTTCAATTGCTTCGTCAAATTTTTCTGATTTCATAAGTATTATGCCAAAGGCAAAACTTGTATATGGAGAATTTTTATCAAGAAGATATGCAGTCCTAACTTTTCTCTGTGCTTCTTTGAGATTTCCTGTTTCCATAAGCAAGTTTGCATAATTTATGTATGCCTGTATGTATTTTGGACAGTATTCTATACATTTTTTAAAATATTCTTTTGCTTTTGAAAAATCATTCTTTTTGTAATAACAATTTGCAATATTAAAGTATATTCTGTAATTTTTTCTGTCATTTTCAAAAGAGCGTTTATATAATTCTAAAGCAGAACTATAGTCCTGTCTGTTATAAGCAATTGCTGCAAGATTATACAATGCAAGCGGATTTACCGGATTCTTTTCAAGAACTTTATTAAAAAAATCTTCTGCTTGAGTGTATTCTTTGCTCATTAGAAAATTTACACCCAGATTAAATAATACAATCTCCTGTGATGGATCCAACATTAATGATTTATATAATTTTTCTCTTGCTTCATCAATATGATTGTATTTTTGTAGAGCAAGTCCCCAGTTTGTATAAAAATTGGCATTTGTTTGTGCATTATCTTCTGCTGATTTAAAAGTATTTAGACATAAAGTATCTTTACCTGTATTAAGGTAACACTCAGCAAGTATTATATAAGCATCTACATTAGCTTGATTAATATTAATTGCTTCCTTTGCATATTTTATAGCAAGTTTATAATTGTATTGTTTTAAATAACACAATGCAAGGTAATAGTATGAATCATACTTATCCTCAGAATATATAAGGCTGTGATTAAATCTTATTATTGCTTCATTGTAATTTTTTTCTTCTAAAAGAAGTAATCCCCACAAAAATGGAGTAATAGGATTTGCAGGATTTAGAGTCGCTGCCTTTTTAAATTTTTCTTCAGCTTCTTTATTTTTTCCGGCTTTTGCAAGGGATATACCCCAGTTTAAATAAGTATCAGTGTCTCTTGGATCATATTTTTGTGCAAGTTTGTATATTTCAATTGCACTTTTCAAATCTCCTATTTCTGATAGTGCAGACGCCCACATTGCATATGCTCTTGAATTAAATTTATCTATTTTTACTGCCCTTCGGAAGTTTTTTATTGCTTCTTCAAAATTTTTCTGCTTTAGCATTGCTATCCCTATATTTATATAGACACCGGGATTCTGATTTGCCATAAGTGCAGCCGTCTGAAGTTTTTCCATTGCTTCATCAAGTTTGCCTTTTTGCGCAAGATCTATGCCCCAGTTCATATATGCAGATGAGGGTATTTGGACGGTTTTTGAAATTTCATTGTAATTCTTTACAAATTTATCCAATTTGTCTATATGACTTTTTATTGTTTCTTTAATTTGTAGTAATTTTCTACTCATAAATTTGATGTTTCCTTGGTATGCAATAATTGTTGCTTTAATTCCAAGATATTGTCTACTATTTCACGAAAAGCACCATTTCCTGCGTTAGCTTTTACTATTTGTATATGAGGAAGCTGTTTTACTTTGTAATTAGCTTCTTCAACAGTTACAGCATATTTTACACTATTAAGACATTGAATATCATTAATATCATCACCTACATACAGCACTTCATCATCTTTCAAAGAATATTTAGATTTTATGCTTTCCAATACAGGTAATTTTTCTCTTATTCCTTGATGTATATCAACAAGCGAAAATTTATCCGCAATATAATCAATTTCCGGGCTTTTTTCACCTGATATTACGGCAACCTTGATTCCGGTTTTTACAGCAATTGATATCCCCATTAAATCTTTAAAACTTAGCTTTTTTAACTTTGTATCTTTATTGAGGATATAAACCGAATTATCAGTAAATATGCCGTCAAAGTCGCTTACAATTATTTTTATATCAGATGAAAGATTCAAAGTTTTGTACATTATACAGATACCTTGCTGCTTTTTCTTAATTTATTTTTTACAGGAATTTCAGAGTCATAGACAATTTTTTTACCATTGCCAAGTATAATCTTTACTTCTCTTATGTCTCTAACCATTCGTCTTAAGCCTTCTGGTTCAAGACTCGCTGCCTGGTCTGACCCCCATAATGTTCTGTCTATTGTGATGTGCCTTTCTACAGAGTTTGCACCTAGTTCAACGGCAAGTATTGAAGGAAGCAGACCTTTTTCGTGTCCACTGTATCCTATCGGGCATTTAAATTCTCTTCTAAATTGTTCGATAACTCTCAGATTAATTTCTTTATGTTCTGTCGGGTACGTAGATGTGCACTGGAATATAACCAGATTATCTTCACCTAATATACTTACTGCATGACGGATTTCTTCCATTGTGCTCATACCGGTTGATAAAAGCACCGGCTTGCCTGTAGATTTAATTTTATATAAAAATTCATCATCAGTAAGCAGTGCCGATGCAATTTTATGACAGGGCACATCAAACTGTTCTATAAAATCTACAGAATCAATGTCCCAGCAAGAAGCAAACCACATTATTCTTTTTTCTTTACAATATCTGTCTATTTCACAATAATCTTCGTAGCTCAATTCCAAACCAAATTTAAGGTCTCTGTTTGTATTGCCATAATAATTAGGGCGATATGTATCCAGCTCTTCAGGTGTGTATACTTTTGTTACGGTTCTTTTTTGAAATTTTACAGCATCGCACCCTGCCATAACAGCCTCATCTATCATTTTTTTTGCAAGATCAATTGAACCGTTATGGTTTATACCAATTTCTGCAATTATAAAGCAGGGTGAATCATCACTGATTGTCTTATTGCCTATTACTACTTTATTTCTCAAAATCAGCTCCTGATACTACTATTAATACTTATATTTTTTGTATAATTCATCGATACTAGTCGTTTTGCTCTGTGAATCTGTGATATTTTCGATATTTCCCTTTTCATTATCAGTATCAACAGTATCATCAAATTTGTTTTTATCAAATTCCTTTATCAGATTTATATGGCTCGGGGTTGAACCGATAAGAAGTATTTTGTTGTTCATTTCTACTGAATATATGTGGCGTTGTTGCCCGAGAGACATAGACTGGATAATATTAAATCGTGCTTTGTCTTTAGATTCTGCTATTTTTGCAATATTTTTTCTGTTTACAATATTTAGTTTTGTATAAACCCATCCTGTAATATATATTAATGCAATTACAAATATCATTGAGAGTACAAGATTCATAACACTTGGAATACCGTAATCTTGTTGTGACATTGACTGTTTCATAGCATCAGGCAGATTTACAGCAAAAGCAGAACCTGTTGTAGCGAAGAAGCAGAATAATGTTAGAAATAAACTATTTTTCATCCCTATATAAATTCCATTTACACTTAAATACTGATTGTATTTTAACACAAGAAAATTACTACTTCAAAAATATGAAATTTATAACAGACATTTAGCTGTTAAATTATTATGACGATATTTATTCAGTACGGCACAGTTGCATTTATTATAAAGGAAAAAATAGATTGTCAAAAACAAGTATTCAATATCCTGCTTTAATCTATAAGAACAATAAAAACAATGTATTTGTTGCAAATTGTATTATAAAAAATCTTATAGGCTATGGACGCAGTGAAAAAGCTGCGATTTCTAACCTGGAAAAAATCTTAAATCGTATGCACAATGATTATCCCGTAAGGATAATACCTGTTTATAAGTTTTTAACAGAACTTATCTAAGTTTATTATTGTTCCAGTATTAGATTTAAATTTTCACAAAATTCAATCGAAATTTTGGGTAATTTCATATTGATTTTTGGTAGTTTATTTATGCTATTTGTTTGCACATAAATTGTTTTGTCATTTTCATTATTGCCTGAATAGCAATAAGAATACTGTACGGATGTTTTCATTGTTTTTCCCTCTCTAATTTTTAATGTCTAGTTTTATCTCTCTATTTATATAAAAAATTTTCAATACAAAACATTGCTTTTATATATACAATTGTAAAGAAATGTAAATCTGCTATCTACTTGACCCATCTTAGATGGTATCAGATAATGAAGTTATGCTATCTGACCAGGAAATTAAAAATATTATTTTAACTAAAAATATTAAAACAATATTTCTTCAGTTCATTGATATAAACGGCAAGATAAAAACTTTGAATATGCCTGCAAAGCAGATTGATGATATTTTGCAGAATAAGGTGATGTTTGACGGTTCGTCTATAAGCGGATTCAGAGTTAATGAAACTATGGATTTAAGAATATATCCTGATAAATCTACTTTTTTAATCTTTCCGTTTGATTTTTCTAATTTACGTAATTCCGCTCGCTTTATATGTGATATACACAATTCCGACGGTACCCCGTTTGACGGTTGTCCCCGTTCTAATTTAAAAAGAATTATTAAATCATCTGCTGATGCTGGTTATAAAATGAATATAGGTCCTGAACTGGAATTTTTTCTGTTTAGGACGGACGAAAATAATAATATTTTAAATATTGCGGCTGAATCAACCGGATATTACGATTTAAACAGAAGCAATAAATATGATGAGGCTCTTATAAATATATTGGTCTCACTACAAAAAATGGGTTTTGAGATTGATGCCCTGCACCATGAAGGTGCACCATTTCAGCATGAAATAGACCTTGGCTATGATGATATTTTAAAGACGGCTGATAATATTATTACTTTTAAATTTATTACAAAGATAATTGCAGATAATTTTGGATTTAAGGCCTCTTTTATGCCAAAACCTGTATATGGACAAAATGGATCGGGATTGCATCTAAATATTTCTATAACAGATGTTGAGGGGAACAATTTATTTTTTGATGATTCAGATGCAAACAAGCTTTCTGAAACAGCATATAATACAATAGGTTCTTTACTAAAAAATATAAAGGGAATTACCGCTGTTTTAAACCCTGCGATTAACAGTTATAAAAGGCTTGTTAAGGACTATGAAGCTCCTATCTATATTGTCTGGTCAATTGTGACAAGAAGTGCATTGATTCGTATTCCAGCAAAAAGAGGCAATTCTACAAGACTGGAGCTCCGTTCTGCTGATTGTGCAACAAATCCATATCTGGCTTTTGCTGTGTTGATGCAGGCATGTGTCGACGGTATTCGAAAGAATGTTGAACCGCCTGTACCTGTTGAGAAAAATTTATTTTTATTATCGGGTAATGAAATTAGACAGAGAAAAATAAAATCATTGCCGAGAAATCTTTTTACTGCCTTGGAAGAATTTGAAAAAAGTATGGTTTCTCGAGTTGCTCTTGGGGATTATATTTTTAATGAATTTTTAAGTTCCAAAAGAATAGAGTGGAATGAATACAGAAAACAGGTAACCCCATGGGAGCTTGAAAAGTATCTCGATGTTTAATGATTATATTTATATATTATAATTTTATTGTGAGTTATGGATGATGGAGAGCATAAATGGAAAGAGCAGACAGACAACATCCTGTTGAACAGGACCCGCAGATAAGAAGAACAAATTTTGAGGCTGTAGAAAGCAACTTTACAGATGAACAAGCAGCCATCGAGGCCTCAAGATGTTTACACTGTAAAAATGCAAAATGTGTACAGGGTTGTCCTGTAAATATACAAATTCCTGACTTTATTGCAGCTCTCAAAGAAGGAGATATTGAAAAAGCCGGTGATATTATCAGGCAAACAAGCATGCTGCCTTCTGTCTGTGGAAGAGTTTGTCCTCAAGAACGCCAATGTGAAGGCAACTGTGTACTCGGTATAAAAGGCAAACCTGTTGCTATTGGCGCATTGGAAAGATATGTAGGAGACAAGACTGATGCAAAGACGGGTGAGATAAAAGACTGCGGCAAAAAAGTTGCCATAGTCGGTTCTGGTTGTGCAGGTATCACTGCCGCTGCTGATTTAAGAAAAGCAGGATATGATGTTACTGTTTTTGAAGCTTTGCATGAACTAGGCGGTGTATTAAGATACGGTATTCCTCCATTTAGACTTCCAAGAACAGTTCTTGACAGAGAACTGGACGGCTTAAAAAATATAGGCGTTAAGTTTGAAAAAAATGTTATAGTCGGTAAATCTGTAACTATTAATCAGCTAAAAGAAGACGGTTTTGATGCAATATTTTTATGCTCCGGCGCAGGTTTGCCAAAGATGATGCACATACCGGGCGAAAATCTCAACGGTGTTTACAGTGCTAATGAGTTTTTGACAAGAGTAAACCTTATGCATGCCAATGAAGAAACAACACCAACGCCGCTTAAGGTTGGTGAAAAAGTTGCTGTAATCGGCGGTGGTAATGTTGCAATGGATGCTGCAAGAACTGCTGTTCGTGTAGGCTATAAAGAGGTTTATATTGCTTATAGAAGAACAGAAGCAGAGCTCCCTGCAAGACTTGAAGAAATCAGACACGCTAAAGAAGAAGGCGTTGTATTTAAGTTTTTGCATGCTCCGTCAGAAATAATCGGAGAGGATGGGTATGTAAAGGCAATGAAATTCGACTTGATGGAACTTGGCGAACCTGATGAATCAGGAAGAAGAAGGCCTGTTCCGACCGGTGAATCTGTCACGATTGAGCTTGATGCTGTTATTGTTGCTCTGGGTACAGGCCCGAATCCGATTATACAATCCTCTGCTCAAAAAGAAGGCTTGAACCTGGAAACTAATAATAAAGGCTACATTATCGTTAATAAAGACACAGGCGAAACATCAATCCCCGGCGTATATGCAGGCGGAGATGTCGCACCGACAGGTGAATCCAATGCTATCAATGCAATGGGTGCAGGTAAACGTGCAGCAAAAGCTATTGATGAATATCTGAAAAAATGAATTAAATCAGAATTTAATTTGACTTAACTGTATAAATAAAAAGCCGCAGAATTTTGTGTTCTGCGGCTTTTTGTGTGTATGGTGAAAATGCAGTGTTATGAATCCTGATTCAGTGGTTTTAATCTCGTTGCAGTTTGTGTATATCCATTCAGGCTGATAAGTCCTTTGAAACTGAGATCTGATATCGTATCTAATTTTTTAAATTGTACTTTATCCAGCAGATTATTTTTTGAATTTAAGATAAATGCATTTTTTTCTTCTTCTTGTGTCTCATCAACTACAAAGTTAGATTTATTAATCTCAACAAACTCACCCGTACCGTTGTTGAAGTTGTAGTATTTGCCGTCTTTTTCATATACGCCTTCGATAACGGTCGGTGTGTAGCCGCCGGCATGTGCTGCAACCTGTTCATTGTATGGTCTGTTGTATTTGTTGCCATATCTGTCAGTATAAGTACCGTCAGAGTTGATGGATTGGATATCACCGGCAAGTTCAAACTCTTTGTCGTTAGAGTTCCAGACATAGTAGACGGTTTTGCCGTTGACCCGTTTTTGGTAAACACCGCTGCAGTCTGATACAGAGAGGTTTTGTTCTTTTGCGGCAGCTTCCATGTCTTTTTTGTCCTGTACCATGTCTATAAGGTCGGGGAATTTGTAGTTTTTGGGGTCATCTGTGATTTCAAATTTACCAGCGTAATTTCTACCGAGTATTTTACCTATATAATTATTATCTTTTGTACCCACATTATCTAAATCAGTTAAAACATTGCCGTCAGAGTCTTTGATTACAATATTATTGAGGCTGTCTTCCGATATAGAGATTAATAAATTACTACCCACATTATTGTAACCTACAATACCGCCTAAATATTTTTCACCCTGCAGTGTCAGGTTAATAATGTCACATCCTTTAATAGTTGTCGTTCCTGAATTGCGCCCCAATATTCCGCCAATCTTGCTTGTTCCTACGAGTTCAGCATTTGTTACTTTACAATCAATAATGCTTGCATGCCCTCTGGCTTCACCGGCTATGCCTCCAAATGTTGCATCTTTTGCATCTGTTGCATTCGAAGTTATAGAACCACTGTATACACAGTCTTCTATAATTGAATTATCTTGAACAAGCCCTACAATACCGCCTGTCATACTCGATATTGATTTTATATTACATTCTGACGAGCAGTTACTTATAACTGAATCTCCATATGCAGTAGCTGCTATACCTCCACTAACAAGGCCGTCAGTTACCAAACTTCCTGAAGTATAACAGTTTGTTATTTTTGTGTCTGAAGCCTCGTATACTATACCGCCATTGCATTCACCATTTAAAAAAGCATTACAATTTTCTATAGTAGAATTTTCTGCAATATTTACAAGACCACCAAATAAATTTGAATCTTTGCTTATATTTGCATTGCAATTAGTAATTGTAGTATTAGTTATCCGTCCTGCAAGAGCACCGCCAATGCCTATAAACTTTCCTTCAACACTGCAGTTATCAATTGTACAATTATTGGCATATCCTACAAGCATTCCGGCACCTCTATCGCCGTTTGGATCTGCTTCTCCGCCATGTATAGCGTGTAAACTGCTTGTGTTATAATATGCATCTACGAATGAAACATTGCTGAATTCAGCACCGTCTGCGCAGCCAAAAAGACCTGTTGCGCTATCTCCCTCATCACTTATTATTGATTTTGCACTAAAATTAGAAATCGTATACCCGTTACCGTTAAATTCACCTGTAAATGGTGTATCCCAATTTCCTATAGGTTTTAAAGAATGAAATTCAGACATATCAATATCACCCATAAGGATGTATTTGCCGTCTAAGTTATCATTGATTTTTTGCAAATCTTCGGCTGTCTTTATTACAGTATATCCCTGAGCAATAGCTTCCTCCTCGGTCAATTGCTGTGCAGCTCCTGAACCTGATACCAATGAATCATTATCTGCTGCCTCTGTTGTATCCTGTTTTACTACTGTTCTTAAATCAGATAAATCTACTCTTATTGTTGACTGTTGTGCAAGTAAATTGCTTTGCTGCAAAGATAATGCAGGTCTTCTTAATGTATTTAAATAAGACTCTCTGTTTTGTTCATCAGAACTATCTGCCTTTTCCGGTACTACTCTCTTATGCTCCTCTGCTGCAGGCTCTTCCTCATTTGCCTTTTGCAATCTTGCGGTATTTGCTTGAAAAGGAAGTCTTAATTGATCGAGATTAATAAATGCCATACGCGTCTCCTTTATTTCTTAAATTTGTTACTTAATATTTATCGTGGGTTTTTTTTTTTTCTTTAGGAAATATTAGAGAAAGTTTACAATTGTTTACATACTATGTATATAAAATTTATATAAAAAAGAGAACCGTTGTTATAAAAACGGTTCTCTTTGATATATAAAACAATTATGTTTATGCTATTTCTTCGTGAGTTTCTGTTTCCGCATCCTCTTTATCTTTCTTTTGCGGAAGTTTTATTAACTCTGCAACATTGTCTCTTTTTTTCACCATTTCAGCTGTTACCGTAAATTCGTGAACATTTTCCTGTGACGGAACTTCGTACATAATGTTGAGCATAAGCTCTTCAACAATAGAACGAAGTGCACGGGCGCCTGTCTTACGTTTAATTGCTTCTTTTGCAATCAAATCAATAGCCTCAGGCTCAAATTTAAGATCAACATTATCCATTTTTAACAGGCATTGATACTGTTTGATAATAGCATTTTTAGGCTCTGTCAAAATCATTTTTAATGTTGCTTCATCAAGCTGATCTAAAACCGCATATATAGGTACACGTCCGATAAACTCAGGAATTAAACCGAATTTAAGAAGATCCTCCGGCTGTAATTTCTTGAGCATTTTTTGTGCAGCAATTTCTTTTTCAGCTGCTGTTGCCGGTGCTTTTGCACCGAATCCGAGAGATGTACCTTCACCCGCTCTTCTTTCAACAATTTTATCCAGTCCTACAAATGCACCGCCGACTATGAACAGAATGTTCTTTGTATCTATCTGAATAAATTCCTGATGAGGGTGTTTTCTACCGCCTTGCGGAGGTACATTGGCAACTGTGCCTTCTATCATTTTTAAAAGGGCCTGCTGTACACCTTCGCCGGATACATCTCTTGTTATACTCGGGTTTTCTGATTTTCTTGCTATCTTATCAATTTCATCAATGTAGATAATACCTCTTTCTGCTTTTTGTGCATCAAAATCAGCACTTTGATACAGTCTTAGCAAAATATTTTCTACATCATCGCCCACATAACCGGCTTCTGTAAGTGTTGTAGCATCTGCAACCGCAAACGGTACATCCAGCATTTTTGCCAGTGTTTGTGCAAGCAGAGTTTTACCTGAACCTGTAGGACCAACAAGTAGTATGTTACTTTTTTGTATTTCTATACCGCTTGAATCCTTTTCTGTTGTATTGTGGGCAATTCTTTTGTAATGGTTGTAAACTGCAACTGACAGAACCTTTTTGGCATCATCCTGACCTACGATATGCTGATCAAGATAAGCTTTGATTTCATGCGGTTTGGGTACAGATGAAATATCAGCATCTTTGTGCTCTTCTTTTTCACCTTTTTCTTTATTTTCGAAAAATTCTTCGTCCAAAATTTCGTTGCATAATTCAACGCATTCATCGCAGATATATACTTCAGGGCCGGCAATCAATTTTTTTACTTGATCCTGAGTTTTTCCGCAAAATGAACATTTTAGACGGCTGTCATCGTGTTTAACCATTACATTTCTCCTATTTTATGCTGAATTACTCAGCTTTCGGATGTTTGTCCATAGACACAACTTTGTCAATCATACCATATTCCAGAGCTTCTTCCGGAGTCATGATATAATCTCTGTCAGTATCTTTTTCAATCTTTTTAATAGACTGTCCTGTATTTGAAGCAAGAATTTCATTCAATGCTTTTTTGATTCTCAAGATTTCTGCAGCTTGAATTTCAATATCTGTTGCCTGACCTTGTGCACCTCCTAAAGGCTGGTGAATCAAAACTCTTGAATGAGGAAGTGCTAATCTTTTGCCTTTAGTACCGGAGGAAAGCAAAAATGCACCCATTGAAGCGGCCTGTCCAAGACAAATAGTAGATACATCTGAACGGATGTGCTGCATAGTATCATATATTGCAAAACCTGCTGTAACACTACCTCCGGGTGAGTTGATATAAAGCATGATATCCTTTTCCGGATTTTCTGAGTCTAACAGCAGCATCTGAGCAACAACAAGATTAGCTACCATATCATCTATAGGTGTGCCCAAAAAGATGATTCTTTCTCTAAGCAATCTCGAAAATATGTCAAATGCGCGTTCACCACGGCTTGATTGTTCTACTACTGTTGGTACAAAGCTCATATTTTAGCCCTTTCGTTTTCCGTTTTAAAATACTAATTACTATTATTATAATCTACTTTTTGACTTCTGCAACGAATTCAATTTTGTTGTTATCAAGAAGGAATCTTGTAACCTTTTGTGTCAGTGCTTGCTGTGTAAGTGATTGAATAAGTGCTACATTTTTAGATATTTCTTTAAATATAGTACTTTTGTCTGTTTGATACATCATAGCCAGCTCGGCTATTTTTTGTTCCAAATCCTGCGGTGTAACCTGAATATTTTCAAGTCTTGCTATTTCGGACAACATTAATGAATTTTTGATTCTTTTAAGAGCTTCTGCTTTCAGCTCTTCATCAATTTTTTCAGGTCCGTCTTTTTTGAGAACTTCTTCCCAATCAACACCGGATTGCGCAACTTTCTGTTTAAAATCAGCAATCAAAGCCTGTTTTTCTCTTTCTATCATAGTAGGCTGTACATCAACAGACATTTTTGAAAGAATAGTTTCAAATAACTTTTCGGCACTTCTTTTATCATTTTCTACTTTAGCTGTGTCATCGAGATACTTTTGAATATCTGCTTTTAATTCATCTACTGTTTTGAAATTACCTACTTTTTTAGCAAGTTCATCGTTTAACTCTGGTTTTACTTTTTCTTTAATTTCATTAATTTTGATTTTAAATTGTGCCGGTTTGCCGTTTAATTTTTCATCGTGGTAATTTTCAGGGAAAGTTACGTCAATTGTAAATTCTTCATCCTTTTTGTGTCCGACAAGCTGCTCTGCAAAACCGGGTATAAAATTGCTGTGTTCTAAATCAAGCATATAATTTTTTGCAGCGCCGCCTTTAATGAGTTCACCGTCAACACTGCCTTCAAAATCCATCATTACAACATCTTTATCTGTTGTTTCTCTGTCATCAACTGTTTTTAACGTCGTGAATTTTTCCAGAAGTTCTTCGATTTCTTTTTGCATAGCATCATCAGCAGTTTTGAATTCTTCAACTTTTATGTTTAAGTCTTTATACTGTTCAAATTTTACTTCCGGCTTCAGCTCCACTTTTGCAACGACTGTAACAGGTTTACCGATTTCAAAATTATATGATTCAACAGCAGGTTCTGTTATTACATTTAATTCATTTTCTTTTATTGCAGATGAAAAGGCATTTGGCAGTAAATATTCCAATACATCATGTTTAATTGTTTCTGCTCCTATATTTTTTTCCAGAATTGCTCTTGGTGCTTTGCCTTTTCTAAATCCCGGAATATTTACTCTTTGTGCAAGTCTTTTGCAAGCTTTGTTGTATTCTTTTTCCGCAGTGTCTGCATCAATCTCTATATCAAGTTTTACAATATTGTTTTCTAATTTTTCAATTGTTGTTTTCATTTTAATTATCCTTATTCCTATTTTACGACATATTTTCCTAATCTATAGGATAATTATATTATAAAAGTATTAGAAATAAAGTGTTTAGCAGAAATTTAGTATTAATAAAGTAGACAAAATATAATATATAGACAAAAGACTCCTATAACTAAGGAGTCTTTTGAGTTGAAATAAATAAATATTATTTACTTAATATTTGAATATGTCCATGCATCCATATTGGGTGCTTCTTTTTGAGAAGGGTCAACTGTCATATCAGATGCATTTGTATTCAATCCGCCTTCTTTGGGACTTTCGTGAGCAATAGGTTTGTAGATTCTGTTAAAGTATTCTATAACCATTCTGTCAGAGTTAAAGTAAGCTTCAGATGTTCTGACAGCCTGTCTCATCATTCTTGCCCATTCCATTTTGTTGTCATAGTATGTCGGAATGATTTGATTTTCGATAATGTCCATTATGCAGTCATGGTCTTTCCAGTGACGTTCTTCCCATGGAATATCGTCATCAAGGCCGGGATATTCAACAGTATAGCCGTTAATACCCGGGAATGTACCTTCAACAGTCCATCCGTCAAAGATAGAAAGGTGAACAGCACCGTTTGCGTTAGCAGACATACCTGATGTACCTGATGCTTCTAACGGTCTTATCGGTGTATTTAACCAAACATCAGTAGCTCTTTTCAGTTTTCCGCTGAGTTCAAGTTCATATCCGGCAAGAACAGCAACGTTTTTGATATTGTATGATTTATGCAGAATGTTATTAAACATTTCACGACCCATTGCATCATCCGGATGGAACTTGCCTGCAAAAATCAATTGAACTTTGTTTGCATTTAACAATTTGAGGATTCTGTCCATATCCATAAAGATAAGCCACGCACGTTTGTAATCAGCAAATCTTCTTGCCCACGTGATTGTCAAAACATTCGGGTCAAATCTCTTACCTGTTGTGTTAGCAATGTAGCTGAATACTTCTCTTTTCATTTCTACTTTTGCATCTAAAAGATCTTGCAGTGTTTTTGCATTTTTGATTCTTTCATCCTGCCAGTAGTGGAGATTTACAGCGTTGGTAATAGCACGAATCGGGCATCTTCCTTCGACCCAGTTCCACATTTTGTTTGCAACAAGTCCGTGAAGCTGTGACACAGCATTTGCAATACGGCTCATTCTAAGTGCTGCAACTGTTAATGAGAAATGTTCGCCGCCGAGTTCCACAGCTCTTTCTCTTGAACAACCTGCAAAGAAGCCGCCTTCCATAAGCGTATCAACCCAATGTACCTCATTGCCTGCTGCAACAGGTGTGTGTGTAGTAAATACAACCTGTCTTTTTGTCTTTTCAAGGTCTCCGTTATTTTGCTGTAAAAGTTCAAACGCAGCCGGAAGAGCATGACCTTCGTTCATATGTACGCATTCAAAATCGTATTTGATTGCCTGAAGCAGTCTTATACCGCCAACACCGAGAATAGTTTCCTGAGCAATTCTTATTTTTTCATTGCCATCATACAGTTTATGAGAAATTGAACGGGCCCATTCAGAATTTTCTTCAATATCAGTTGTTAAAAGGTAAACAGGACAGGAACCGAATAAATCAGGATCTACTCTATATGCTTTTACGATAACATCTTCACCAAATACTTTTACAGTAACCTGTGCATCCACATCCTGTAAAAAGTCATAGTGTTTTCTTATATATGCAACATCAACATTGCCTTCTTCATTAATTCTCTGGTTGTAGTATCCGTAAGACCATAACATTGTTACGCCTACCATTGGAAGCTGCAGATAACCGGCAGAAAGCATGTGTGAACCTGCCAAGAATCCCAAGCCTCCGGAGTATGTACTCAAAGACTGGTCTAATGCTATTTCCATTGAAAAATATGCTACTTTAGGTAATCCCATAATTCTCCTTTGTTTAATTACTAATCTACCACATGCACAAAGTGCCTTCTTTTTATAACAATAAAATAACACAAATGCAATAATAAAGTCAGTATTATTTACAACTTGTGTTAAACGGCACTATATCAACGGGAAATGTTGAACAACTGTCTACTCTATAGACCACCAGATTAACAGGCTTATCTAAATCAGCATCTTCTATACATTCAAAAAAATTCTTTACATTGTCAATTTTACATCCGTTAACTTTTAAAATTCTATCACCGGGTTCTAGTCCTGCATTAAAAGCAGGAGTATAGTCAAGAACCTCAATTATTTTTACTCGTCCTTTAAAATCTTTTACATATATACCAAGCGGTGATGATGCTTCAATTGTTTCATTGAGAATTTTTTGTTCTTCGTATATATTATGTAATTTTTTAAAATTTATATTTAAAATAAGGCATATTACAAGTAATATGCCCATAAAAAGTCTTATCATTTCCATTTTATGTTCAATTAGATTACTAATTTTGAAAAATCTGCAATTTTGGCAAATTTTTTCTTGATTGAATAAAGCAGAGTCAGTCTGTTTTCTTTGACCTTTTCATCTTTATCCATAACCAGAACTTTATCAAAAAATTCATCAATTGCTTCTTTTGCATTGAAGAGTTTTTTGTAAAGTTCTTCATAATCTAATTTATCTTCTTCAATGGAATTTGTATATTCCATAAGCTTCGATTCCTGAGGAGTATTAAACAATGTACTGTCAGGCAATTGTTCTGTTTTATAATCTTTTGTAATTCTAATTATTCTGTTTGCAGCTTCATTCAATGCAACAAAATCAGACGAATTGACTTTTTGAGAAAGAAATTCTACTCTCTTTGCAAAGTCATTTAAATCAGACAATGCGCTCTTGTTCACTATGCAGGCATCTACAACATCGTGTCTGTATTTTTCTGTATAGAAAATGCTTAATCTGTTTTCAAAGAAGATTTTAACTTCATTAAACAATGTTTCTTTGTCTTTAATTTCAACAGGCATTAAGTCAATTGATTGTTTGATTAAATCTTCTAAATTAATATCAAGGCTCTTCTGTATAACAGTTTTAATTATACCGAGAGTAGCTCTTCTTACACCCAGAGGGTCAGCAGAACCTGTAGGTTTTTTGCCTTCTGCAAAAACAGCAATAATTGTATCTATTTTATCTGCTATACCAACAACCTGTCCTTCTATTGATTCAGCAAGTTCAGAATCAGCGCCGAGCGGATAATAATGCTCTTTTATACCTTTTACAACTTCAGGCCTTTCACCGGCATTAAACGCATAGTCTGACCCAATAAACCCTTGCAGTTCAGTGAATTCAAATACAAGGCTGGTTACAAGATCAGCTTTACATAAAAGTGCTGTTCTTTTTATTGTTTCTAAAGGAGCATTAAGCTTTTCTGCAAGACATTCTGACAGCTTGATTATTCGTTGTGTTTTGTCATACATTGAGCCCATCCCTTTTTGGAATGTTATGCCTTTTAATTTTTCTACATAGTTTTCAAAAGGAATTTTTGTGTCTTCGTTAAAGAAGAAGATAGCATCATCCAATCTTGCAACAACTACTCTTTCATTACCTGCTTTAATATTTTCAAAATTATCGCCGATATAGTTTGTGATTGTAATAAAGCTGTTTAATAGTTTACCGTCTTTGTATAGAGGAAAATATCTTTGATGGACTGCCATTACGGTAACTGTAACTTTTTCAGGAATATCAAGATATTTTTTATCAAAATTACAAATAACAGGGACAGGCCATTCACAGATATTTGTAACTTCTTCTAAAAGTTCGTCTTCCATATATACTTCTGCACCTATTTTTGCAGCTTCTTTTTTGGAGGATTCTATAATTATATTCTTGCGTTTTTGTGAATCAACTACTACATTATTATCGAAAAGCGCCTGCTCGTAGCTATCCGGATTTTTAATTTCCACTTTATCGGATTTGAATCTGTGACCTCTAGAGTATCTTGTAGATTCAACATCAGCGATTTTGATTTTTAATTCATCATCGTTTAGCAGCGAAACTACCCATCTTATGGGTCTTTGGAATTTAACATCCAAATCTGCCCATCTCATAAAATACGGACCCTGCATTTTTAAAACAATTTTTTCTATATTTTCTTGCAGTATATCTTTTATTGATTTACCTTTTTGTTCAACTTTTGCCCATACATAGTTATCTTCTTTATACAGAGCAGACTCTTCTACTCCGTTTTTCTTGGCAAATCCCTGTCCTGCTTTTGTTAAATTGCCGTTCTCATCGTACGCAATACTTAAAATAGGACCTTTTACTGTTTTGACAGTATCCGGCTGTTTTTCTTCAAAACCTTCAATTATTAAGGTAAGTCGTCTAGGTGTTGAATAAGATTTTATTTCTGTAAAATCAATTTGATTTTCTGTTAATAATTTTTCAAAACTTGATTTTAACTGTGCAACACCGGTATTTACAAATTTATAAGGTAATTCTTCTGTTCCGATTTCTAACAAATATTTATTCATACAAATTTATTCCTCAAAAGTATAGTGTATGCCAATAATTATAATACAAACACATTATGTAATTCATATTTTTTTTAATGTTATAATATATTAGCGGGAGAAATATCATGGATAATAAACGCTGGTATGACAAAGAACCTACATTAAGTCTTGCTATAAGTCTTATTAAAAATTCACATGATTCAGTTCAGAAGCAATGTGCAGAGTTTATTAAAAATAAAGCACAAGACCATGGCGTTGTGCTTCAAAACAACCTGCTGGGCGCTTTTAATTATGTTCTAAACAGATGGTATGACTCGTCAGAAGAATTATCACTTGCTTTTGATTATTTAAAAGCCGCAGATGATGAAACAAGAAAACAAATTGCAATTGCAGTAATTGCATTTTTGGAAAAAGCTGAAACTTGTTAAAATGATTGGATATAGAATATTTTTATCAATAGCATTATGTATTTTGCCTTTTTTTTGTGCACAACCTGTATCAGCTATGAAAATAGGTATAGTTGATGGTGCATCACAGGTATCAGTAGGTACAAGCAAAGATGCTGACTTAATCAGCCCATTGCATAACAAATCATTCTACAAATTAAAAGCAATGAAGCCTTATACATTTAAAGCAAGCGGAAATACTATATCCATAGAGCTAAACGGTCAATGGTTTAATTTAAATATTGCCAGAATTGTTATAAAACCAATTGATAAAGGATTTATCTCTACAAAAAGACGCTGGTACAGGGGAGAATTTATTGTTGAGAACAGAGGCGGCGAACTTGTAGTTGTTAATAATTTACCGTTAGAAGATTACATGCTTGGTGTTGTTCCTTCAGAAATGCCGTCAAAATGGAATTATGAAGCTTTGAAAGCGCAGGCTATTGCTGCAAGAAGCTATGCTATTGCCAATAGAGGTAAAAGAGCAGCAAGAGGCTATGATTTAAAAGACACGCCGGAAGATCAAGCGTACGGAGGTGCATCAGCAGAAACTGCAACTACAAATAGTGCAGTTCTTGAAACGAAAGGTATTGTTATTACTTACAACCAAAAAGTAATACCTGCATACTATTCAGCTTCTGCTGGAGGACATACGGTTAATGCTGGTGCTGTATGGAATAAAGACCTGCCATATCTGAAATCAGTTCCTTCATTTGATGACGGAGTCAAAAAAAACGGGCATGGCCTCGGCATGAGCCAGCATGGTGCTAACAATCTTGCAAAACAAGGTTACAATGCTTATCAAATCTTAACTTATTATTACAATAATGTAAAATTCGGACGTCTTGACCCTTCATGGGCTCTTTAAGATGTTTTCTGTTTTTCCCCGTAATCATTGGCATTAAGACATATACTACTATCGTAAAACTAACAATAATTTATAATTTCTGTATTTTTATATTAAAAATGCTTGCTAAAATGCCAAAAATAGATATAATAGACTTTGTTAACAAAAAGGAGGTTCTTATGAACAAAGAAGAATTAGTAAAAGAAGTTGCAAAAAAAGCTAAAGTTTCTCAAAAAGCTGCTGCTGACGTTTTAGCTGCTACATTAGAAACTGTTACTAAAGCTGTTTCTAAAGGTCAAAAAGTTACTTTGGTTGGTTTCGGTACTTTTGAACCAAGAAAAAGAGCTGCTCGTTCAGGCCGTAACCCTCAAACAGGTGCTACAATTAAAATTGCTGCTAAAACAGTTCCTGCTTTCTCAGCTGGTAAAAAATTCAAAGAAGCTGTTAAGTAGTTAATTTGTTATTTATAAAAGAGCTCTTAAGGTTTACCTTTGGAGCTCTTTTTATTACATTTAAGTCATAGGTTTAATACAAAAGACACCGATATTACCGGTGTCTTTTGTATTATTATATTAAATAAGTCTGAATTCCTACTTTTGTAAAAACGGAGGAATATCAATAATGCTCATCAAGTCATTTTGTGTTTTTTGAGGTGAAATAGCAGGTTTTGGCTGCGGAGCTCCGGGATTTAATGAAGGAGCACTATTTACTGCAGAATTACCTGTATTAAATGAGCTTGAGAAGAAATCTGCTGCACTGAGTGATTTTACAGATTCTTTTTTAGAAGCCATTTCCGGAGTTTTCATTTCAAATCCTGTTGCAATAACCGTGATTTGAATTTCACCCTGAATTCTGTCATCGATAACAGAACCAAATGTGAAGATAGCATCTTCTGCGATAGCATCATGGATTACCTGAGCTGCTTCTGTAACTTCGTGCAATGTCATATCAGAACCGCCAGTAACGTTCATTATTATACCTGATGCACCGTTTATTGATGTTTCAAGCAATGGTGAATTTATAGCAAGTTTTGCTGCTTCCATTGCTCTTCCTTCACCTGTGCCTCTGCCTATACCCATTAAAGCTGAGCCGCTTGATTGCATCACTGCTTTAACATCGGCAAAGTCAACGTTTATCATACCGGGAACAGTTATTATGTCAGATATACCCTGAACACCTCTTAAGAGGACTTCATCAACAACCTGAAAAGCTTCTTTCATAGTTGTTCTTCTCTCAACTACCTCGAGAAGTTTATCATTAGGAATAACAATCAGTGCATCGACAGTTTCTTTTAATTTTTCAAGCCCCTGCATTGCCTGATTCATTCTTCTTTTGCCTTCAAAGCTGAAAGGCTTTGTAACAACACCGATTGTTAATGCGCCAAGTTCCTTTGCAATCTTAGCAACGACTGGAGCAGCACCTGTACCTGTACCTCCGCCCATGCCTGCAGTAACAAATACCATATCTGCGCCGTCTAAAGCCTGTACAATCTGATCACGTGTTTCTTCAGCAGCTTTTTCACCTACTGAAGGATCTCCGCCTGCGCCAAGACCTTCTGTAAGTTTGCTGCCAAGCTGAATTCTGTTTTCTGCCAAAGACATTTTTAAAACTTGTGCATCAGTATTCATTGCCCAGAAGTCAACACCTGTAAGACCGGCTTTTATCATTCTGTTTACGGCATTTCCGCCGCCTCCGCCGGCTCCTATAACTTTAATATCCGCTACATTTGATGCATGCGGAGTTTCAGTTTCTTGTTCCTTATCTCTTCTTCCAAAGATATCTGGTCCGAAATTTTCCACTTATTTTCCTCTTTCAATCTAATCTTTTTTTACCGAAAGGCTATTTATATTACAACTTAATCATTATAGTATTTTAAAAAAATTAAATAGTAAAGAAAATTAAGATATTTTAATACTTTTTTTAATATAAGTTAAAAATTCAGTTAACTTTTTTTGTGTCTGTTATATTATAAATGAGTGTCATCTATTCTTGATGTTTTTGATGTTAACATTGCTTAATATTTCAGGGAATTATGCGCAAATTTAAATATTCACCGTTTTTATTTATATAGAAGTGTGTTTAAGGTGGGACATGAAAGTACAAGCAAATTTAAATAGGGTTTTGACGCCGCAGAAAAATTCTACGGCAAATTATAGACCGGCATTTAAAAGCGCTTATTCTCCTAGGTGTTATAAGGAAGTAAGAGATTTGGGAAATGCTGTTTACCGTAATTCTAAAGGTACACAAAAGTTATTGATGTCTTTATATTTAAATAGCGGTGAAACACTGAATAACCTTGTTACTGCCATAGGTACGGCAGGTGTTGCCCCGATATTTATAGCTTTTAACCCTTTGTCCAAAGAAGATATAAAAAGTAAAGAATATACGGCGCTAAGACAACCAATTTCTGCTGGTATTACACTTGCGACGCAGCTTTTTGTAATGAAAAACTATAATAAATGGATTGATTCGCATGCTGCATTTTTGGGCGCTGATGAAATGGATTTGAGCGCAAAACCACCGGCTTCAGTCCTCAGACCAAGAGTCAAAGAAGAATATAAGTCTTACAAGGCTCAATGTATAAGAGACGGTATACTGCCTCAAAGGAAATCCGAATGGATTGCTGACAGAATTATTCAACTTCAGGACGAAGCTTATTATAACCAGCTTAAAAATTTAAGACAAAATATGGACATATCGACAATTTCTATGAAGGATATTGTCAAACCTTCTGAAGTTGAACAAATGAAAAATGTTGTCTTTAAAGATGTCTTAAAAAATAAATTCAATTTTACGGACGAAGAGTTGAATTTATTCAAAAATTATAATGATTTTAAATCAAAAGGTAAAAATTTAATTAAAGCAAAACAGCTTGATAAAACTTTAATACATGATGCAATTAACAGCAAGGCAGAGGATGTTGCTATAAAAGAACTGGAAGAAGCAATTGCCATGGAAGCTAAGGTTAAATTCAAATCTTCCAAGGTTTTAAAAGAAATGATATCTGATTTTGAAAAGGGTAAGCTTCAAATTAGAGAAAAATATAAATTAACAAATGATGCAGAAGCTAATCATAAGGCAGTTGAAGCAATTGAAAAGGAAATTCAAGAATTATCAAAGAAAATTTATGATGCTAAACTGCAAAAGTTGAAAGTGAAATATGATGAAATAGTTGCAAAATCAGAAGAACTTAAAACGGAAGCTGAAAAAATAACTGAATATGCTTATAATAAAATTTTTAAAGCCGGCAGCATAGAGAATATAAAATTCCACGGTGACACTCTTGAAGATGCTGAAAGAAGTGTAAAAATTAAGAAATGGCTGAATACAAGAATTAATAAATCTGAAGCAAAATTAAAGGGTTGGAAAGATAGAAGCGGTGTTCTTGTCGGTTTGGCAATTCTTCCTATTGCCTGCGGAATTCTTAACTGGTCTTATCCGAGAATAATGGAAAAATTCTTCCCTAATTTAAGTGCTGCAAAAAAAGAAAAGGCAAATGCTCTACAAGAACAGACTGACAAAGTAAAGGAGGCTAAATAATGGCTCCTGTAATTAGCGGTAAAAATCTATATAACAATCTTTTTAATACTAAGTTATTAAAGAAAATGATTCCGGATAACCCTACTGCTGCTGCTGCGAATCTTGCTTTAATTTCTACAATCACTAAAGATATTGTAAATTGTTATTATTATACGACGCAGAGTTATCATAATAAAAAAATTCCTGATGATAAAAGAAATTTTGTTACTTCTTTAGATTTGTCTAACGGTATTATGAATGTTGTTGTTCCTTTATTATCTGCACCGGTTGTAAAAAAATATTCTCCTATGCTTTTTAATAAGTGGTTTGGAAAATTATTCAATAATAATGCTGCTGAAAGAATGTATGAAACTCTTTCTAAAAACGGTGTTAAAACAACACAAAAGGCTGTTGAAAATATTCTTAGTAATAAAGCATTTAAATGGGCAAATGCAGGATTTGCCGTTATATCTGTATTGGTATTTTCACAGATAATATGCAAACGTATTATCACTCCGAGTGTTGCTACTCCTCTTGCTGATGTATTTAAAAAACAGTTGGAGAAAATGGAGGCAAGAAAAGCAAATAAATCTGATACAAAAGAAAATGTACAACAGAATACTAATAACAAGACGAATGTAAATAATTCTGATGTCTCTGATAATCAGGCTATTGCGAAAAATCCTCCTATTTATATAATAGATTCGACTACGTTTGATAAATTTGATAAAATAATTACTAAACCTGTCAATTTTAAAAAATAGTTACCCCATAACACCTAAGGAGCACTATATGTCTATATTGCCAATCTATTCGGGTATGAATTTTACATATAATAAAAATTCTAAACCGAACAAAATCAACAGTAATATTAGAACTTCACATCAAAGTTTTGCTGGTAATCCTTCAAGAAAATATGAATCTGCTGAAGCACGTGCTGAAAGAGAATACTTTGAAAACATCAGAAAGGCACAGGAAGAACGTGCCCGCTTTGATGCTTTTAACAGAAAGGTCCATTATGCCAGAGACCATGGCCTCGACCCGGCATGTCTTGATATAAGAGACTTTTACGAAAAACCTGAGCCCATTGATTATGATGATTATGAGGCTTTAGGCGAATTGTATGATGACAGCTGCGATTATATTTAGGAAAGTTTTTTCCAAACATAAAACACAGGTATGCCGGCGATTGTTATAAACAATCCCGGTATTGTGTATAGCGGTTTATATATTGTAAGGCATATAACAATATATGTTGCAAGAATTAAAAATGTTACGGGGAAAAAATTATTTATTTTAAATCCACTGTTACTGCTGAATTTTTTTCTGTATACAAATACTCCTGCTGTAACAAGGATATAAAATATTAATGAAGCATAAATAACAAAATCCAGAAGTTCTGAATAATTGCCCCACAGTATTAATATGCAAATCCATAGACATTGCGCCCAAAGAGAATTTACAGGGACTTTGGTCTTTCTGTTTATTGCTGCAAGCGGTCTGAAAAAAGCTCTGTCTTTTGCCATTTTATAGTATACTCTGGAGCCGGTTAGAATCATTCCGTTTGCACAGCCGAATGCAGATATCATTATAACTACTGCAATTATATCTTTGCCCAGAGTTCCGAAAATTTCTTGTATAGTACGTGCGGCAACTATATCCTGCGGGGCTGTTTTTATTGCTTCCAGCGGAAGAACAGTGATATAAGTCATATTGATTAATAAATAAAGCGCTACTACGAGAAACACTCCATATATCAGTGCTCTTGGTATATTCTTTTTAGGCTGTTTTACTTCTCCTGCTATAAAAGTTATATTGTTCCACGTAATAGATGCAAATAAAGCACCGACTATTGCTACAGCCATTGTGTTTATTGTTGAATAATCTATAGAAACCGGCACAGAAAAGTTCTGAATAAGTATGTTTGCATTAAACCCAAAAATCAGTCCGATAATAACGAGTGCTGCAAGTGACAAGACTTTTGTTACAGTGAATATATTCTGTGTAATTACACCGTATTTTATACCTCGAGAATTTAAGTAACTTAGAAATATAACAGTTAAAATAGAAAACAACTGCTGGGTAGAAAAATTAAAATGCCCTATGTTAAATAATACATTATCTGTACTGACAACAGGAGCAACTATTCCAAAAAACTTAGCAAAAGCAACACATACAGCTGCAATTGTCCCTGTCTGAATCACCAGAAACAAAGTCCATCCATATAAAAAAGCAATTTGCTCATTAAAAATTTTTTTTAGATATACATACTGACCGCCTTCATCTGTAATATTTGCTGCAAGTTCACATAAAGACAGCCCACCGCATAATGTAATAAATCCTGCTATGCACCATATTAAAATCAAAAGTAATCCGGAATTTACCTGTCTCGCAATGTCAGATGATACGATAAATATACCGCAGCCTATCATTGAGCCTGCTACTATAGATATTGCATCGGGGAGAGATAGTGTTCTTTTTAAATCATCAGTCATATGCTACATATTATTATAAAAATATTTATATTTAAATATTTTGCATTATTTGTAAATATAAAGCTTTTTATATATAATCACTACATTGGTTTCTAATAATACCGGTATAGAAGATGTACAGCGAAAATGAATTAAATGATTTGCTTTTTGATGATTATGAAAAAGAAAATTATGAAGTTGTATTATCAAAATTGAATTCTATTTTGCAAGAAGAGCCTGATAATAAATACGCCTTAAAATTTAAAATTGATGTGCTTAGCTGCTCAGGTAAATACAATGATGCAATGGAGTTGTGCAATCATTGTTTAAAATACAGCCAAGATATAGAATTTTTGACAGCTAAGGCGGAGATTTTGTTGGGGTTAAATAAGTATAATGAATGCATAAAACTTTGCAATCAGCTTCTTTTAGCTGATCCAAAAAATAAACATATCCGTAGAATACTTAAATTAGCTGATCAATCAGATTTAGGTATCTTTAATTTATTAAAAATACGTGCTGTACAAATAATAGTTGTTTTATTAAGTTTTTTCTGGATAGTTTATTTTCATCCTACCAGAGAGACTATGGTATGTAATGAACAATTTAATTGCAGAATTGAACACGAATTTTTCAACAAATTTGTTTTTACAAGATATTTGAAACTAAATTTATATTCAAATATAGAACTTAATAAGTCAATGGATTTATCCAAACACGATCATGCCAGAATAAAATATGATGGCAAAGATCCGTTTATTTTTTATGTTTTAAGTTCAACCCTGATATTAGACAGTGAACTCAATGAGTTCTATCAAAATGAATTTAATAAATTGCTGGCATATAAAAAGAACCCGAAAAACGGATATAAGATTCATAGCTGTGCTAACTCTTTTGTGTTTTATTTATGGTTAATTATATATATTGTTATTGTATTATGTTGTATATCACCAAAATCATTAAAGATTAAAAAATAATTATAAAAATCTATTCTTTTTTATTTTATTTTTGTTAACAATTTTGAAACTTATAAGAAGTGTTAATATAATTTAAAATAATAATAGTTTTCTGGCAAAAATTTTTTTTAGGAGTTTTATATAAAAAAAGAATAGGGAGAATTGTGTATGATTCAAAGAATTAATTTTGCAGTTCCGTCTGCTAATCAAGTTAAAATGAAAAAAAACATTTCCCAACCGGTTGAGACTGCGACTGCCGCTCAACCTATCCAAACACAACAGTCTAAAGTCTCATTTAAAGGTTTTTGGGCTGATATATTTGGCGGCGACAACGGAGGCGATGTTTTGTATGACGATACTGTTGCACTAGTAAATAGTGCACGTGAAAATTTACTTGCGCTTGGTAAGAAAAAAGGTACGACACTTTGCGATGACGGCACTTTAATACGTTATGAAGTGTTGAAAAGAGGAATATCTGTTGATTTGGACAATCCGTCAAGAAATTTTAAAGAAAAATACGGACATAATACTATTGGCATTATGACGGAAGATGGCTGTGTAACTTGGTATACCCCAACTGCTTCTTTTATGATAAGTGAACTTGATAAAGGTACAGTTGATAAGCCGCTTAGAGAATACTTGCCTGTTTTGTGCAAAATAAAGATTTAATCATTTTTTTATACTTTTAAATGATATTTATTATTCTTGAATAGAAGAAAATTTTATAATACAATTTTTTATAATTGAATAATAAATGTTTTCTAGGGTTCCGCAATTTTATATTGGACTGGACCAAGAGAAAACTCACAACATGTGAACACGGAAGGACAAAAGCCTGGGAGATATAACTCTCAGGCTTATTGCAATTGAAAGGATAAATTATGCATTGGTTATATTTGTTTATCGCAGGTATGTTTGAAATAAGCTGGGCAATTGGTCTTAAATTTACGCATGGATTTACCTTCATCATTCCATCTATACTTACTGTAATTGGAATGATAGCCAGCTTTTATTTCCTTGCACTTGCTCTAAAGCATTTGCCTCTGGGAACTGCATATGCTATTTGGACAGGTATTGGAACAATCGGCACTGTATTATTTGGAGTTATTTTATTTAAAGAACCTGTTACCGTAATGCGCCTAGTTTGTATTGCTTTAATTATATGCGGAATTACAGGGCTTAAGTTACTAGCTCATTAAGAAAAATGAATAAATACGCTTAGTAATTTTGTAAGCTTTGATAAAAATAATTAAGTAATAGCAGGTGCAAATACACTGATAGTTTTATCATTAATAATACGGATAAAGATTATTGAAAGTATTAGCTTTGGCATACTTTAAGTGTATCCTCATGATAACTCAAACAGGTATAATTACTGATTCTGCTTCTAATCAAGTGTCACTAGATTAGACATACAATAAACTGGATAAAAAATACAAGCGCACACAATTAAAATCACTGCTTATTGTAAAAGAACACATGGTTTGATTATTTGTTACAGATGGTTTGATTTTTGGGGACACTTTGTGTTGGGGTAGAAACCCTACAAGCTCTTTGAATTTATTATGTTACAATATCTTCATATATTAGCAAAAAAGATATTTATGAATTTTGTTATAAAAAAGTTCATATGTTAAGAAAGGAAAAAAATATGCAAATAAACAATTACCAACCAAACCAAAATCCTAATTTTGGTGCCAGATTTGTTAATAATGTAAAAGATTTAAGTATTAACACAAAAAAAGTCGGAGCACTTTTTGAAAAATTAACTAAAGATTCACCTAACGAAACTTTAATTTTGGATAAAATAGACGCTTTGGGGACTGCTTCGGATTTATTCATACTTAGAGATAACAAAAACAATAAATTAGCAAAAGTCGCATGTCCATTTACAAGGCATAGTAAAATTGATGAAAATCCAGAAAATCAAGCATCATTATTAAACGATATATTTAGATTTGTAAAAGGGAGAGTAAAGGAAAATGCTGCATTCAATGAAATTAAAGACCAAATGAATAAATTACGAGAACAAGAAAAAATTCTTTATGCCAAAGAACTCAAACTAGAAAAACTTCAATTCAAAAATATCATGCAAGATGCCGCAAAATATAATATTGAAATATCAGATTTAAAACCAGTTGGGGTAGAAAGCCCAACCTACAACTTGATCTTTTACTACCCATAGTGAAATAGATGAAAGTCCTGAAAAACAAGCATCATTACTAAATAATATATTTAGATATTATAAAAGAAAAGGCAAGTGAAAATGCTGCATTTAAAGAAATCGACATTGAAATGAATAATCAATTTTAAAAAAGTTGACCTTGTACGTCAGCCGGCAGCAGATACGGCTTTGTCGGTTGGGCATACCTGCCCAACAAAACAAATTTTGTGTCGGTTTTGTATCAATTAAAAAATTTTCTCAGACTTGATGAAAAATTCTCAACCTTAAAAAAACTTCCGACTAAGAATCGAAATGTCTTTTTCAAAAATAATCAAACCATTCGTACAAGTTCAAATATGTCCTAAACTTCCGCCACATAAGGGTTAAAAGCAAAAGTCGAGGGGGTGGACTTCAACGGACACTTCGTGGACTTTTCAAGTAATTTGGTTTGATTATTTTCGGACACTTCCGGCAGGTTGAAACCTAAACACAAAGCCGCTTTATGGGGTAAAATCATTTTAACCGTACAGGATTGAAATGTCTGGTTTAATACACTTATAACATCAAAAGTCCGAATCACAATGGTTTCGGACATTTAAATGGAGGAGGAGGTGGGATTCGAACCCACGGTACGCTACAAACGTACGACAGTTTTCAAGACTGCTCCAATCAACCGCTCTGGCACTCCTCCAAGGAGTATCATATATTGATTTGAGTAAGATTATATTAATAGAAAAATGTTCAAAAGTAAAGACTTAACTTTCTATAAATTTGAGTTGCATGAAAATTTTTATATGCTATAAATAAGATATAGTTTGAATAGATTATAAATGCCTTGGTCGCCAGCGGGCTAGGTGAACGAAGTTCACGTTTCAAATAAAAGCCGCCCGCGGTTGCGATAAGGACAAAAGTAAAATGCCTTGGTAGCTCAGCTGGATAGAGCAACCGCCTTCTAAGCGGTAGGTCAACGGGCGATAAAAACAAAAATTTGACAATTAAATAGATAACAAGATATGCGTC
>CASFNW010000002.1:0-10644 GCA_949296245.1 uncultured bacterium
CTCACGGATATCACAGAGATTTCGGTCTTTGCAGAATCTGTTTGAGAAAAATGGCTCATGAAGGTTTGTTACCCGGTGTAGTTAAAGCAAGCTGGTAGTCATTGCCGTTTTTGTTTAACTATACTGCCTGACAAATTTTAATATGTTCAAGTAAGTAGTTAAGGGGGCTGCGAAGGCAGCTGATTAAAAGAGGCACCAGCCATTTTAATGGATGTCGTAAGTAACTTCAAGCCCCGAAGAAAAGGAAAAATATTATGTTTACAGATCCTATAGCTGATATGCTGACAAGAATCAGAAACGCTAATATCGTTTCTCATGCAGAAGTTGAAATGCCGTCTTCAAAGTTAAAAGTAGAACTGGCTAAAGTTTTAAAAGAAGAAGGCTATATTACTGATTACTCTGAAAAAGAAGTTGGTAAGTTCAAAGTTCTCGTTATAATATTGAAATATGATGAAGCTAACAAACCTGTTATTTCTAACTTGAAAAGAATTTCTAAAACAGGTTTGAGAGTATATTCTAAAGCAAAAGACCTTCCGCAGGTATTCGGCGGTCTTGGAATTGCAATTATTTCAACAAGCAAAGGTCTTATGACTGACAGAAAAGCAAGAAAAGAAAACCTCGGCGGCGAAGTTCTTTGCTACGTATGGTAGTTTTTTCGAAATTGCTAATTTTATAAAAATAGTTAAAAATATAAATTGGAGATAAAAAAATGTCACGTATAGGTAAAAAACCTGTTATTATACCGGATGGCGTTGAAGTAAAAATTGAAGATCACGTATTGACTGCTAAAGGACCTCTTGGTACAGAATCAGTTGAATTTCGTCCGGAAATTTCAGTAAAAATCGAAAATAATGAAGTTATTGTTGATGTTCACAATCATGAAGACAGAAAATCAAGAGCATTGTGGGGATTGACAAGAACATTAATCAACAACGCTGTTGAAGGTGTTAAACACGGTTTTACAAAGAAATTGGAAATTCAAGGCGTCGGTTACAGAGCCAATATGGAAGGTTCTAACCTGAATCTTGTATTAGGCTATTCTCACCCGATTTTAATTACACCTCCGGAAGGTATTAAAATTGCTGTTGAAGCCAATACAAAAATTACTGTTTCCGGTTCTAACAAACAACTTGTTGGCGACGTTGCAGCTGAAATCAGAGGCAAACGTCCTCCTGAAGTTTACAAAGGAAAAGGTGTTAGATACGAAGGCGAATACGTAAGACGTAAAGCCGGTAAAACAGGTAAAAAATAAGGCTAAGTAAATGAGTATAAACCCTGTATCATTCGGTAAAATATTTGAAATACGCTATAGAACAGGTGCTAATACTACTCAAAAGCAGTTGGATAGCCGCATTTTAAGTGATGAAGATATATTGCGCAAAAATTACTGTAGACTTAATCTTCAGCGAATTGAAAGGAAAAATAATTTAATTTCTGATCAGAACAGTCATTTATCTTCAAATGGAATCATATTTTTTACTGATAATTCATACAAGGAATATGCTACACTAAAGAATATTGATCCGGGAATTGCTAATCAATATTTTTCAAAAGAAGTAAATCGTTTATATATTGACGTATAAGTTAGTAAAAGCCGGCATAAGCCCTTATAGAATATTTGAATGAAATCAAAATTCAAAGTAAGAAGGCTTCGGTGAAAGGAAAGAAAAATGATTAAAACAAAAAACAGAAAAGAACAAATCAGAAAAAGACATCAGCGTGTAAGAACAAAAATCTTCGGTACAGCTGAAGCTCCGAGATTGGCAGTTCACAGAAGCACAAAACACATTTATGCACAATTGATTGATGATGTTGCAAAAGTTACACTTTGCTCAGCATCTTCTATCGATAAAGACTTGAGAGAAAAACTTTCTCACGGTGGCAACATCGAAGCTGCTAAAGTTGTCGGTGAAGCTATTGCTAAAAAAGCTTTAAAAGCAGGTGTTAAAGAATGTGTATTTGACAGAGGCGGATTCCTCTATCACGGCAGAGTTTCTGCTCTAGCTGATGCTGCAAGAGAAGCAGGCTTGGATTTCTAAACTTTTGTTTTTATAAGTCTATAAATAAAAAAGAACCTTCAAAATTATGACTAATTTGGAGGCTCTTTTTTATTGTGTATAAAATTTTCAATGTAAAAAGATGTGATAAATAATACTTGTTTACAACATCATTATGCATTTTTAATAATATTCGGCTAAATTTTTTATATATCTTCTCCAATTCAGTATTTGCGTTTATATATTCCCGTGTGTTAAAGTTATAAATGTGAGGTTTTAGATTAGATGATAGTAAAAGAACTGAATCCGGAAATAATAAAATCCAATGCAATGCAATGCAGTTTGAAGGCTGGCTTGGTGATTTGGAAGCGGATATACTTTTTTCTATTTCAGCCGGTCTTACTGGTGCCGGTTGTATTGTGGAAATAGGTTCCTGGTGTGCAAAGTCATTATCTGTTATTACAGCGGGCGCTATCAAGGGCGGATTTAAAAATAAAATTTACAGTATTGATCCTTTTTTAACTTCAAAAGATGAACCGAATGGCAAGTACGAAACATTTTTTAATAATCTTACATTAAACGGCATCGAAAATAGAATTACTCACATAAAAGAAAAATCACAGATTGCAGGACAGAATTTTAATGATAAGATAGAATTTATATTTATAGACGGGTTTCATAAATACGAAGCAGTAAAAAAAGATTTTGAACTTTTTTATCCTAAAGTGCTAAGCGGAGGATATATAGCAATACACGATGTACAGTCTTATCTTGGGCCGGCAAAAATACTTTGCGATGTACTGGCAAATGATAATCTATCTTTAAAATTGATAAAAATAGTTCAGCAGTCTGCAATTTTGCAAAGAGTTGATTTTATGACAAAAGAAGACAAAAGTTTCAATCATTCAGTTTTAAATAATTTTAATGATTTTCTTAAAGAAAAAGGGCACCTGTTAAACAACTAAACCTTGTCATAAATTTCAAGAGTATATCCGTTTGCTATTTCTTCTCTTGCGACAACTTTAACAGAAGGCATTAACTGGGAAAGAACGGCACTTGTTACCTGTCTAATTTCCATGGGAACAATAACAACTATTTCATCTGCGTTTATATTGTTTTTATCTATTACCTTATAAATATTATTTACTATTGTTTTGACTTTTGTATTGTCAATTCTTATTATTGTTTTATTTCCGGAAACTTTACCGCTAAGATATTTTACGGACTCTTCATTCAACTCAAATGCCTGTATAACATTATTTTCATTTGCTATACCTTTAGATATCTGGCGTGACAATGAATGACGCACTCTGCTCAACAAATCTTCTTTTGTTTCTTCGTCCGCAAAATCGTTGATTTTTTCAAAAATATAAACAATATCTTTAACAGAAACACGTTCTCTTATGAGACTTGTAAGTATGTATTTTAGCTCTGCAATAGAGACAAAATCAGGGATAATGTTTTCTATAAGATAAAGGTTGTTTTCGCTTACTATTTCTATGTAGTTGTTAATATCATTGTAATCAAAAATTTCTTCCACATTTTTTATGCAGACATATTCAAGAATACGTCCGATTACTTCGGAAGGGTTCAAACCTTGTATCCAGAAGTCTTTTGTTTTTTCTTCAGGAATCCAGTAAATTGTTTTGCCTGTAATCGGGTCAGAATCTTTTATTATGTCTTTCGATGGTTTATCAAGATTCAAATCATCTTTAAAAAACATCAGATATCCTGTGTAAACAACACCTTTTGCGGCACAAACTCCTCTGACATCAATTTCAAATTCATTTGCCTGAAGTGATTCATCATTTTCAAACCTTATTTTAGGTATAATATAGCCCAATTCTTCCGTTAATTTCTGTCTTATTTTAACAGTCTCGGCAACTAGAGGTGCATCCAGATCCGGATTGACAAGTTCTATATTTTCTTCACTCAGCTTAATTTTTATTTTGTCTTCACCTATTTTATCCAGCATAATTTCAGGCGAAATTGTTTCTGCAAGCTGTTTTTTCAAATCTTTTAATTCTTCCATATTTTTATACATCTCATTATTGAGTTCTTGTCTTTGGGTTTCATCTGTTTCATCAATAAGAGATTTTATATTATGGATTCTTTTACGTTTTTCTTTTATTTTGCTCTGGATATCAATGCATTTTTCAAACGGCTCGCTTTGTGCTGAAATCATTTTTTGCATCTGAGTTTTATAGCCGTAGATACTTTCTTCTTCGTCTTCTGTTTCTGTTGTTGAAATTTCGCATTCTTTTACAAAAATGCAATTGTAGTTAAAGCCCTCATCTGCTTCAACTTCGTGCATTGTGTACAACTCCCAGCCAAGAGATGACATTTCATTTAGCAGTGATTCCATCTGAAATGTATCATCACTGGGTACGGCTTTTATACAGTATTGCATTCTTGTTGTCTTCATAATTCTATAATTCCCGTTTTTATATTACTTATGCAACCCAAAGTCTGTATAGCTATACATTGCCGGTAGAGCTGTTTCTGTCGTCTTCAAGCTGTTTTATATCAACATTGTAATCGGATTGCTCTTGATAAATTGACGTTGTATCTTGTATGTCAATTTCAATGTTAACATCGCTGTCAACCATTTCAATTTCATCTTTTTTATAATTTTTTATTTTGCCGTCTTCTGTTTTTACTGCTATTTCATTATTCAGAAAATGAAGTGAACAAACTCTGCCAAGCCCGTCAGGTGTCATTACACCGGAACCTATAGGAGGCATATCTTTTGCTGCGTCAATATAGTTTTTGTATTCGTAGTTTAAACAGCACAAAAGTCTTCCGCATGTACCTGAAATTTTACCGGGGGTAATCGGCATTCCCTGATCTTTTGCAAGTTTTATGTTTATAGAGTCAAACTTTCTTAAAAAAGTACAGCAGCAAAACGGTCTGCCGCACAGTCCGTTTCCGCATAAAAGAGAGGTTTCATCTCTTACTCCTATATGTCTTAAATCTATTCTTACACGTTTAAAAACCTGTGTCAGGTCTTTTAAAAGACCTCTAAAATCCACTCTCTCCGGTGCAGTATAGTAAAAGGTGACTTTTCTTCTGTCAAAAGTGTATTTTGTCTGGACAAGATTCATCTGCAGATTATGCTGGGCAACAAGTTCTTTACAGGTTTTGAAGGCCTCTTCTTCAGCAATTTTGATTTCGTCCAATGTCTCAAAATCTTTTTTAGAAAGCACTCTTATCAAAGGAACAGCTTCGGGCATTTTTGTTTCCCATGCTTTTGCTATAATGGGGTTAACCAAAAATACCTTTGCGACTTCTTCACCCTTCTCTGTTCTTACAAGAACCATCTGTCCGTGTTCGACATGAGCGGATTCTGCAATCTCAAGAGGATGAAATGTGTTTTTTATCAAATTTACTGCGTATTTAATCATGAGCTACCTTTTACATTTTAATCGTATTTTAGCATAAAAATTGATTATCTTGTGTGTTTGTTATAAATTTGTAGTTACGAAACATTTTAAGGATAGGGAATTGTAATATGAAAACATTTTCGCATATGAAATCTCACTATAATGAAGATTTATCAATAGCTGATATAGATAAAGAAGTCACTCTTGCCGGCTGGGTATCTGCAGTACGTGACTTAGGCGGTATTATTTTTATTGAACTGAGAGATAAAACAGGTTTCTTTCAGGTTGTTGCCGACCCTCAGATAAATCCTGAAATACATGAAGTGTTTTCAAAATTGAAAGATGAATATGTCATTCAGGTAAAAGGTAAAATAACAAAAAGACCTCCCGAAACATACAATCCCGACCTGAAAACAGGCGAAATAGAAATGTATCCGAAAGAAGTTACTGTGCTTTCAGAAGCAAAACTCTTGCCTTTTGAACTTTCTTCAGATGATACAAAAGAAGATATCAGATTAAAATACAGATATCTTGATATCAGACGCCCGCAGATGGCTGACAATCTTAAACTCAGACACAAAATAGTTACCGCAATCAGAAACTTTTTTAATAATGCTGATTTTACGGAAGTGGAAACACCTATACTTATCAATACAACACCGGAAGGTGCAAGAGATTATCTTGTGCCGAGCCGTGTACAGGAAGGAAAGTTCTATGCACTGCCCCAGTCTCCGCAAATCTTTAAACAGCTTTTGATGGTGGGTGGTATAGAAAAGTATTATCAAATAGCAAAATGTTTCCGTGACGAAGACCTAAGGGCCGACAGACAGCCTGAATTTACTCAGGTGGATTTAGAAATGTCTTTTGCTACGCAGGATGATGTTATAGAATTAACTGAAGGTTTGATTATAGAAGCATTTAAAGCTGCAGGTGTTGATGTTCAGCCTCCGTTTACAAGGATTACCTGGCAGGAGGCAATGGACAGATTCGGTTCTGACAAGCCTGATGCAAGATTTGGTTTAGAGCTCTTTGATATTTCGGATATTATGCTCGAATCTACTTTTGAGCCTGTAAAAGAAACTTTGAAAAACGGCGGAATTGCAAAAGCCATAAAAATCCCCGGTATTGCAGGTTACTCAAGAAAAGAAATGGATGATATCCGCTCTACGGCAATTTCTTTCGGAGCAAAAGGCATTGCCTGGATTACTTATATGGAAGATGGAACAGTTAAATCTCCTATATTGAAGTTTTTAACGGAAGAACAAATAGAAAAATTAAAAGTAAAAGCCGATGCAAAACCAGGCGATATAGTTTTCTTTGTAGCTGATGATAAGAAAACAACATATGATGTTATGGGCAGATTCAGACTGTTCTTCGGTGAAAAATTAGGTCTGATAGACGAAAATAAACACGCTCTATTATGGGTAGTAGATTTTCCGATGTTTGAATACAGCAAAGAATTTGACAGAGTAATGGCAATGCACCATCCTTTTACATCTCCTAATCTTGAAGATGTGGATAAAATGAAAACCGAGCCTCTCAAGGTTCGTTCTGTTGCTTATGATATTGTGTACAACGGAACAGAATTGGGCGGCGGTTCTGTCAGAATCCATTCACCGGAAGTACAAAGAAAAGTTTTTGACGCACTTGGACTAACCGAAGAAGAAGTTCAGCAGAAATTCGGCTTTATGATTCAGGCATTCCAATACGGTACACCTCCGCATGCCGGTCTTGCAATAGGATTAGACAGACTTGTAGCTTTATTGACGCACAACACTTCAATAAGAGAAGTTATAGCATTCCCGAAAAACTCGGCAGCTAAGTGTCTTATGACAAATGCTCCGACTTATGCATCAGAAGAACAGCTCATGGAACTGCATTTAAAATCAACTGTAAAACATAATTAAAGTTTGATAAAAAGTTATTGCATAAAAAACTAAAGAAAGTTTTATAACTCTCTTTAGTTTTTATGAATATTCTTTTTAAGATAAAAAGAGTAATTATGAAAAAAGTTAATAGTTTTTATGCATAAAAAAGAGCGCCTTAATACTAAGGCGCTCTTTTTAGTAAATTGTTACTACTTACTTATTATCTAACGCATCAACACCCGGAAGGACTTTACCTTCGATAAATTCCAAAGAAGCACCGCCGCCTGTTGAGACGTGAGTAAAGTCTTCAGCATTGCAGAATTTCTTGGCAGCAGAAACAGAATCGCCGCCGCCAATTACTGAAACAGCGCCATTTTTTGTTGCTTCAACAATAGCTTTTAAAACAGCTTTTGTCCCTTCTGCAAAAGCAGGATTTTCAAATGCACCTACAGGGCCGTTCATCAAGATAGTTTTTGATGCTTTAATTACATCAGCAAACGCTTTTTGGGTTTCAGGCCCTGCATCAACACCTTCAAATCCGTCAGGTATTTCATTAACATTAACAACTTTATTTGTGCCGTTGCCGGAAAAGTCGTCTGTAACGAGTACATCAGTTGCCATAACAAGTTTTACCCCTTTATCAGCAGCTTTCTTTTCAATAGCTTTTGCAACATCCATCTGATCATCTTCACAAATAGAATTACCGATTTTACCGCCATTAGCTTTTACAAATGTATAAGCCATACCTCCGCCGATAATAAGGTTATCGACTTTATCGATTAAGTTTTCTAAAACACCGATTTTAGAAGAAACTTTAGCCCCGCCTACAACAGCAGTAAACGGTCTAACAGGATTATCAAGAGCCTGTGAAAGACATCTGATTTCTTTTTCCATTAAAAGTCCTGAAACAGCCGGTTTAAGAACCTTTGCAAGTTTAGCTGTTGACGTATGATTTCTGTGAGCAGCGCCAAAAGCGTCATTTACATAAAAATCACCGAGTTTAGCAAGTTCATTGGCAAAAGTCATATCGTCATCTTTTGCTTCTTCTGCTTTGTAGAATCTTATATTTTCAAGCAAAGCAACCTGACCGTCTTTTAAAGCTTCTAGCTCTTTGTCTGCACCTTCTCCAACAGGAGATTTTACAAATAAAACATCTTCACCGAGTACTTTTGACAAATACTTTGCAACAGGTTCCAATGAAAATTCTGCAGCTTTCCATTCTCCTTTAGGTCTGCCAAGGTGGGCCATAAGAATAATCTTTGCTCCTTTATCTTTTAAAAATTGGACTGTAGGCAAAATAGCTCTGATTCTTGTATCATCAGTAACATTTTTGTTCTCATCCATAGGTACATTTACATCTACACGTACAAGTGCTCTTTTTCCTTTAATGTCACCTAAATCATGAACTGATTTTTTCATAATACACCTCGATTTCTATCCTGATTTACATTTCTATTTTCTTAGAAAAATAAAGATTAGTAAAGCATAAATGATTACCTTCTAAAGGGGCTTGTATAGCAAATTCTACAGATACTATAAAAAGTCAGTCATTCTTCTTCTATATTTTAATAGAGATTCTTCAGTCGTTTCACTCCTCCAGAATGACTATTGAAATTGAAATAGAATTTTTGGCTAAAGCCTTAGAATGACTATTTTATCTGTCATCCTGAGGTTGTACAACGACCGAAGGATCTGTTTAACTATCTTTTTTATTCTTCGGTCACTTCGTTACCTCAGAATGACGCAGTTTTAAAAATTTTGGATGTAATTTGGTATATAAATCAAAAAAATTTCATTGAATTACGCAACATATACAATCCCGCATCACAGAACAAGTCTTGTCATAAGGATATTGTTCTTTTCTGAACCTTATATACAGACGATTTAAATAATTTATGACATAAAAATTACAAACTAAGACGGTAAGATTCTGAACACAAATGACTAAAGAAAAATCCGTAAATTTTACGGCATATCTTTATATTTTGTTAAAACAGGCAGCCCCAATAATTTGTAATTGTATATCTTTTTAAAAGGTGTCATTGTAACTGTTTTTGTTAAAAGCCCGAGATAGTTTTTTCTTTTATAACACTCTCCTGTTTCGCAAAATTTCTTTACTTCCGGACGCATTGTTGTAAGGTCGGAATTTTCAAGAAGTTTATTCTCATAAATACGGGTTTGTCTTGTGTAATCACCGATTTTTCGTTTTTGTTTTATTGTATTTGAACTGTGCCAGCGGTAATAAAAGAGTATTTCATCTATATATTTCATTTTTGCATATTTTGAAATCTGGAGCATAAGCCAGTAATCTTCCAGAGGAGCTTCTTTTCTAAAAGGACCTATTTTATCGAATATTGATTTTCTAATCAGATATCCGTTTGGTATATAGTTTCTGGGATAAATTGTGTCGTAAGTTCCAAAATAATCCTGAGTAAAATCAAGGTTCTGCGTTTTTTGTAAATAGTCTGCGAATGTTTTGTATGCAGCTTTCTTTTCGTTATAAACAATATTTCTGTTTTTATCCCAGTAGCATATTGTTGACTCTGAATCCATAATAGCGTCATCACCTACACACAGTGCATAGTCAGGATTGTGAGAAAGAAAATTATACAGTTTTTCAATTGCAGCAGGTTCTGCTTTGTCATCAGATGCGATAAAGTAGATATATTCACCTTGAGCTTTTTGCAAGTGTCTGTTATTTGTATAGCAGGTACCATGATTTTCCTGTGTTTCAAATATGACATTTACAAATCTCTGTTCACAGGCTTCCTTCATTTCTTGTATTTTTTGCCATGTGGAATCTGTAGAACCATCATCTATAACAATCAATTCTATATTTTGATAAGTTTGATTGATAATTGATTGTATGGTTTCCTGTACATATTTTTCATGGTTATATGCTGATATTTTGACGGTAACTGTATTGTTCATAAATACTCTCTTACTTACAATTGTTGTATTGCCTTAATAATCTCGTTATCTTTGATTTTTGAAATCCCATCCGATGACTCAATATAATTAATATTTTCTGAGTGATATAAATGTTTCATCATACTGTTAAAACAAAGCGTCTTTTTATTTAGTAAAATAGCCATATGCAAAGTGCTTGTATTCGGGGTAATTACCAGTCTCGCTTTATCTACAATATAAGGAAGTTCTTTCGTTTTAAACATATTGCAGCCATTGATAAGATAATCTTTTAGTCCGGCAGTCGCTAAGGCTTTATAAGTTTTTGAATCCTTTTTCATACCTAACAACATTATCCGGTAATTATATTTTTTTAATAATTCATCTATTATTAGTTTTAACTGATGAATTGTAAGCTTACCTTCAGAATATCCGCCTAAGACCAGCAAAATATAGTCCCCATAATCTTTCTTTCTTTCTTTCTTTCTT
>CASFNW010000002.1:10674-120806 GCA_949296245.1 uncultured bacterium
GTAGATAATTTAATGAATGATGCCAATCTTCAGGAATCGGAATCAATTGATTCATAATTGCATTATATCTTTCAGAATAAAATCCTTCTTTATTTGCAATATTTTGATTGTCTATTACAATTTGTGCATTAACAGAATTATTTATTTTATCCCAAAAGGTTTGATTTGCTCTAAAATTTATGAATACATCTGCTTTTATCAAACGAAGCGGCAGCAATTCCAGAAATTTTGGAACATATGGATTTTTAAATTTTAGAAAAATATCCACATATTCAGAGTCCAAATTTTTTGCAAACTCCGTCCAGCGCTTTGTTGTTAACATAACCAATTTATGGTTTTTATATTTTTCATTATTTTTAATTAATTTAAAATAACTGCGTACCCATATATAATCGCCAAGACCGGCAGCTTCATTTATAACGATGATTTTTTCTTTTTTTATTTTATAAAGAAAAATTTTAAAAAGATTTACGAAATATTCCATTTATTTATTTATTTATTACCTCCACAACTTTTTCTACTTCTGCATCATCTAAAACCGGGCTCATCGGCAGGGATAAGACTTCTTTGTGTATCTGTTCCGTAATCGGGAATGTAAGATGATTCCATTCTTTATAACATTCCTGTTTGTGCGGCGGTACAGGGTAGTGAATGTTTGTCTGTATATCATGTTCTTCCAGATATTTCTGGAGTTTATTTCTGTCTTTTGTCCTTACTGCAAAGATATGCCATACATGTGCATCTTCATCATACGGCTGCGGAAGAATAATTTCCGGATTTTTTATATTTTCTCTGTAAAATTTTGCTATTTTTCTGCGTTTTTGGTTATCTTCCTCCAGATATTTCAGTTTTACGTCCAATACTGCTGCCTGTATTTCATCAAGACGGGAATTTACACCTTTAAAGATATGATGATATTTGTAATCCGAGCCGTAATTTGCAATAGCTCTGATTCTAAATGCAAGTTCATCATCATTTGTCGTCACACAGCCGCCGTCACCGAGACAGCCGAGGTTTTTACCGGGATAAAAGGAAAATCCGCTTGCATCACCCAGATTGCCTGTTCTCTTGCCATGATACATAGCACCGTGAGCCTGAGCTGAATCTTCTATAATTTTAAGATTATATTTTTCGGCTATCTGCCGTATCTTTTCCATTTGTACAGCCTGACCGTACAAATGTACCACCATTATAGCCTTAGTTTTGTTTGTGATTTTGGCTTCTATTAAATCAGGGTTAATATTATATGTATTTATGTCTGGTTCAACAAGTACAGGAGTGCATCCGTTTTGGGTAATAGCTAAAATGGATGCAATATATGTATTTGCCGGTACAATGATTTCATCTCCGGTGCTATAACCGTATCCCTTGATGATAAGATTCAATGCATCAAGTCCGTTTGCGCAGCCTATACAGTGTTTTACTCCGCAATATGCGGCAAAATTAGTTTCAAAAGTTTTGTCCTGTTCTCCGAGTAAATACCATCCTGAATCCAGTACCGCTTTTATTCTTTCATCTATTTCTATTCTGTAACGTTCATTTATCTTATGTAAATCCAGAAATTTTATCATTACAATATTCTCCGATTAATAATTTGTGTTAAATGTTATTTTTATTTTTTTATATCTCTTATTTTCCTTGCCGGTACGCCTGCATATATACAAAATTCTTCTGTATCACGTAAAACAACTGCGCCGGATCCTATTATAGAACCTCTTTTTACTGTTACGCCAGGCATTATTATACTTCCTGCACCAATCCAAACATCATCTTCTATATGAATAGTTGCTTTTGTCCTTATCAGATTATTTTTAACATAGTCATTATTTTGCAAAATTTCTGAATTATTAGGCCGGCTGTTTGGTAAAAATGTTACATTAGGGCCTATAGAAACATTTTTACCTATTATGACACTCGGGCTAAAATCGTCATTCGGCGTAAAATTCATCCCTGGACTGGCAAAGGAATTCTCTCCCAGAATAAAGCCAAGCCTTTTTAAATACAATTTTCTGATAACAGCACTTGGGTATACAAAAGCAATTGATTTGACCAATCTTATCGGCATTATATTTACATTTTTTTGTAGAAAATTATTTATAAAATTATCAAAAAAGACTAAAAGATGTGATATCAAAATTTTCTCCATTTTACCTTATAGAGTACTTGTCAGGTGTATATTCATATGCTTCATATCGTCTCGTAAAGACAGTATCATATTTTATTTTATAATCCGGCTTAATATTTTGTTTGTCAATAATATTTAGTTCGTCCGTTATTAAATCAGCTCCGGCTCTAACAGAGTATTCTGTGCCTGCAGAAAATCTCGGATTTATTTCTATTAAATTAAGCTTATCATTTTGCAGAATAAATTCAACATTTCCTACTCCATTATATTTTGTTATTTCTGCTATCTTTTTTACTGTATTTTCTATTTCAGCATCTTTAAATATTTTTACAACAGTACCGCAGCCATTTTTATTTCTTGCTAACTCCTCTCTTGGTATTGCAAAAAATTCTCCTGTATTAATGTCATTTATAAAGTCTACTGTTATAAATTTACCTTCCAAAAACTTTTGCACAAGGTATTCATCCTCAGGTGTACATTCTGATTTAACATAATCATAACATTGAGGACTTGTTACTTTAAAACACCCCATACTTGCACGTCCTGATACCGGTTTTATAAAGAATGGGTATCTGCCGGTATTCGTATAATCAGATAATTTATGTGTTTTAACATAAATTTGAGGAATTTCTTTTTTTATTAATTCAAAAGTTTTATATTTATCTCTGCAAATATCAACACAAGACGAATCAGGTGTACAAACTTTTGTTCCAATACTTAAAAATTTATCTTTATTTTGGCTAAGATAATAAACCTCTTCATCTATTATAGGTATAATATATTCGATATTTTCTTTTTTACAGATATCAAAAATTTCTTTTTCATATTTTTCAATATTGTAAACAGAAGAAACTTTATAAAATTTGTCTACTTCTTTGGAAGCTTGAATAAAGAAAGACTCATTTATGTCAGTACCTATAACAAAATTATTAGTTTTCTTTAAAAAATTCGCAATAAATGTACTATTCAATGTTCCCAGAGCTGTAACTAATATCCTCATTTTAATGTTCCGTTATCAACTTTTATTCGCTTATGTATATTTTGTTTATAATTTATCTTTATCGTGCTATTAAAAATTCATTGATGTGTTGTTCTACTACAAGAATTTATCATTTATTTACTATTTTCAAAAATTCACCATAATCTCTTATATACTCTTTTTCATCGTAATAGTCGCTTGCAAGCACCATAAGCTTGCAGCCGTATGAAAAATGTCTCATCTCTCTCCACATATTTTTGCCTATATAAAGCCCGATATCAGGCCTGTTCAACCAGACTGTTTCTCGTGTCTTGCCGTCATCCAGTACAAACTGGCATGCTCCGTCCATAGCGACAATAATTTGCTCCATATTTTTGTGAGCATGTTTTCCTCTGTCCTGATCAGGAAGTGTGTCAAAAATATAGTAAACTCTTTTTATATCAAAGGGGATATTTTTGTTGCTTTCAAGAGAAATCAATTTTCCTCTTGCATCACCGAATACTTTCATCTCAATAAGTTTGTAATCCATTTTTATCCCCGAAAATTGCTCTCTTTTAAGTCTATCTCAAAAGACGCTATTATTCCGTTTCATATACATTTTTTTTACATAACTTAATTAGTCAGTAGGTCAGCATTACTATGCTGACAAATAATTTTGTCGGATTGTAAATCCGACCTACTGATTAAAACAGACTCTAATGTATTTACCTTCAAATTTTTTTAAACGCTGACGCTAACGAAAATTTTGTTCGTAAATACAAAGAGTTTGTAATCAAGGTTACAACGGCAGAGCCGTCTTACACTTCGTGTGCAGTAATTACTACTTCGTTGTTGTGAATATTAATTAATGTTATTTAGGTTTTTATTTGTTTTTTAATACAACAGATTTTCTTACGGGCTCGCTCGTCTGCTCTGCAGACTCGACTCTGCCCTACCGAAAATCAAAAAAATGCGTCTGATGCGATTCGAACGCATGACCTATCCCTTAAAAGGGGAGTGCTCTACCTGCTGAGCTACAGACGCATTTATTATTAAATTTTCATTATGTTTCGGTTTGCTTATCTAATGTAACAAGAACAAAATTTGCCGTCAACAATTTTTTTAAAGATTTATATAGCAAATTCCACGGATACTATAAATGCCTGTTATCCTAAGGGTGAAACCCTAAGGCTCTATAATTATATCTTTACTTTTTAGATTTTTCGCTTCACTCAGAATGACGGTTTTATAACAGCAGGGGGTACGGGGGCGGCACGCCCCTGTTGTAACCTTGGTTAGAAACAGTTGTGTTTTGAGGCAATTTTTACAGCAGCCTGTCGCTGAAAAATTTAAAATACTTACTGTTTCTTTTGATATAGCTTGTTTTTCTTTTTTGGTTCGTTTTTTCTTTTTGCATAGCAACAAAAAGAAAAAATGAACAAATAAAAAAGATAAATTTTTTTCTTACGTTCATTTTCTTTCTTTTTTGCGCTCAAAAGAAAGAAAACGAACCGTACATATCAGGATGTCCTTTAGGGTACGGCTAAAGCCTCAGAATGACGTACAGATAAATACACAAAGCTAAAGCGTCATCCTGAGGGAATGCAATAACCGAAGGATCTTTTACATTTAGATTCCTCGCACTCTCACAAAACGATACTTAATCGTTTTGTTCGGCAGAGTGCTCAGTATGACACAGTTTTGAAAATTTTAGGCGGAATTTGTTATATAACTTTTTGAATATAATTTATCTGCTCAGCTATATTATCTGAATATTGTCTGGTGCCTGTCCGGGCCTACGCTTATTATAGATATTTTTACCCCCATAAGCTCTTCCAAACGTGCCAGATATTTTTTTGCATTTTCCGGCAAGTCTTCATATTTCTTTATGCCGGAAATGTCCGATAACCAGCCGGCATGGGTTTCATATACAGGTTCAAGATACTCATGAATATTTACATTTGTGGGGTAGTATTCATAAATTTCTCCTGTCCTTGTATCTTTGTATGCTGTACATACTTTGATTTCATTAAATGTGTCAAATACATCAAGCTTAGTTACTGCCATTGATGTTAATCCGCTTACAAGTACGCCGTATTTTGCAACTACAGCATCAAACCAGCCTGTTCTTCTGGGTCTGCCGGTTGTTGTACCGAATTCATGACCAATCTTTCTGATTTTTTCCCCTGTTTCATCATTTAATTCTGTTGCAAAAGGGCCTTCTCCGACCCTTGTAATATAAGCTTTTGATACACCGATTATTTCACCTGCCATGTTCGGACCAAATCCGCTTCCGGTAAATGCACCTCCGGCAACAGGATTAGAACTTGTTACATAAGGATATGTGCCCCAGTCTACATCGAGCATAACCCCCTGTGCACCTTCAAACAGAACTGATTTTTTTTGCTGTATTGCATCATGGAATATTTTTTGCCAGTCATTGCTGATATAAGGTTTTATAATATCAGCATATTTTTGACATAATGTAAGAATAAGTTCTTTAGAATAAGGTTTTAGTCCATAAATTTGAGTTAATTCTTTATTTTTTAACGGAAGTATTATATCCAGCTTTTTAGACAATCCATCGATATCAAATAAATCCTGAACTTTTATTCCGTGGCGGGAAACTTTGTCAGTATAAGTAGGTCCGATACCTTTTTTGGTCGTTCCTATTTTTTCTTTACCTTTTGCTGTGTCTTCTGAATAGCCGTCTATGTCTATGTGATAAGGCATTGTAACAGAAGCAAGCGGAGATATTTTTAATCCGGATAAATCAATATTTTCTTTTTTTAAGTTTTCTATTTCTTCATTTAACACATCAGGATAAATAACTGTTCCTGCTCCGATAAAACATAATTTGTTTTTATATAATATACCGGATGGTATGAGGTGAAATTTAAAAGTCTTACCGTTATTGACAACAGTATGACCTGCATTGCAGCCTCCCTGATAACGTATTATTATATCTGCACTTTCTGCAAGTATGTCAGTAATTTTTGCCTTTCCTTCATCACCCCATTGAGCACCGATAACAACAGTATTTTTCATCCCTATATCCTTTTTGATGTACAAATTTCAACTTATAAATTATAAAACAAAATATTTTTATATGAGTATATACTATTTTGTAAAACTAATTTTGTTGATATAGCTGCATTGTAGCTTTTTATTTGTATAAATATTAAGAAATATTAAGTAAAATATATACTAAAAAAGCAATTTTTATATACTTTTTTACTTTATATATATACGAGAGATAAATAAAGTAAATGAGGATAAAGAGATGGGCTTTGCAATTTCACATTTAACAGCGCAAAATTTAACTAACATTCAATCAGATTGTGAATATCAACTGACACTGATTATGAACCAGCTTCAAAGATTGGCTAATGAAGAAGCATCAATAACAATGCAGCAGATGTCATTCAGCCAGTCATATATCTCATCAAACACAGATGAAGAAGGTGAAGTTGCAGACGGCGTTATTGAATGGGTTAACAGCGCAGCATTTAATGCTCAGTTTGAAGCCAAACTTGCGGAAATCCAGGCTAAAGAACAGCAGTTGGATATCCAAAAACAGCAAATAGAAACTAAACAAAAAATGGCATCTACCCAGATAGAAGGATGGGAGAAAAACAGAGATTCCAATATAGAAAAAACCTTCAAATATGGTAACTAATAAACTAAATTTTTAAGGCAGACTAGACTAATAGAGAGAGAGTAATAAAATGAGCGTATCAACAAATCCATTTGCAAATTATACATTATCAATAGCAGCACAATATCAAACCACAAAAGAAAGAGTAGAAGAAGCAGAGAAAAAACCTTCAAGAAAGATTTATCGTTCAATGGATGCAATGCTTCAGGAATGCGTTTTCTTAGGTGCTACACGATTCGGAACTAACTATATTGCATAATAAAGTAAATAAAATTTATTAATAAAAAATAACCTGCCTAAAATAAAAAAGGCAGGTTATTCATTTACTATATGATCTTTTGAATTTATATAATCCGACATAATTTTAAATAGTTTCAAAAGTCTGTCATGGTCATGCATATGCAGATATCCGACCAGTACTTCAAAACCTGTAGCCATATGGTGCAATGTCTGATTACGTTTTTTCGCTGTCCCAAGGGGTAAGTTTCGTCCACGTCTTATTAAATCCTGCTCTTTTTCTGTCAGATGCGGATCAAGAATATTTAATAATTCACATTGAAAAGATGCTCTTACAAGTGCAGTATTCAATTTGTGCATCCGAGACATTTTTGATGTCAGCATAACAACTTTTTCTCTGATAAAAACTTCATATACTGCATCACCCAGATGTGCATAGCATTTTAAATTCAACTCTTCCATTTTTTTATTATATTATTAATTTTAAGTTTTGTAAAGTTGAGATGAATACTAATACTATTTTATTTGACTTACCAGAAATAGTCCTTATATAAAAAATATGAGCAGCAATAATATGATAAATCCTGCAAACTATTACAATCCGTTTGCCAAATATAATTATGTAAGCAAGACAAGAGGCATTTATTTGCCGAAAGATTCTGCACCGTTACTTACTGTTGTGTCAACAAGTGCAGAAAAATCTTCGAGTATTTATTCTGATAATTACGATGCGCAAGCAGATATCGAACAATGTATGAATATTGATGAAAATAATAATTTAAGATTTAAATTATTTAATTTCATCGGCAGAATTTTTACGCCGGAAGACAAAGATAAAGCTTAACAAAATTTGCACCCCTGCTTGTTTATGCTAAAATTTTACCATAGATAGTATTGAATTAGGGGTGGAGAATTGAGCCAGCAAAATTTATTTGAAGACGGAAAAATAGTTCCTGTAAATATAAGAGATGAAATGAAACGTTCTTACATTGACTATGCAATGTCAGTAATTGTAGGACGTGCGCTTCCTGATGTAAGAGACGGATTAAAACCTGTTCACAGACGTATTTTGTTTGCAATGAATGAACTCGGTATGACTCCGGACAAACCATTTAAGAAAAGTGCCAGAATCGTCGGTGAAGTTCTCGGTAAATATCATCCGCACGGTGATTCTGCTGTTTATGAATCATTGGTTCGTATGGCTCAGGATTTTTCTACCAGATATCAAACAATTGACGGGCATGGAAACTTTGGTTCTGTAGACGGTGACTCTGCAGCTGCTATGCGTTATACAGAAGCCAGAATGCACAAAATTACTCAATCCATGCTTGCGGATATTGATTGTGAGACAGTTGATTTTACACCTAACTTTGACGGTTCTCTGCAGGAGCCTTCCGTGTTACCTGTAAGACTTCCAATGCTGTTATTAAACGGTGTATCAGGTATTGCAGTAGGTATGGCAACAAATATACCGCCGCACAACCTTGGAGAAATTGTAGACGGAACTATTGCATTGATTGACAACCCTGATATTACAGTTGAAGGTTTAATGGAGCACATAAAAGGGCCTGATTTTCCGACTGCAGCAACTATTGTGGGACTGCATGACATAAAACAGGCTTATACAACCGGAAGAGGCTCCATAAAAATGAGAGCGGTAGCCCAGTTTGAAGAAATTCCCGGCGGCGGCGGACGTCAGGGGAGAACGGCAATTATAGTTACAGAACTTCCATATCAGGTAAACAAAGCTTTATTAATTGAAAAAATTGCAGAACTTGTCAGAGACAAGAAAATTGACGGAATTTCCGACCTGAGAGATGAATCAGACCGTGAAGGTATGAGAATTGTTATAGAGCTTAAACGTGATGCAAAACCGGAAGTTGTTAAAAACAACCTGTTTAAATTCACGCAGCTTTCAACTACTTTCGGTGTAAATATGGTTGCTCTTGTCGGCAAACAGCCACGCTTAATGAATCTGTATGAAGTGTTGAACGAATTTGTTGAACATAGAGTTGAAGTAGTCACAAGAAGAACAATCTTCTTCCTGAAAAAGGCTAAAATCAGAGCACATATATTAGCAGGTTTGATTATTGCTTTAGGCAGTCTGGATGAAGTAATTGAACTCATCAAAAAATCAAAAACAACAGACGAAGCAAGAGTCGGATTGATGAGCAGATTCGGGCTTGATGCAGATCAGGCCAATGCTATTCTTGAAATGCAATTGAGACGATTAACAGGTTTGGAACAGGATAAAATCAAATCCGAATATGATGAACTTAAAAAGAAAATTGCGGAATACGAAGCTATTCTTGCTGACAGACAAAAAGTTCTGGATATTATTAAAGATGAACTCAGAGAAGATAAAGAAAAATACGGCGATGACAGAAGAACACAAATCGTTCCGGAAGCAGATGAGATGACAATCGAGGATTTAACACCGAATGTTCCTATGGCTGTATTTATCACCCGTCAGGGATATTTGAAAAGAATTTCCTTAGATACCTTTGAACGTCAAAACAGAGCTACACGCGGCAAAGGCGGCATAAAGACTAAAGAAGATGACGATGTAGAACACTTCTTTACTGCAATGATGCATGACAAGGTATTGTTCTTCTCTTCTAAAGGTACGGTATACAGCTTGAATGTATACGAATTTCCTGAAGGCGGCAGACAGGCAAAAGGTCTTCCGATTATTAACGTACTGCCGATTGAGCAGGATGAACAGATTACTGCAGTTGTGCCGGTCAGCGACTTTAAAACAGCATCAAATCTTATTATGCTTACACAAAAAGGATATATTAAGAGAATCTCTCTTGATAACTTCGAAAATATCAGAAAAAGCGGCATAATAGCTATAGGCCTTGAAGAAGGAGACACGCTCTGCTGGGTAAAACAGGCACAGGACAATGACGAAGTTATCATAGGCACATCCTGCGGTATGGCAATAAGATTCCCGATTAATGACCTGAGACCTTTGGGAAGAAGTGCAAGAGGCGTTAACTCAATGAAGCTTCGTTCAGGCGATAAGCTTATAGGATGTGATATAGTTCCGAGAAACTATGATGCAGATTTACTTGTTGTAACATCAGACGGTTTTGGTAAACGCTCTAAATTATCAGAATTCAGACCGCAAAACAGAGGCGGTATAGGGCTGATTGCAACCAAATTCAAATCTTCTTCATCCAGACTTGTTGCTTTAACAATTGTTGAAGAAAATGATGAAATCATGGTTGTAACACAAAACGGTGTTGTATCAAGAATCAAGGCTGACTGTATTTCACGTCAGGGCAGACCGGCTACAGGTGTAAGAATCCAAAATCTCAGTGATGGAGATATGGTTTGTACAATTAACAAAATAGTTGACCCCGACACTGATGAAGATAAGTCTGACGAGTGCAATATCCCTGTTGACGGTGAGCCAGCAGAAGCAGAAACTTCTGTTCAGCAGAGTATGCTTGACAGCTTAACAAATAATGAAGAAAATAATGAGTAATATATAAAAAAGAAAGGTTTTTAAGATGAAAAGAATTAATTTATTCAAAAAAGATTTAGAAGCTAAAAAAGCGGTAAAAATCATCGCCGGTATTGATAACTTTGATATGGACAGAGTAAGAAGTGTTGTAATAGCTGCTGACAGAGCAGGTGCTTCTGCAGTTGATGTTTCTGCAAACGAAGAAATTATCAAAATGGCTAAAGAAACAACTTCTCTTCCTGTTTTTGTATCTTCAATTGTTCCTGAGGATCTTGCAATGGCAGTAAAAGCAGGTGCTGATGCTATTGAAATCGGCAACTTTGACGCTCTGTATAAAAAAGGTATGAGAATGTCTGCTATGGAGATTCTTGATATTGTAAAAGAGACATTAGCATTAATTGGTAAATCAAATGTTTTTGTTTGTGTTACAGTTCCGGGGCATATTGATGTAGCATCACAAATTGCACTTGCAAAAGAATTGGAAGAATTGAATATTGATTTAATTCAAACAGAAGGTGCTGCTACAGTTGAAGCACAATCAGAAGGCGCAAGAGGTCTTTTAGAAACTGCTTCTGTTTCTATTGCAAATACAATTGAACTTGCAAGAAATGTTGAGATTCCTGTTATGACAGCTTCCGGACTTACAACAACTACTGTTCCTATGGCATTTGCTGCAGGAGCTTCAGCTGTTGGTGTAGGTTCATGTGTAAATAAACTGAAATCAGAAATTGAAATGATTGCAGCAGCAACTGCAATTGTTGAGTCTGTAAAAGGTGCAGAAACTACATCAGAAGTACTTGCATAGTATAAAAATAAGCATAAAAATACCGCCAATATTTATTGGCGGTATTTTTGTTCTTAAAGAATATTTAAGCAGATTTCTTTAAGAATTCAGGATTAATAACTTTAAGCTTAGCCAGCAGATTCAAATACTGGTCGATAGGGCCGTCTTTAACAAGCCAGCCATGGTCAGCTTCGAGTGAGGCTTTGAGCATTTGCGCAAATTTAGTTTTATCCTCATATATATTTACGGCTTTTTCAAAGATCTTACCCAAATTTTCACCGTTTATTTTAACGGCATCAATATTTGGATCAAATCTATGCTGGAATTTAACAAATAAAGCATTTATTCCGTCTGTAAGATTTGCTGTCAGGCCGCCAACTTCATTGGTAATAGGAATTGAACCGTTGAATTTTGCATTTTCTTTATGCACTAAACCAAATGGCTCAAACCAGCTTGGCATCGGTGTAAAGTCTGCCATCATTTTACATCCGTCATATCTGCCGGGTTCTGAGAACAGTCCTGCCGCTACCATTCTTTTTGCCGCATCCGGATTTGTTTTTGCCAGTTCTGCTTTTGCATCAAGGAAAAATTTCATATACTTAGGATCAGCACCTATCCCCTGTATATAGAATACAGGAGGATTCTTTCCTTTGTAATTTTTGTAAAATTCCAGAATACCTCTTGCATAAATATTTACACCTTTTTGATCTTCTATTCTTCCTGCCAGCGCAAATACCGGTGTATCTACAGTAACTCCTGTCAAATCAGTAAGTTCTGGCATGTACAATTTAAGCGGATTATCTTTTCCGGCAGATTTTTTTGCAAGTTCTACTTCTTTTACTACTTTATCTACAAGGTATACACCTTTGTTGTGGTTATGCCAGTCAAGAATATTCACATTTTTGGAATATGGAATAATTGAATTATCCTGTAAATGCAGATTGCGTTCCATTGCTTTTGCTGTCTTTTGAGACAATATATTATTTGATGTGTCACATCCGTTATTTATGCCTATAAGGGTTTTATCTGCATTTACAAATTTAGTATCAAGATTATTTTTTAACACAATACTTTTGATATAATCCAAATCTGCAAATTCAAACATTCTTGCTCTCATTTTGAATATATCATGCAGAGTGCTGCCATACCCGCTATGCGTTGCTATTTCTTTACCATACTGTTCTGAAACAGGTATCAGTATATCAGAATAACTGGCAGCCATCATTTGCGGATTTATATCCTGTCCGGTCATCAATGCATTCCACAAATGCTGAGGTAAACCGGGTTTGCCGTTTACTACGGCAATATCAGGCATAAAAGCATTTTCTACAATTTTTGCAGCGTGCTCACCAAACATTATATTGAACATTCTTTCCTGACTAAAATTGACGCTGCCTTTGTATTCTACATTATGTAAAATAGTCATAATCGGCAAATTTTGCAGCTTATCCGCCTTTTGAGGATCCATTCCGTAATATTTTTTGACAGTAGAAAGTTGTCTTAGAATAGCAGAAATCGGACCTGTGTGCCAGTCATTTCCTATAATGGCATCTGCACTAAGTTTAAGAAGTTCTTTTTCCGGCTTATTTGTTTTTTTATTTATTATGACATTACCCGCATCGTCAACTTTCTCAAGTGCTTTTAGGACAAATTCACTTTCATCGGAATGATAAAGCTGTTCAGTGAAAAACTTGGAAAAATATGTCATTCTTTCAGTTTCACCGGAAGATAAAGTATCATTTCTGTACAGATTAAATTTTTCGCCCTCATTTAACTTTCTTGCAGATAAGTCAAATTTCTTGGAATCATAAAGGACAGTCCTGTATTTCCCATATGCTTCAATTTCTTTTGTTTCCGGATTTTGGGCTATTCTGACAAAATCTGTTTCATATGCCTCTCCCTTTTTTAGTGCCTGCGCAATCTGTGAACGTATTTCTTTTGTCAGTCTTGATTTTAGTGTTTTATAATCTACCGGTGCTTCCATCATATCGGTTATGTATACGTTCACTTTTTCATTATTCACAGCTTTTTCTGTATAAATCGGAACGGTTAATTCCTGCACTTTATTCAGTGTTGCAAGTGTTTCAAGCTTTGTTTCTTTAGGACTTATAATTTTTCTTACATATTCATACTGTCCCTCAAATTTCCCGGTATCAGGTGATAATTTTGCGACTTTTTCATAAAATTGATTTTGAGCAACCTGCCCTGTATATAGCGGAGTATCGAGAATCATGGCTCCTTTTTGATGACCATTTAATACAGCAGCAAAGTTAGAAGCAAGGTCTTTTGGAATTACAGCCATCCCGCCCGCTTTGCTAAACGGAACAAGTTCTGAAGTCGGCATTCTTACAATTGAATATTTTGGCGGTTTATTGTTTCTCTCGACAAGTCCGAATATGCGTTTTACAGATTCTGTTCTTAGTATACCTCTCATTTCTTCTTCAACTTTGCCTGTTATTTCACTGACAATTGTGCCGAGATTCATATCCAATCCCATTACAGTTACCTTGCGTGTTTGGTAAATGCCAGGGACTTCAAAATTTGATTTTGGCAGCTCGTCAATACGCCTGTTTAATGAGTTTATTGAATTTTCTGTATTTTTTATTATATTATCAGTTACTTGTGTAATTTGTGTGTTAACGTCAGACCTTACGTTATTGATTTGTCCTGACAAATTTTTTACATCCCCAGTAAGATGTCCTAAATTACCGCTTATACTGTCAAAATTTTTTGTCAGATTAGAGATAGTCTTTTTTAAATTACCTGATGCTTTAAAATTTCGGTGCAGAGCTATTCCTGCTATACCAAGAGACGCTAGAGCTACAGCAGAACTGGCATAAGTATATATTTTAAATCTTTTTTGCTTTTGTTCATTGTCAATATTTTGCTGTGGCACCGCAGGCTTTGAAGTAACTGCTGTTGCAGGATTTAAACTAAAGCCCATGCCTGTAATTTTACCGAAAGGTTCTGCAGAAAATGTGATTCTTTTAATAGCACACATGGTGTTCCCTCTTCATTGTCTATAATTACACACAAAAGATACTTATACTCTCCCAAATGTATAAAATATCTATTTTATGAAAATCAGATGCCTCATCTGTAATTTTTAATATGCAGTAATAAAAACACACATTTAATATGAATTTAAACCTTTAATTATTATAAATATCAACATATTCTATTGTCAATAACTTTAGACGGGGATTTATATAGCCAATTCTGTCAAAGTTTTCAAAACTGTGTCGTACTTCTATATGTTTAGTAATTCGATGATAAAAATAGTTATTTCTAATGTAAAGAAATAACTATTTGGACCACCGGATTATGTAACATATACAATTCTGAAGGAGTGAAACGACTGAAGAATCTCTATTAACATATACAGGAATGACAGACTTTTTTATAGTATCTGTGAAATTAATAATATAAATCCGTAATTTATTGATTTGAATAACATCAAATATTGTGAAATAATATCCTTGTAAATCATACAGGGATATCATTTTAGTTTTTAGTAAAACTGACCGGTTGTTATGAATGACAAAATTATTATAAAAGGTGCAAACCAGCATAATTTAAGAAATGTAGACTTAGAGCTGCCAAAAAATGAACTGATTGTGTTCACGGGTGTGTCAGGCTCCGGTAAAAGCTCTCTTGCATTTGATACTATTTTTGCAGAAGGGCAGAGAAGATATGTAGAAAGCCTTTCAACTTATGCAAGGCAATTCCTGGGGCAGATGGACAAACCTGACGTGGAATATATAGAAGGGCTTTCCCCTGCTATATCTATTGACCAGAAATCCACATCAAACAATCCACGTTCAACAGTCGGCACTGTAACAGAAATCTATGACTACCTGAGACTTTTATTTGCCCGTATTGGCACGCCTCATTGCCCGCAATGCGGAGATGAAATAAAACCCCAGTCAATTGATGAAATTGTTGATAAAATTTTAAAACTCCCCGAAGGAACTAAGATACAAATTATAGCACCGGTGGTAAGGGGGAAAAAAGGTGAGTATTCCTCACTGCTTAATGACCTTAAGCAGGAAGGTTTTATCAGAACAAGAGTTGACGGACAAGTTTATAATCTTGATGAAGACGATATTGAAAATATCAAACTTGAAAAAAATAAAAAGCACAATATAGATGTTGTAGTTGACAGAATAGTCGTAAAAGAAAGTGCAAAATCAAGAATAGCAGACAGCGCTCAGATTGCGCTAAAAAAAGCAAACGGACTTATGACTGTGGATGTTATAGGGGATAAAGAACTTATCTTTTCTGAAAAACTTGCGTGTCCTAAGTGCGGCTTGAGCTTTGAAGAGCTTTCCCCTCGAAGTTTCAGTTTTAACAGCCCATACGGCGCCTGTCCTACCTGCTCCGGACTCGGGTATGATTTTGTAATAGACCCTGATTTAGTAGTGCCTGACAGAAAAAAATCAATAAAGCAGGGTGCTATTTATCCCTGGAGCAAGACAACCACTTCGTATTACGATGATGTGTTAAACTCTGTTTCTTCACATTACAACATAGATTTAAACAAACCTTTTGAAGAATTAACGGAAAAAGAACAGCATATTATTTTATACGGAGGAGAGGATATAATTAACATCCGTGTAAAACACTTTGGTACGAACAGATATGAAAACCATAAAATGAAATTCTGGGGTGTAATACCATTTTTAGAAAAGAGATACAATGAATCCGGCGGAGAATACTGGAGAGAAGAAATCCAGAAATATATGAAGTTAACTCCCTGTAAAGACTGTCACGGTGCAAGGTTAAAGCCATATATCCTCGCTGTCACAATAAACGGAAAAAATATTCACGAAGTATGTGAGATGCCGGTTACAGAAAGTTTTAAATTCTTTTCTGATTTGTTTTTAGAATTGTCTGATTACCAGATGAAGATTGCAAAACAAATTTTAGAAGAAGTCAGAGCTCGTCTGAAATTCTTACTTGATGTAGGTTTAGGATATCTAAACCTCAGCAGAATGTCATTAACACTCTCCGGCGGCGAAGCCCAGCGTATCAGGCTTGCAACACAAATAGGAAGCGGCCTGACAGGTGTATTGTATGTTCTTGATGAACCGTCAATCGGTTTGCACCAGCGAGACAATGATATGCTTATAAAAACCCTTTTAAGATTGAGAAATCTTGGTAATACGCTTATTGTTGTTGAACATGACGAAGATACCATGAAAAACGCCGATTATATAGTTGATATTGGTCCGAGAGCCGGTGTTCACGGCGGGAAAATAGTTGCACAGGGTACACTTGAAGAAATTAAGCAGGTAAAAGAATCAATAACAGGTCAGTACTTAAGCGGTGCAAAAAAAATCCCTGTACCTTCCAAAAGAAGAGAAGGCAACGGCGAATTTTTGAGAGTAAGAAATGCTCATCTCAATAACCTTAAAAACATAAATGTTGATATTCCTTTAGGAAAAATTGTTGCGCTGACAGGTGTTTCCGGTTCCGGCAAATCCACGCTTATGCAGGATTTAATCCATGAGTACGCTATTCATAAACTTAGAGGCAACAAACCTAAGCCGCAGGGTGTAGATGAAATTTTAGGTTTTGAGAATATCGACAAAATTATTGATATAGACCAGTCTCCAATAGGAAGAACACCCCGTTCCAACCCTGCGACATACACGGATGTATTCACATTTATAAGAGAATTGTATGCAATGACCAATGAATCAAAGGTCAGAGGATACAAACCCGGAAGATTCAGCTTTAATGTCAAAGGCGGAAGATGTGAAGCCTGCAAAGGCGACGGTTTATTAAAAATAGAGATGAATTTTCTTTCTGATGTGTATGTAAAATGCGATGTTTGTAAAGGGCAAAGATACAACAGAGAAACACTGGAAGTAAAATACAAAGGTGCAACAATATCTGATGTTTTAAATATGACGGTTGCAGAAGCGTATGTTTTCTTTGAAAACATACCTAAAATAAAAAGCCGTCTAAAAACTCTATATGATGTAGGTTTGGGTTACATAAAGCTCGGACAGAGTGCAACTACGCTCTCCGGCGGTGAAGCACAGAGAATTAAACTGGCTTCGGAATTAAATAAAAAGGCAACCGGCAGAACACTTTACCTCCTTGATGAGCCGTCTGTCGGGCTGCACTGGTATGACCTTGACAAACTTATTAAAATAATAAACAAACTTGCGGATGCAGGCAATACTATACTTATAATCGAACACAATATGGACTTGATAAAAATTGCTGACCACATTATTGACTTAGGCCCCGAAGGAGGAAGTGACGGAGGCAATGTTATTTTTGAAGGCACACCGGAAGAAATAATCAAATGCAAAGAATCTTATACGGGGCAGTATTTAAAACCGGTGCTGGAAAAAGGTTAATTTTCCCTGGTATTCAATATATTGATAATATGTATTTGTCCGAGAAAAATTCGTGATAAGGAGCAAAGCGACGTGAACGAATTTTTTGACAAAGCGAACACGCGCAACGAAGTGAGCAGTAGTGAGCCTGTCTCCGCAACTTAACGAAGTTAAGTGTAGGTGAGTGTCTAGGTGAGTGTCACATTGAAAAGGTGAGCAGTGACGGCTCGAAGGCTCGAGGCGGCAACTGCGACACTAGATTAGATATCACTGCATAAATTATTGGCATCCTTATATATGTTAGGTAATTCGCTGACAGTTTTTATAGTATTTGTGAAATTGCAATATAAGTCTAATAAATTGTATAAAAAATTAATTTTAACAAATTTAACATCTTTATAAAAATTTTATACCACCGTAAAAATTTTTTGATAGAATATCAAGAGAGGAAGCTATGCAAATAGAATTTTTATATTCAAAAATACACAGGGCAACCGTTACTGATGCAAACCTCGAATATGTAGGTTCGATTACTATTGATGAAGAGTTGATGGAAGCTGCAAATCTTCTTGAAGGGATGAAAGTTGATATCTTAGATGTCAACAACGGTGAACGTTTCCAGACCTATGTCATAAAAGGCAAAAGAGGAAACAGAGATATCTGCTTAAACGGTGCTGCGGCGAGAAAAGTAGCCAAGGGTGATAAAGTTATCATTGTCTCTTATGCGCTGATGACTCTCGAAGAAAAAGCCCAGTTCCAGCCTTCCGTTGTTATAGTTGATGATAAAAATAATATTGTTAAGAAAATTTGACACAAATAAAAAAACCGGCAAAAAATTTTTTGTCCGGTTTTAATTTTACTAAAGCAAAAAGGAATTCAAAACGTGCAAAATACAATAACACAGGAATTCATCACAAAACCAGAACAAAGGTTACAGAAAACCCCTGATAAAATCCTTCTCCGTTATATAGAACAAAGGCTGAATAAAATTTTCTTTGATGAGGTGAACTCACAAGATTCAATATTTAAAAAAGTAAGCAATAACGCAATATACAAAATTGCTTTATTTATATCTGGCAATATAAAAAGAGCCTGTTCGATAGGTATTGCGGGAGAGACCGCAAGCGGCAAATCAACAATAGCCTATGATATTATAAATACAATTCAGGCATTTGCGGATGAATACTGTTTTGAAAATGTTATTACCAGAATAAACACCGATGATTATTATTACGACCGTTCAGAAATGGTGAAAAAAGCAGGGAGCTTCGCAGAATTTGCAAAACATTATGACCTTGATGTACCGGAAGCGCTTGAACTTGAACTGATGAAAAAGCATATAAAACAGCTTTTGTTCGGTGATACTGTATATCTGCCAAAGTATGATATGTCAGGAACAGCAATCAGAAAAGACAATGTAACCAAAGCTGTTCCTTCAAAAATTATTATTTCGGAAGGACTCTTTACACTTACAGAAAAAGTTGTTGATGCGTTTGATTTTAAAATTTATGTAGATGTATCACACAATGTTCAAAAAGAAAGATTTTATAAACGTGCACAGGAACGGGATTTAGGAGATTCTGCCGATGAAGTTTATAAAAATGCCTCCTCAAAAGCAAAAATATACATTCACCCGACAGCGATGAAGGCAGATATAGTATTGTCAGGCGAAGCTGACAGAGCTGCATATAAAAAGTTTATAAACAAGCTGCTTGCAATTGTAGAAGATGTTCATTGCAAAAATTTTGCAATGCCGCATTAGCGAGGTCTTTTTATGAAATTATGCCTATTTCAAGGGACTTTTAATCCTATACATAATGCACATTTAAAAATCTGTGAGTATGCAAAAAAGAACTTTGACTTTGATAAGATTCTTTTGATTCCTGCTGCCCGTCCTCCGCATAAGAGTTATGACGAGTCTTTTTCTCAGCACAGACTGAATATGGCGGAAATAGCAGCGCAGGATATAGATTATATCGAAGTAAGCGATATAGAATACCATAGAGATGACCTGTCATATACTGTTCCTACTGTTGAAGAAATTTATGAAAAATACCCTGTTGAAGGAATGATAAATTTTATCATAGGAACAGATGCTTTTAAAAATATCGAAAGCTGGTATGAAACAGAAAAACTTAAGAACCTTGTTGATTTTGTTCTTTTTGTAAGAGAAGATGAGCAATCACTGAAGGAAGATGAAACATATTTGCAAAAGCTAAAAGAAAAAGGCTATAATTACAGAATGATGAAAATGCCTTTTGTCGACATTTCATCTACGCAAATAAGAAAAAATATACATAACAGCGTTCCGATAAAAACGCTGGTTCCTGAAGGAGTCGCAAAATATATTGATAAATATGGTTTATACAGATAAAAATATCGTGGAAATTGAAAACTGGCTGAAAGAAAATTTGTACGAAGAACGCTACATCCATTCTATAGGTGTAATGGAAGCGGCTGTCGAACTTGCACAGATGTTTAATATGGATGTAGAAAAAGCAAGAATTACAGGACTTTTGCATGATGCGGCAAAATGTTTTTCAAATGAAAAGCTTCTTGAGATTATTCATCAGCATATTCCGGAAGTCCATGATTGTGAACTTTTAAACTACAAAACTCTCCACGCACCTGTCAGTGCATATCTTGCAAAAATACAATTCGGCATAGAAGACCAAGAAATACTTGATGCAATAAGGTGGCATACTCTTGGCAGATGTAATATGAGTGATTTTGAAAAGATTATTTTTCTTGCGGACAAAATAGAAGCTAGGACAAGGGATAAAGAATTTCGACATCAATGCTTAGAATTATTAAAAGAATACAACGGACTGGATAAAGCACTTTTCAAATGCTTTGAAGCCACCATAAAAAGTCTTGTAGACAGACGTCTGGCAATCTGCCATATAACAATTGATGTATATAACGAACTGTTAGAAAAAATATTATAATTTTAAAGGGAAAATAAATGATAATTCCAAGTATAGATTTAATGAACGGAAAAGCTGTACAGCTTAAACAGGGTATGGAAAAAGTTCTTGAGCGCAGTGATGTTTTAGAACTTGCAAAATATTACGGAAGATTCGGCGAAATTGCCGTTATAGACCTTGATGCCGCGGTTGGAAACGGAAATAATGAAGAGCTGATATCTCAAATATGTAAAATTGCTTCCTGTCGTGTGGGCGGAGGAATAAGAGATGTTGATAAAGCAAAAAAAATGCTCGCAATGGGTGCAAAAAAAATAATAATAGGCACTGCAGCAAATGAAGACCTGTTATCAAAACTTCCTAAAGACAGAGTCCTTGTTGCAATTGATACAAAAGACGGAAAAGTCGCAACTCACGGCTGGACAAAAACAGCAGATGCAACGCCTATGGATTTTGTAAGGCGATTTAACAATCTTTGTTCCGGATTTTTGTATACTATTGTTGAAAAAGAAGGAATGATGGGCGGAACGGATATAGAAGCAATAAAAGAAATAAGAAGTGCTACCACAAAAGAACTCGTGGCGGCAGGCGGTATTTCTACTGTTGAAGAAATTGTACAGCTGCAAAAAATGAATGTTTCAACCCAGCTAGGTATGTGTATTTATACGGGTAAAGTTCAGCTTGAAGAAGCCTTTGTAAAATGTCTGGACTTTGAAAAGAGATTCGGCTATCTGCCAACAATAGTACAGGATTATGATACAAAACAGGTTTTGACTCTTGCGTATTCTTCGCCAGAATCAGTTTTGCAAGCATTAAAGACAGGAAAAGGAACATACTTCAGCCGTTCAAGAAAACAAATCTGGGTAAAAGGAGAAACCTCAGGAAATACTCAGGAGCTTGTTACTGCGCGTTTTGACTGTGATATGGATGCACTTTTGTTTATTGTTAAACAAAAAGGTAACGCATGTCATCTGGGCAAATATTCTTGTTTCGGAGATAAAGAATTCTCAATAAATGAGCTTTACAATCTGTTAATAGACAGAAAGAGAGTACTGCCAGACAATTCATTTACAACAAAACTTTTTAAAGATGAATTTTATCTAAAAAGAAAAATAATGGAAGAAGCTTTTGAATCCGTAAACTTTGAAAAAGGTGACGGATTAGAGTGGGAAGCTGCTGACCTGACATATTTTATGCTTACATTTATGGCAATGCATAATGTTACACCGCAGGATGTTTTAAATAATCTTGCTTCCCGCAGAAAATAAAGGATTTTTTGATAAATATATAAAAGTCGCAATCAGGTAAATTTATGGAGAGATTTGAAGAAAAAACATTGTCATCCAAAACAGTTTACAAAGGCAAAATTTTTGATATAACGGATGATGAGATAATCCTTTCTGATGGGGAAAAAGAATATAAAAGGCATAGAGAAATAATACACCACCCCGGCGGAGTCGTTATTCTGGCACTAAAAGGTGATGGAAATGTTCTGCTTGTAAAACAATATCGCTATGCTGTTAAATCTGTGCAGACAGAGCTTCCTGCAGGGCGTTTGGAAAAAGGTGAGGATCCTCTTTTTGCTGCAAAAAGAGAGCTAAGAGAAGAAACCGGTTATGTTGCCAAAAATTGGGAATCTTTAGGTTATATTTTTACTACTTTTGGGATTTGTAATGAAAAGCTGTATTTGTTTAAAGCAACAGATTTAACATTTGGTTCTCCGAATCCGGATGAAGGCGAAGTTTTGGATTATTTTGAACTTCCGTTAAGTGAAGTGCACAAACTTGTAAAAAATGGTACAATTAATGATGCCAAGACAATATGTGCACTGGCACGATGCAGTATAGAGAGTCTTTAGTACATGATAAAAATGCTTGTTCTGGACATTGACGGAACTATTTTTAAAAAAGATTATACAGCAACAGACAGGGTAAAAAACACCTTGAAAAAACTTTGCAATGACGGTATAAAAGTTGTTCTTTGTACGGGAAGAATGTATGCTGCAACAAAATTTATCGCACGGGAATTAGGTTTGACAACACCTGCTATCTGCTATCAGGGCGGACTGATTAAAAATATTTACGGAAATACTGATACTCTCTGGGAAAAGACTATGGATAAAGAACTTGCCCGAGATGTTATACGGAAGCTCAAAAAAAGAAATATATTTTTTAATATATATATTAATGACGAACTTATGGTGGAAAAAGACAGCCCGCTTATACAGCAGTATGTAGATGCCAGAAATTTGTCTTATAAAATTATAGGAAACTGCGATAATATTGATTTGACCGGCTTAAATAAAATTCTTGCAATAGATGATGATACTAATTTGATAGAAAATTTGCAAAAAGAGATGGCTGAAAAATATAAAGAAAAGTTATATGTAATTCGTTCAACTCCGCGTTTTTGTGAATTTTCCAATCCAGAAGCTACAAAGGGAAATGCGGTTAGATTTCTTTCTGAATTATGGAATATTAAACAGGATGAAATTATGGCCTGCGGAGATCAGGATAATGATATAGAAATGCTTCTTGCGGCAGGGGTTAAAGTTGCAATGGGCAATGCAACAGAAGATTTGAAAAAAATAGCGGATTATGTAACAGAAACAGTAGATAATGACGGTGTTGTTTACGCTGTTGAAAAGTATATAGGGGAAAAATATGCGGTTTAGAATAGGACAAGGGTTTGATTTACATCAGTTTGCTGAAGAAAGAGACTTAATTCTCGGCGGAGTAAAAATAGACCACAATAAAGGTCTTTTGGGACACTCGGATGCTGATGCATTATGTCATGCAATTATCGATGCAATGCTTGGAGCGTTGGCACTGGGTGATATAGGACAACACTTCCCTGACAATGACCCGCAGTATTACGGCTGCGACAGTACGGAATTACTGGCGCAGACTCTTTATCTCATTGTAAAGGAAGGTTATAAAATAAATAATATTGATGCAACAATTAAAACACAACAGCCGAGATTGGGACCGTTTATAAAAGATATCCAGCAAAATCTTGCAAATGTATTGAATCTTGATGTAAATCAAGTCTCAATTAAAGCCAAATCAATGGAGTGGATGGGTCCTATAGGCGAAGGTAAGTGTCTTGCTGTTGATGCTGTTGTACTCTTGGAAGAAATACCAATATAATACTGAAAGATTAAAGCTATTATATTGTCAAAGTTTCAAGCATTAACCTTAATCATTCTATCTATAGCTATCTTTGCCTTTTTTGCGATTGTTTCATCAACATTGATTTCAAATTCATTGTTTACCAAAGAACTATATATATCTTCAAGATGCAGCAGTTTCATACTGTCACATACAGCTTTTTCATTAATAAGAACAAATTCTTTATCAGGGCAGTCTCTGTGCAGTCTATCAACAACACCTTTTTCCGTAACTATAATAAAAGATTTGTCATTACTTTCTTTGACCGCTTTGATAATTGCCGTTGTTGAGCCGACAAAATCTGCCATAGCCGTTACTTCTTTTGTACACTCAGGATGAACCATTATTTTTGCATTCGAGTGCACTGTTTTTTGTCCTTTAATATCTTCTGTAGTTATTCTGTGATGAATCGGACAGTATCCCGGATATGTTATTACATTAACTCCTTCAAGCTGTGATTCAACATAGGTTCCGAGATTTTGGTCTGGAACAAATAAAACATCTTTTGTATTTAATGACCTTACTACATTAATGGCATTTGCACTTGTACAGCATATATCTGATTCTGATTTTACCTCGGCTGTTGAGTTGACATAACATACAACAGGAATATCCGGATATTTTACTTTGAATTCTCTCAGCTGTTTTAGATTAATTTTGTCAGCCATATCACAGCCTGCATTAATATTCGGCAGTAAAACAGTTTTCTTAGGAGATAATATTTTGGCTGTTTCTGCCATAAAATATACTCCTGCAAACACGATAATATCTGCATCAGTTTTTGCAGCCTGTCTGCTGAGATATAAAGAGTCACCGGAAAAATCTGCAACCTCATCAATTTCTGCATTTTGATATGTATGGGCTAAAATAATTGCATTTTTTTCATTTTTTAATTTATTAATTTTTTCTATTAATTCTTTTTTTTTCATTTTAATTACCTGGCACTTTTAATTATTTCTATAAGCCCTGTCATAAGAAACTCACAAGACATTGCAGCAAGCAGAATGCCGACGATTCTGTTAATAACGCTTACGCCTGTTTTACCGAGAATCTTACTGACTTTAGAAGCAAATTTTAAAATCAGCCAGCATACAACAAGATTGAAAAACAATGCGGCAATTATAAGCGAACGGTCAATAGCATTACCCTGAGCGTTTTTCATACATATTGTCAGCATAGTAATAGTTGCAGGACCGGATAGTAAAGGAATTGCAAGAGGGAAAACCGAAATATCCGTTCTTTTTAATGATTCTTTTCGTTCTTCTTTGTTTTCATTATTCATAGCCGGCTCAGGATTACCAAGAACGAGGTCAATAGCCATTATTAAGAGTAAAATCCCACCTGCAATTTTTAAAGCAGTCAGGCTGATACCCAGTAAATCAAGTACAACAGAACCGGTATATGCAAAAAATATCAGGATAAAAAAAGCAATGACAATAGCCTTATTCATCATAATATTGCGCCATTTATCTTTAGTATGCGCAGTAAGCGCAATAAATACAGGTGCCAGTCCAATAGCATCCAGTGTTACAAATAGTTTAGAAAAATAGCTTATAAATGAATGAAGTTGTTCCAAGTTTTTATCCTTTCTTATTCAGAGTGCTTTTATTATACAGGAAACAAATTAGAACAGGTGTTAAGATATTATAAATGTTTGATGTCTTACCAGCATGAGCCGACCGAACCGGCACCGCAGACTTTTCCGTCTATCCAGATTGCGTATTCCAACTCTGTGTTTTTAAAATTTGTATTTTTAATATTTGCATTTAGCAGAGTGCTCTCTTCCAAATCAGCATTTTCAAAGTTTGCGTTTTCCAGATTTGCACCTTCAAATGAAGCATTTTCTATATCGGCTCCTTTAAAATTTGCATTTTTAAGATTAGCTTTTTTAAAGTTTGTTCTGTCGAGTTTTGCTTTTTCAAAGTTGTAGCCTTCAAGATTCATACCTTCAAAATTTCTTTTTTCCAAATCAGCATTCTGACAGTTTTTTGTAATAATGTTGTAAACAAAATCATCATCGTTATCTGCCATAACAATAAGAGAAATACTCATAAATACACAAAAAATACTAAAGATTACTAATACTTTTTTCATACTATAGTTCCTCCTTTTCTTCGGATTCTTTTTTTAGTGGTTCTTGTATAATTTTTCCTACATATTTTGAAATAGATACAGAAAATGCAATTCTGTCTTCGTTGTTATTTGGAATAATTACAGCTGTAGTTATGGATGTTGTCGGCTCCGGCCTGATTTTTAAACCTGCTGCAAACGAGCCCCATGATTCGTCTCTTGATACATAATCAGCTACTATTCTTAGTTTATTCGGTATAATTGTTTGGTCTATACCAAGCATTGCTCCTGTTAAAGAAGGCATCTGTCCTTGCCCTCCGACAAAACCGCCTGCTGTAAGAGTTGTCCTTGTCTTTTTACAAAGGTATGAACCGTGGGCATAAATCATACTATCAGGGTTTTTGCCTTCTGTAAGTGACGGATTTAAATTACCACCTACAGTAAGTCGGAAAGATTTTTTTATTTTAAAAACTTTTTTTGCTGTCAAATTAAGCTTTACCGAGGTATCTTTGCTTTGTATATTTGTACCGGCTCCGATTGAAATTTCCGTATTCTTACCCGTACCTATTATAAGTTGCGGAGTTAATGAGACAAATCCACTGTCAAACGGGCTGAATCTGTTGGATTGTTTTAATATTACTTCTCCGCCCGGCAATACATCAGATGAAGGCATAGTAATTATTGTCTGCTGCGCATATACTGATGCGGCAGAGATGAATATAATAAATATTGCCAGGGTCAAATAAATTCTAAATCGCTGCATTTCTCCAGTGTAACATAAAAAAAGTACCTCTTTACGAGATACTTAAATTAATAACCTTTCAATACTTATTATAGAAATTTTTTAATGTTTTAGCAATATAATGATTAGTTTTGTAAATATTATTTGTTTAAGATACGCAAATATCTATACACATAAAAACTAAAAAGCATAAAAAAAACGAGGGGTTTTGTAATCAATAAGCCATAAGACTCAATCTTACATCCCGACCCTCGTAAGGTTTTTACACTAGCCGAAACATTAATAACATTATTATTATAACACTTATTTGAGTATTATGCAAATACAACGAATAATATGTTAACTAATATTACTTTTTCTTAACATGTCTATATCGTATAGTTATTGCATTTGGGGGCCGGTCATCTATTATTTGTTAAGATTTTAGTAATAAATTTTATATACTTTTATAACCATACAATACAATATAATTTAAAATCTAAAATTATTTTTTATATTATAATTGTATGGCCATGAAAATTTATAATGATTTAAATCATAATCCTTATTTATCAATTTGTCTCGGCTTTTTTGACGGCGTGCATCAGGGACATAAAGTTGTTTTAAAAAATACTGTAAATCTTGCACAACAAAATGGATTGAGTTCAGCAGTGGTTACTTTTAAAGAACATCCGTTATGCTATCTTCAAAACAGAACTCCTCAGTATATTTTATCGCTTGAAGACAGGCTTTCACTAATAGAACAGCAGGGCATTGATTATGCATATGTGCTTGATTTTGATGAAAATATTGCTGATGCTCTTGCTTACGATTATCTTAAAGATTTTTTGGTTAAATATCTTTCTCCTAAGTTTATAACAACAGGTTTTAACCATTACTTTGGTGCAAATAAACAGGGTGATGCAAATTTTTTGCGTGCTTATCAGAATGATTTTGGCTACAGATTTTTTGAAATTCCTCCAATAACTTTTAACAATACTCTTATTAGCAGTTCAAAAATAAGACAGTTAATTCAAGATGGCTGTACGGAAAATATTCCTAATTTGCTTGGTGGTCATTTTTATATAAAAGGACGTGTCATTACAGGAAAAAGGATAGGAAGGACATTATCTTATCCAACTGCAAACATAAGATATCCGGAAAATATTATTAAACCCCACAATGGAGTTTATGCTGTAGTTGTTGAACTAGACAAACAAAAATATAATGGAATGTCTAATCTTGGTACAAGACCGACTGTTAGCGGCAGGGAGCTGTTGCTGGAAACCCATATTTTTGATTTTAATGAAAATATTTATGATAAAGATATAAAAATTTATTTTTGCAAAAAAATTAGAAACGAAACAAAATTTGCGTCTTTACCTGAATTAAAATCACAGCTTGTAAAAGACGAAGCTGCAATAAGAGAATATTTTACTACAAATAAAATTTAAGAATAAGGAAAAATATAAAAGCGGCAGAGTTATTTCTGCCGCTTTTCGTTTTATTTCAATGCTTCAAGATCTGCTTTTGCTTTAGGTATAATTACATCCCACATATCTTTAATAAATTCTGACGGAGTCATACCTGTGTGAGTATCTTTGCTTATTGCTTCTGCTGCAAACTGCTGGATTCTTACTTCTGCTTCTTCTTTAGGCATTTGCGCATACATTTGAGCAAGAGTGTTATTCTCTGCTCCTATTCTTGTGTGAATATAATTGAGTATATTTTTTCCGTCTTCCAACTCTGCTTTTGAGTAACCTGCCAAATAGGCTTCTTCAATCCAGCTGGCAGCCTGGTGGAATTTGTTTTCTTCTGTCGGGCTTGCTGAGCGTATAGCAGCTGCAGGTTCGATGTTTTCAATTTTTACTATGTTGCCGTCCATGTTTTCCCTAAGAACTCTCTGTGCATCCGCTCTGTATTTATCCTTAAGCTGCGTGATTTTTTGTTGTAATTTTTCAGTGCTTTGTTTGCCGCCCTTTTTTAACAGTTGACCGATTTTATCTCTTTTTACATAAGCTGTTAAACCAAGTGCCGCCAGAGCTACCGCACCAACGACAATAGGTGTTTTGATATTTTGGCTTTTTGTTTGCCGAGACGTTGCTGGCGTAGCTGTTTGTGCAGAAATTCCCTGCGGATTTACTGTCTGAGACTTTGTAATCTGTTGCATTTTTGCAAACGGACTGTTTGACATGACTTTATCTACAGGCATGCTTACTCCTTTCCCTTTCTTTATGAGACCATTTGTGTTTGTATATTATTAAATTCAAAAATAAAATTTTTTGCCACTATTTTTTTTGATATCCCCGTAAACTTAATAATAGACAGAAATTTTAATTTTAATATTTCTTAATAAATTTATAAAAAACTTGTTATACAAGCTATTAAAATTCCATAAATAAAAAATAAATAGAAAATACTGAAAAGCAGTCTTGTGTTTTTTTTCAGATATGACATAAATTCTCTCCGTAAATGTGACAACTATAAAAATTTTTGCCCGTACATAAGAGTTTTTATATTAGCCGGCAGTCTGATAATCGGGTAATTTTGTAAAAATTACTACAATAAGACTTTTAAACAAATAATTTGTATTGTAATATTTATTTAAAAATGTGACAGGAGAAAAACGATGGCTAATGTAATACAGGGCAGTTTTACAACTGATAATGAAAAATTTTGTATAGTAATTTCCAGATTTAATGAATTTATCGGCTCAAAACTTCTTGCCGGTGCAATAGATGAATTTGTAAGACACGGTATAAAAGAAGATACTATTGATGTTATATGGACACCAGGTGCTTTTGAAATTCCGCTTGTCGCTCAAAAAGCTGCAAATACAGGAAAATATAATGCAATTGTTACTCTGGGTGCAGTAATCAAAGGTTCAACGGATCATTATGAATTTGTTGCTTCTGAAGTATCTAAAGGTATTGCTCAGGTAGCTTTAAAAACCGGTATTCCTGTTATATTCGGTGTGCTTACTACAGATAACCTTGAACAAGCCATTGAAAGAGCCGGTACAAAGGCAGGAAATAAAGGCTCTGAAGCTGCAAAAACTGCAATTGAGATGGCAAACTTGACAAAACTTATATAATTCTATAATATAACTCTTGTTTAATTAAGATAGGAGTTTACGAATGAGTATAGATATTGCAAAAGCTTTTAAAGCACCCTGGAATAGAGATGGCGGTTTTGCTAGAATGTTTTTAGGCGGGCTTGTTTCCGGCATTCCGATTTTGAATTTTGTCACATTCGGGTATTTAATGGAGTATTTAAACAGGCTTATAAACGGAAAAGAAGAATTGGGAAATATCTTTCAGCATGGCAGCAAATCTTTTGTAACGGGATTTAAGTATATAGTCGGATTAATATTATTTTTTGCTTTCTTTGTTGCCGGTGAAATAATTGTGCATTTACTTTTTGCTAAATCAGTTCCGTTTATATCCAGCTTGTTGATAAATCTTTTGTCATTTGTTTGTTCATTATTTCTTATTCTTATGATGATTAATTTTGCGAAAGACAATAAAATTTTGTCGATGATTGATTTTAAACAGGCGTACAGTTTGATAAATTCAAAAGATAAAGCTATCAATTTTGTAATACTTTTTATTATGATTATAGTAGTTCAGATTGTATATATAATACCGATTAGTATTATTGCTGTAATTTGTGCACTTATAGGGGCAATGCTGTTTAAATCAGTAATGTTTGTTGCTCTTTTATTATTTATGATAGCTTTAGTAATTGTTTTGGCTCCTCTGTCTTTTGCAATGGTTGTTACAATGTTTAATATGATTGGACAATTTGCACAAAAGACTCTGGCTTTACAGAGATAGAAATTTATAAAAAATTTTAATAAACACACTATCATTTTGTACAAAAAAGTGCTACAATGATAGTGTGTTTATTATTTATAATTTGTATGGAGCGTGCTAATGGGTATTAGTCTAAAGCAGGCGTTTTCTTTTGTGCCGCAGGATAAAAAATGGATAAATAAAATTTTTATAGGCGGCTTGTTGATGTTTATTCCGTGCTTTATGTATATTTTGCCGGGAATACAGAGATTATTATTTAATCCAATAAATTATTATCTTGTCAGTTTTTGCGCAATATTAGCTGCTGTTACTGCCTTTATTGTACGCGGGTATTTTTTTAAGACACTACACAACAGAATTGTACATTTTAAAGGCCGTCTTGCTTCATGGAAGTATTGTTCGTATTATTTATACATAGGTTTTAAAGCATATCTTGCTTCTTTGATTTTACTATTGCCGTTTTTGCTGGTATTTGGATTTATAATGCTCTTTGCTCCAATGTCTTTATCTCTTGAATCTATACCATTCTTATTTGCAGGTTTTATACTTATTACTTTGTATGCGGTATTTTATATTATGCTTGCATTAAATTTTGCACTGGATTTCAGGTTTAAATCTTTCTTTAATCTGAAAAAGGCATTTGATTTAATTAAAAACAATATATCAGGATATGTTGTACTTGTTTTTGATTGTTTATTAGTAGGTTTCTGTGGATTTATACTTTCAGTCATATTGATAAATGCCCAGATTTTTGGTTTATTGCTTCCGTTTGTTATTTTTTATATTTATATGGTTTATTGTGATTTATTTGCTCAGTTTGCATTGCAGGTAGGCGAGGAAAAATATGATGAAAACAAGTGTTTTGTCCAGGGTTAAAAAGTTAAAAAAAGATTTAGTACGAGATTTTAGACGAATGTTTAGACCGTCTAAAAAGAATTTTCTGCTTCCGTTTTCTGATGATGACAACATCAGGCATTACTGGGCAATGTTTATGATTTTTAGCTAATATCATAATCTTGCTGTAAGAATTTTTGTATCCTCTAAAAAATTAAGAGTGAATGCGCTTGTCTTTGGCACCAATAGCAAGTCGCCTTCTTCCATTTCAAATTTTTTGTCATCTGTGTTTATTTCAATTCTGCCTTCAATCACATAGAAGCAAACATCTTGCGGAGAAATTTGAGTTGGGACTACAGTTCCTGCTGTTGCTGCAAATATTCCCAAGGCTCTGTTACCTTCATTGATAAGGTATTTATTTTCTATGCCGTCATTTCTGTAATGCAGTTCTTCTTTGGGTACAATAATTTTTTTAAACATTTTCTTCTCCCTTTTGTATCATTTTGTGTTAATTTTTTCTTTATGTAATCACTCTATTGCCTGTCCTTTTGTGCAATTTTATCAAAAGGTTAAATTTTACTAATTTTTAGTGTATAAAAATTTTGAGCGGAATATAATATTCTTTAAGAAAGGTTTTAAAAATTGGCAAACAGTCTGGTAAAAACTTCTGAGGGTAAAATCCAGAGAATTCCTCCTCAAAATACTGATGCAGAGGAAGCAATTCTTGGTGCTGTATTAACAAATCCGCTTTGTTTTAATAAAATTGCAGATATGCTTTCTTCCAGAAGCTTTTATAAACCTGCAAACAGATTTATTTATGATGCCATTGTCGAACTTTTTACAAAAAATCAGGCAATTGACATTGTTACGGTCTCAGAAATTTTAAATGAGCAGGGTAATCTTGAAAAAGTTGGCGGAAGAGCCTATATAAACGACCTTGCCATGAACGTTATTACAACTGCAAATATTGAATACTATGCAAAAATAGTTCAGGAAAAAGCAATAAAAAGAGAGCTGATAAATGCCGGTTCCGAGATAGTCGAGATGGCATATGACAATTCTTCAACCGAGGCTACTCTTGATAGTGCGGAAAAATTAATATTTAACATAGCACAACAAAAAAATACATCAGACTTAGTTTCTGTAAAAGATTTGGTATTAACAAGTTATGAACAGATTTCATATCGTTATGAACACAGAGATGAACTTATTGGAGTTCCTACCGGCTTTTACGATATGGATGCTTTGACATCCGGATTGCAAAAGTCCGACTTGATTATTCTTGCTGCACGACCGTCTATGGGAAAAACTGCTTTTGCATTAAATATTGCACAGAATGTTGGATTGAAAGCAAGAAAACCTGTTGCAATTTTTTCCTTGGAAATGCCTAAAGAACAGCTGGTTCAGCGTATGTTATGTTCTGAAGCAGAAGTTGATACACAAAAATTAAAAACAGGAAATATGCAGGCAAAAGACTGGGAAAAGTTAACTACGGCAATGAATCTTTTTGCTGATGCGCCTATTTTTATTGATGATTGCGCTGGTGCAAGTGTTATGGATATAAGAGCAAAATGCAGAAGACTTGCTATGGAACAAAAAGAACTCGGGCTTGTTGTAATTGATTATCTTCAGCTTATGGAAGGTTCGGGCAACGGAGATGACAGAAACCAGCAAATATCAAGTATTTCAAGAGGTCTAAAAGGGCTTGCGAGAGAATTGAGTGTGCCTGTAATTGCATTGTCTCAGCTTTCACGTGCAGTTGAACAGCGCACTGACAAAAAGCCTATGCTTTCAGATTTAAGAGAATCCGGTGCTATTGAACAGGACGCAGACATTGTAATGTTTATATACCGTGATGAATATTACAACAAGGAAGATACCGAAAACAGAGGCAAGGCAGAAGTTATTATAGCTAAACATCGTAACGGACCTGTAGGAACAATTGATTTATTATTTCAGGGAAGTATTACAAAGTTTAAAAATATTACAAAAACTAATGTTTTTTAAAATGTTAAGCAATTTTTTGCTTTTTGATGCATTGTAAATTTTGTGAAAGTAAATTGTCTTAAAAATTTTAATACACTTTATAGCAGACCTTGTAAGGATTATTATTTATCGCACATAGCGTTTAATGTATCTTTTAGAGGTACAGGTAAATTACTGCAAAATGATACTATTTCTTTTTCAAAAAATGATTTGTTATCACAAAGTGAGGATGTGATTTTTGCAAAAATTACAGATGCCGTAAATAACCCATCACATTATCTGGGCTCAGGTAGTGAAGCAACTGTATACAAAATCGAGGACACTGGATACTGCGTAAGAGTTTTAAATAAGAATAAAAATAAAATTAGCAGACCCGTATCGTTCAGCTTGACAGACTCGGACAGAATTAATCATGTAGTTGCAAAACTAGGGAATGGTGCGACCGTAATGAAGTTCTTTGAAGGCTATCCTCCCTACATTTTGCCCGGTTTAAAAAACAGATATAAAATTAAACAGTCAGAAATAGATGTGATGCTTGACAATATGCCGGTTACAGCATTTCAAAAATTTTTCAGGCAAATTTGTACGGCCAATAAAAATAACATGGGTTTTGATTGTAGCTGGAATAATGTAATTGTGAATTCTAAGGATAATACCATTACCGCTATAGATTTTTATAAAATGGATGAGGAATTTCCCGATGTATTTAAGCCACTCAGGTTATGTTATGCTTCATTGACTTATTTAAAAGCAGATACCCAACATAAGAAGAATTGTGCCGCCCATCTGTTACTTGCAGCATTGGACGAATTAAAACCCGGGCATAATCCATGTTGTTCTGTAAACGAGTTGGATTTTTCAGGATTTCTTCATCTTGTATACAGAGATAAAAATATGAAGCCTGATAGGTATACCCTATTGTTGTTAAATACACTTAATGATATAGAAGTTTTAAAAATAAAAAATATGTATAACAAATATGATTTAAAAATTGCTAATGAACTAAACGGAAAAATTAAAGTTGCGTCAATTTTAATCAGGCAATCTCTACTGCCTGTAAAGAAAGATTCTCTTCAAGTAATTGATGACAGTAATTTTTTATAAAATTGTAGTATTAAGTTCTTGCTAAAATGAGTGTTTTATGTACAATTAGGGTATGTGTAGAAAAGGTCCTTTTGATGGAATAGGACAAGGGAGAAAAAATGGCTATCTTAGAAAAATGGTCTGGTCTGCTTAAAGGTGCAGCACTTGGTGTTTCTGCATTACTTATTGCAGCCAACTCTGCAATCGCAGGGGAAGCCGATTTGGTTGTACCAAATCTTTCCAGCGACCCGCACAGTTTTAATCTGCTGCTGGTTGGTATTGCTATTTCCGTTTTAGGCTTGATTTTTGGCTTAATTGAGTTTATTAAAGTCAAAAATTACAAAGTGCATTCAGCAATGGCTGAAATCGGAAATACAATTTTTGAAACATGCAAAACTTACCTTATTCAACAGGGTAAATTTTTACTCGCATTAGAAATACTGATTGGTGCGTGTATTGCATTCTACTTTGGCGGTTTGCAGCACATGGGGCTTAAAGGTGTATTGATTATCCTTGCCTGGTCTGTAATCGGTATTTTGGGTTCTTACGGTGTAGCATGGTTTGGTATCAGAATGAATACACTTGCAAACGCAAGAACTGCTTTTGCTTCTTTGGAAGCTAAACCGTTGAAAGTTTTGAACATTCCTTTAAAAGCAGGTATGAGTATCGGTGTATTACTGGTAAGCGTTGAGCTTATTATGATGCTCATTATTTTATTATTTGTTCCCGGTGAACTTGCCGGTGCTTGCTTTATCGGATTTGCAATCGGTGAATCTCTAGGTGCATCCGCACTTCGTGTAGCCGGCGGTATCTTTACAAAAATTGCAGATATCGGCTCTGACCTGATGAAAATTCAGTTCAAAATTAAAGAAGACGACCCGAGAAACCCGGGCGTTATTGCTGATTGTACAGGTGATAATGCAGGTGACTCTATCGGACCTACAGCAGATGGCTTTGAAACATACGGTGTAACAGGTGTTGCTCTTGTTTCATTTATTCTGCTGGGCGTATTCCCGCAGTATCAAATTCAATTGTTAACATGGATTTTCACAATGAGATTCCTTATGATTGTGACATCCGTTGTTGCTTATTGGATTAACACAGGTCTGACACAGGCATTGTTTGGTAAAGCTGAAAAATTAGACTTTGAAAAACCGTTAACAAACCTTGTTTGGTTAACATCTATACTTTCTATTTGTATGACATTCGGTGTCAGCAAATGGTTATTGGCATCAATGGGAGAAAACCTCTGGTGGGTGCTGGCAGGTATTATTTCTTGCGGTACTTTAGGTGCTGCATTGATTCCCGAATTTACTAAAATATTTACAAGTCCTAATGCATTGCATACAAAAGAAGTTGTTACTGCTTCACGTGAAGGCGGTGCCTCTTTGACAATACTTTCGGGTATTGTTTCAGGTAACTTCTCAGGTTTCTGGATTGGTATGGTTATCGTATTCTTGATGGGATTGTCATACTATTTCAGCACAATGATACCTGATACTGTTATGATTTATGCATCAGTATTTGCATTTGGTCTTGTAGCATTCGGCTTCCTCGGTATGGGGCCTGTTACAATTGCTGTTGACAGCTATGGTCCTGTTACGGATAACGCTCAATCAGTTTATGAATTATCATTGATTGAACAAAGAGAAGGCGTTGCTGAGGAAATCGAAAGAGATTTTGGCTTCAAACCAAACTTTGATGTAGCTAAAGCTCAATTGGAAGAAAATGATGGTGCAGGTAACACTTTCAAAGCTACTTCAAAACCGGTATTAATCGGTACAGCAGTAGTTGGTGCTACTACCATGATTTTCTCATTGATTCTTGTAATCAAAAATACACTTGGTATTGAACCGGAAGCAGTATTAAATGTGCTTAATCCGTATACATTGCTCGGTTTCTTAGCGGGCGGTGCTGTAATTTACTGGTTCTCAGGTGCTTCTATGCAGGCTGTTACAACAGGTGCATACAGAGCTGTTGAATACATCAAACGTCATATCAAGATTGATGATGAAAGCGTTAAAACAGCTAACGTATCTAACTCTAAAGAAGTTGTTAAAATCTGTACACAATACGCACAAAAAGGTATGGTTAACATCTTCATAGCATTGTTTGCATTTGCTTTAGCATTTGCTTGCCTGTCGGCTCCTGGTTGCAAAACAGTTGCTCCTGTAGCATTCTTTGTAAGCTACCTGATTGCAATTGCAGTATTTGGCTTGTTCCAGGCTGTATTTATGGCTAATGCCGGCGGCTGCTGGGATAACGCTAAGAAAATCGTTGAATGTGATCTTTGTGAAAAGGGTACTCCTTTACACGATGCTACTGTTGTTGGTGATACAGTAGGCGATCCGTTCAAAGATACTTCTTCAGTAGCAATGAACCCGATTATCAAGTTCACAACTTTATTCGGTTTGTTGGCTATGGAAATCTCTATCAATGAATCATTCAGACATGTTGCTCCTATTGCAGGATGGATATTCCTGATTATTGCATTGATATTTGTATGGAGATCTTTCTATGCAATGAGAATTCCAGAAAAAACTAAAGACAATGAATAATAATTGTTTATAAGTTTAACGCTCCGCTTAATCTAAATAAGCGGAGCGTTTTTTATATAGTTTCGATTCGGTTCAACAGTGTCTTTGCATTTTCCTTAGAAATCTTATCTGTATTTTCTAAAAATGAAACTATAGTTTCATTTTTCTTTCTTTTTTCCAGTTCTTCTTCTTCAACCATTTTTTGCAAATCATTTATAAAATCATGTTCAATTTTATCTTGTTTCTTTTTTAGCACGATATTTTGTGCTTCTCTGATTTTTAGAACATTAAATATCTTTATCAACTGCTCAATTGTATAAGAACCATTCTTTGGAAGTATACTGGTATTTAGATGTTTAACGCTGGGATTTCCATCCTTGCTTAAAATAAAAACATCAAGATCCGTGTCCTTATCCTTGTAGACCTTAACGGAGTGTCTGTAATCGGTTTCGGTTTTGTTTTCAAATTCGGAAGATAGCAGACTGCTGTTTAATCCATATATACGTGCTTTAAATGAAGGGGTTTGCATAATGTCTCCTTTTTACTTTTTATAAAAGTCATAAAATATTTTTTTGTTATTTTATTATTATTTGTAAAGAAATATTAAATTTCATGTTAAATCGGTTATAAATTTTTTACATAGTGGAACATATATAGTAGAGGAAATAAAAAAGTTTTAAATTTCTCTCTCTCTAATTCCTCTCTCTAATATGTGGTAAAGTTTAACCGGCGTAAGTCGGTTTTTTTTTGTTTGTTTTTTGTCTTTTTAACTTTTTGTTTCAAAAATTAATTTTGCTAGCAAAAAATATTTTTAGGAGCTTTAAATAAACAGAAAGCTAATTGCTTTAACATGCCCTTTAAAAAATTTTTTTAGCGGGTTAAGATTATATTTTCAAAGGTAAAAGATGAAGTGATAACAACCGGACAAATTGACATAAAAAATCAATACGGTTTAAAGCGAAAAGAATTTCGCCATCGAGATTATGCGAAATGGAGTTCGCTAAACTCAGGCAAATATAATAATACAGAGTACAATATTATACAAAAACCCTTGCAAGGAGGCGTACACACGCAGGTTTCTTTCAAGGGTTTTGCATTTGACGGTATAAAAAAGGCATTCAAACCTGTTGTAAAAGTTGTTCCTGATAATTTGAAAAATAAAGTGTTTGATTCACTAATGCATATTAGTGATGTGCAATATAATACATATACAAAAATAAAAAATGAGTTTGTAAATTATGTTATTAAGCCAGAAAATGCTGATTTTAGAACAAAAAACGGCATTGGTAATGATATTTTAAAGATTCTTAAAGACGGCAATGGAGAGAAACTGATTTACCTGCCAAAACAAACTATAGCCGCTAAATTTGTGAATCAGCTTCTGTCTCCTCTCAGAGCGTTATACCATTGGGGAGAAAAATTATTTTTATCTAAAGACTCGCCTGTTTTGAAAAAAAGATATGAAAGAGACCGTATTTTAAAGAACTATGCTGCTTTAGAGGGATTATTTAAGTCCCATGAAATTTGGGAAAACGGCTACAGAAAAATGACAGGTCATCCGAGGTTTAATGAGAGTAGTAATTTTTTAATACCTGACGATGTTTTATACAGCAAAATTAACAGAAGAAGAAATAAAGTAGTTGACCCCAATAAGGGTAAATATTCTTCCAACTCTTTAATGATAGGTAACAGACTTATCTCAGGTATTGTTTATTCTTATTTTCTTGGTACAGACGCATACAATACAACAATGAGATATTCAAATGATAAAAATGAGGCTGTAAATCAAAGAAAATCACGTGTCGCGCAGGAATTTTCGAGAATCGGTATGAATATGTATATTCAGAATCTGTTGTTCGGTACATTTGAAACAGCTGTTAACAGAAGTCTTTCTACAGCAATGTTTGTATCCGGTTCTACAGTTGCTTTTTCGGAAATTCTGGGAAGAAAACTTGTCGGAAAGCCAATAATGCCATCTAATAAAGAAAAGTTGGATAAAATGGAGCAGGAAATGGCTGAAAAGAAAGGGGTGCTTGCTTCAATAGGCAGACTTTTAACAAGCGTTAAGAAAAAAGATTCTCCAACTGCTTTACAATCTGCGTCTTTAAGTACTTTTTATAATAAAACACGTGCGAACCAAGAACTATTTTCTTCTTTTGCTGCAAAACAGCAACCAGATGCTCAATTACAGAATAGTTCTTCCGTTTTGCCGTCATTCAAGGGAGCTTTAAATTTAAATGCATTGTCTAAAGCGGAAAATTTTATAGACAAAGAAAAAGTTTCTTACCTGTTAAAAATTTTGGAAAATACTGATTCTAAAACCGCCTCAACTGTCAAAGAAACTATAATGAAATCAGTAAGGAAATCTGATTATATAAAATCACAAAAAATTGTAATTCCGGAAAATATCGATGACTTGATGGCATCGTCAGAGATAGACAAAATTCCTCTCGGAAAAAAAGATACAATAGCTGGAAAATTTATAACAAGCATTTTGGTGCCGGTCAGATTTGTTAATAATCTATATAAATCGACAGTAAAGCTTATTAAAACAATATATTATACAATTTCTAACAAAAAAGATAACTCTCTATATGATGAGCTAAATGAACTCAAACAAGGTATGAATTTAACTGATATAAATAAAATTGATGATGAATTTAATAAGTTAAAATTGTCCTGGAAAAAAGAAAAATTTGATGGTAATAAATTGCCTAACGAAGAAAATATGCGTAATTTTATAAGACTTGAAAAATTTATAAAATTTTATAAAGACAGACTTAAGCTAGAGGCCTGGGACAAATCACCTTATTCAGCAGAAGAAAAACTCTTAAAAATATTTGCAGAATTTAAGAGTATAAAAAATAAGAATAAAGAAGACATACAGGGTGTAAAAAATATCCTGCTCTGGTTTGATAAACATTTGCAAAGAGAAGGCATAACTCCGGATAAAAACGGTAAGCTTACTGAAAAACAAATACAAAAAGCAAAAGAAATCCTTATGGAATCGGTAATGAAAGCTGATGGTGAAAAGCAGCTTGAATATGACGGGAATATACTGGCACAAACAAATATAAATCTCTCACGAGCTATTACAACATTATTCTTGATTACAGATTCATATAATCTTACTATGCAGTACAGTAATGACAATAAAAAAGATGCAAGCAAGAGTGCTAAAAATCGTGCAGCTCAGGAAATTTCCAGAATTAGCGTTTCTGCTTATATAATGGCTTTTGTTCACAATCTTCTTTCAAAATTGTGCAACTCAAGCCTGACAGGTGCATTTACACTTACGGCGTTAACGTCTTCTATTAATGACTCGATTTCAAGAGAAGTTGTCGGTGTACCGTTAACCGCAAAAACTCAGCAGGAGCTGGAAGAAATTGATAAGAAAAATCAAATGTCTAAAAGTCCTATAAAAAAAGCTCTTGCTTATTCAATAGGCAAAAAATCAGCACTGCCGTCTTCATCATTAACAAAAACAAAAGCTTCAGTAAACAATGTGAAAACTGATTATATCAGCAATGACTTTTTTATAAATCCTGAAATTAATTAAAGTTTTTGTTTAATATACAATATAGTAATGGAAAGCAGATATAAAGATCCTGAATTTGAGCACTATACAGTAATGGCAAATGAAGCCGTTGATATGCTGGATTGCAAGCCGGGAAAAATATATGTGGATGCAACATTGGGCGGCGGCGGACACAGTGAGCTGATACTTCGTAAAATTCAGCCGGATGGCAGATTGATTGCATTTGATATTGATTCTGATGCTATTGAAGCAGCCGAAAAACGTTTAAAAGATTACAAAAATTTAACAATAGTTAAGGCGTCTTACTCTAATATTAAGAAAGTTTTACAAGGTTTAGGAATAAATCAAATCACCGGAGGAATTGTTTTTGATCTTGGTGCATCTTATCATCAGCTTACAAAACAAGAACGCGGATTTAGTTTTATGAAAGATGCGCCTTTAGATATGCGTTTTGACAAGGATTCGGATTTTAGTGCATATGATGTCGTAAACGGGTATTCAGAAGAGGATTTGATTCGAATAATCAGTGAATACGGTGAAGAAAGATTTACCAAAAGAATTGTAAAAAATATTGTAAATTATCGTAAAAGCAAAAACATTGAAACTACGTGTGAATTAGCCGATATAATAAAAAATGCAGTACCAAAAACAAAAGAGAAAATTCACCCCGCAACCCGCACCTTCCAGGCGATTAGGATTGAAGTGAACCAAGAATTACAAAATATTAAAAATACTTTAAATGAAGTGCTTACTTTATTATCTGTTGGTGCTATAATTAGTATAATAAGTTTTCACTCTTTAGAGGACAGACTTGTTAAACAGTGTTTCAAGTATTATGCGTCAAAATGCCGCTGCAAGCCGACTGATCCGGTTTGTCACTGCAAGCCTCCAATGCTTGAAGTAATTAACAAGAAGCCAATAACGGCATCAGAATTAGAAATTAAGGAGAACCCTCCATCAAGATCGGCAAAATTGAGGGGTGCAAAAAAAATTTCGTCATGGGAGAACTAAATTGACAAGACCTGTAATTGACACTAAGAACAGTCAGAGACATTTGTATAATCAGTATAATTATCAAAATTCTCAAAATCCGATAAATCCGGTTATTGATGGTTATTTCCCGACTCATAAAACTTATAAAGAGATGGCTATTGCCAGGGTTAATAAGACTCTATGTGCAATACTTGTATTTTTTATTCTGCTTTCTGCAGTAAGTTATTATTTTGTTACGGCAAGCGAAATTACTCTGAACAAGTATAGAAAGCAGGTTTTGTCTTTAAATGATGAAAATGTAGAGCTGCAAAATAAACTTGATTATCTTAAGTCATATTATAATGTTGATAAGGCTATGCAAAAGCAGCATTTGCTTCAAAAGGCTAAAAATGTTATAGAGGTTAAGAGTGCGCCTGCAGCAGCTCCTGTTAAAAATACTTCAGCTGCTAAAATTGCACAGTCATCTCAAAAACCTTTTCAATGGTCAATAGGCTTTTAAATTCAAGGTTTTTTATGATGTCTCAGGCGGCCTCGCTTGTAGGAGTGTACACGGAGTGCAAATGACGCCACCAGGTAGGGGCATAACATCAGGCTTCGCTCTAGCTCAGCCGATGTTGCAGCCAGTCTAGCATTTTACGGAAGTGATCCCATGCACTTGTTGGCTGTGCCGGACTTATTTTTTAACAACGAACTTGTTTATTGCACAGGTTCAACAAGTAGTAGGAGTCAGTTGACGATATGAAATATAAAAAATATAATGAGGAAATAAATAAACTTAGTAATGAAATTTCCCAAAAAGGTGATATCTGGGAGTTGTATTACCAGAGAGGGTATTTGTATTTTTTAAATGATGAAGATGAAAAAGCAAAAGATGACTATAAACACGCAGTCAGCTTGGGACTCAATTTTATAGAAATACCATATTACACTTTTTCAAATTCTAACAGCAAAAGAAGAGATTTTTTGCTTCCTGAAAAAATAATGGTATTTCTTGTTTTATTGATGGTTTTGGTGGCAATTTTCTTTCAGTCTGCTTCTTTTATTGCAAAAATTAAAGGTGTTTTATAACTTCACTGGTATATTCTGTTGTAGTTGCATTTCCGCCAAGATCTGCTGTTAAGACTTTGCCTTCTTTTATAACATTGTAAAGAGCATTTTCTATTTTTTGTGCCGTTTCATTTTCTTCGATATGCTTGAGCATATTAACAGCGCAAATCAAAAGCGCAGTAGGATTAGCTTTGTTTTGTCCTTTTATATCAGGTGCAGAACCGTGAACAGGTTCAAAAACAGCGCATTCTGTTCCTATATTTGCACCCTGAGCAACACCCAGTCCGCCTATCAATCCGGCCGTCAAATCGGAAACTATATCTCCGTATAAATTCGGTAAAACCAGTACATCAAACTGCGAGGGATTTTGTACAAGCTGCATACAAAGATTGTCTACAAGAATTTCTTTGTATTCTATTTGAGGATAATCTTTTGCAACATGTCTGGCACATTCCAGAAACAGCCCGTCCGACAATTTGCAGATATTAGCTTTTGTTACCGCATGGACTTTTTTCCTGCCGTATTTGAGCGCATAATCAAATGCATATTTCACTATTCTTGTTGATGCTTTTCTTGTGATAATTTTTATGGATTCGGCTGTATCATCGTCTATTTGTCGTTCAATTCCGGCGTATAAATCTTCTGTATTTTCTCTTACTACGACAAGATTAACATTATCGAAAGGCGTTTTTATTCCTTCTATGTTCCTGCAGGGACGTATGTTTGCATACAAATCCAGTTCTTTTCTTAATGCTACATTTACGCTTCTGAACCCTTTTCCTATCGGAGTTGTGACAGGAGCTTTCAGTGCAACTTTGTTCTGTCTTATTGAATCTATGACTCTTTGAGGTAGCGGTGAGCCTTCTTTTTCTGCAACATCAGCACCGGCTGTTTGTACATCCCAGTCGATTTTTAATCCTGCAGCCTCTATTATTTTAGTTACAGCATTGCTTATTTCCGGACCTATTCCGTCTCCCGGTATAAGTGTAATTCTTTTCATTTTGTTTTTCCTTCCAAAAATTCTGCCAACAGTTTTATTGCATGTTTGGCAAACATATATTTAATCAGTAATCTCGGATACTTCGGGTTTACATTATATTTATACACCTTTGATTCTTTTTTTGACTCAATAGAAATATACACAAGCCCTACAGGTTTATCTTTTGTACCGCCTGCAGGACCGGCAATACCGGTTGTAGCTATTGCATAGTCAGATGAAGTTTCTTTAAGCAGCCCTTCTGTCATTTCGGAAGCGGTCTGCGCACTTACAGCACCGAAATTTTTCAGAGTATCTTCTTTTACGCCGAGATATTTCATCTTTGCTTCATTTGCATAAGTAACAAAATTTGCTTTTATATATGACGAGCTTCCTGAAACATCCGTTAATAGAGAACTCAGCAATCCTCCCGTACAGGACTCGGCTACAGATATAACAGCATTTTGTTTAATCAATACTGCAGCTGATTTTTCTTCATATTTTTTGTTAAATATAAGCTGTATTAGTTTTATATAATGACTTAGTAACATAACTATTTGTTTTGTATGTATCTAATTAATGCTTAGCAGGATTAGTGCAGCGGGATATCCAGAGGCTGTGTCAGCATGATTTCAAATTCTTTACCCTGCAGCCAGTCAACCTCATTGCCTTTCATAAATAAATCAGCAACAGCCATACCGACATAATAAGCAGCACCGCCTATTACACCGCCTGCCGCACCTAACGGTACACAAAGATACTGCATATTGTCGCCTGTACCTTTGCCCCATTCTATTGTTTTGTGGAAAATATCTTTGGTCTTTTGCCAGTTTTGCTGGATTGCATAACCATAGTTGCCTCCGTCATACACACCGCCGTCTAGTGTCAATTCTTTATAGTTATAAAGACCCGCATTAACGGGGATTTGTTTGCCTGTAGGTGTCACTACGTGGTCAAAACTGAAATACAATACAGCGCTTCTGGACAGGCGTTTGCTTGGAGTTAGTTTATTTATTGTACCTCTGATAATAGTCCCTGCAGGTAATGCTATTTGACCGTTTATTGCAATGTCCTGTTTAAGCATTGCGGAAAATTCATCACCTATACTGCCTGCGTGCGATGATACAGGTTCTAAAATTTCCATTTTCATTGTTGTTCCTGCAGGAATTCTAATAGAACGAATGTCTGCTTTGACAGTTTTATTTACAGCAGCATTTGCACAATTACAGAATCCGAAATCAGAAACCAAAGCCGAACCAAATGTCAGACTCAAAACCAACAAGCCTGATGATATGAATTTTTTCATAATAATCTCCTCAAAAAATTACTCTAATATCTGAATATTATTGTAGATTTCGAACACAGAAAATGCAATATTATTTTATTTCTTCATACAAGGAAGCTGCCTCTTGCACGGAAATATTGCCTTCCGGTATTCGAATAACTTTAACACTAACCGATTTATTGAAATGTTCAATCTTTATAATATCGCCTTCTTTTAACTGTTTAGAAGGTTTTGCGGGATTTCCGTTCACAAAAACTCTTCCCTGATCGGAAACGTCATTTGCAACTGTACGTCTTTTTATTAATCTTGAAACTTTTAAAAATTTGTCTAAACGCATAATTAAATATTACTAAAAATAAATAATAATTTAAATATTATATTTGTAATATAATATTTTTTAACTATATATAGCAAAAAAATTTTTTCAGTTGTATTGTATACATGAAGAAAAATCGAGATAATCATGACTACATTAATAACGCCAACACCATATACTCCTTCACATCAGGTTAAGAGCGCAGGAGTAATAAAATATAACGAGAATCCTCTAAAAGGTCTTATTGCAAAAGATAAGGACGGACAGGTAAAAAGAGCGGCACTTGCAGGCAGTGCGGTTACTACGCTTGCATATTTATTTGTACTTGCAAAATCAGCAAAAAGAGGCAGCTTCAAAGTCAAAGACATGTTCAACATCGATTTTAAAAACATGTTTAAAGTTATGGGACTGGCTACATCAGCAGTAATCGGCGGATTGGCAGGCGGATTGATTGTTGATGATAAAAGAAACCGTAAAGCGAAAATAAAAGAAAGCATACACCAGTTTCTGGGCAATGTTGTTACTCCTATAACAATCGTTGGTTTTGCAGGTGAAGCTATCGAAAAAAGAAAATTTTCCAGAGCAAAAGAAATTTCATTAAGTGCGCTTGCCGCTGTAGCTGGTGTTGCCGGCGGCGTCACAGGCGGAAACTGGGTTGCGTCAAAAGTAAACAAAGCTATTTTTAAAGAAGATGATAAAAGAAAAGTCGGAGTGAAAGATTTTTGTATTCACGTAGATGATCTTCTTACCGTGGCTGCATTGACACCTATTGGAGATAAGATTAAAGGGTTTATTTCAAAAGCGCTGCCTGCAATATTCTTGATTTGCGGATATGAAGCTGGTATTAAAAAAGCAAAACCTGAAGAAAAACAAAACGCATAAATAATATTTATTAATTCTCATGAATTTTGATATACTTATACTTAATAAGTATAAAAAGTGAGAAATAGATATGAAAATATTAAAAAATTTGTTTTTGTTTTCTTCTGCAATTGTTTATATTTTATTTGCAGCAAATATGCCGTCTGCAGCAAAAGAAATTAATTTTGCTGTAGCATCTGATATACACTATACGGTTAACACAGAGTCTGGCAGCGGAAAATATGCTAACAGCACAAAAGCTTTAAGAGGCTTTGTTGACAGAGTGAATGAAAATGACTATGACTTTGTTATATTTCTCGGCGATAACATAGATAAATCAAAATCTCAAAATCTTAAAGGATTTTTAAATATCGTCAGACATATAAACAGCCCTTATTATCTTGTTATGGGCAATCATGATGTCCATAAAATCAGCGGGTTGAGTAAAGAAGAATATTTAAAAATAGTATCTAAAAATAACAGGTACCAGAAAAAAACTCAAGGTTCATACTATTTTTATCCGACAAGAGATGTTATTGTAATAGTGCTTGACGGAGTTTCATCAGGTATGCCCAGCGAGCATGGTATTTTTAGCGAAAAGACATTGCGCTGGTTAGATTCAGTACTCGAAAAAAACAAAAACAAAAAAGCTTTGATATTTCAGCATGTACCATACAAAGAACCATATTATAGTCCGGAAAAAGAAATACTCGACAAGAACGAGTATGCTGCAGTTATAAGGCGTTATGACAATATAATTATGATTTGTTCCGGACATTATCACAAAGAATTTGCGCAAAAAGACGAAAAAGATGTTTATCATATATCTGCTCCGGCAATGTTCGAAGCGCCGTACTATTATCTTGATATGCAGATAAAATATAAGAAATTTCCATTCATGAAAGCAAAAGATTTTGTAGTAGACGGAAATGCAAAACCTGCTATATAACAATTTATTCTATCCAGCGGAAGTTTTTTACATATTTATCTTCATCAATTTTACCGTCAATTTTTACTGTAAATACTCTGTATTGCTGGTCGCTTAATTCAACACCGGGTATTTTATTCAGGTCTTGAATAATTTTAGCCTTATCTTCGTTTCCGAGCTTAAAACCGGGAATTTTGGAAAACAGTGTATTAAATGAAAGATTGCCAATCTTGCCGAGAAGATTTGTTGCATGTTTAGTCAGCCTTCCGTATACTCTCATATTTGCATATTGTTGAAGTATATCGAATTCACCGTTAATATAAATATTGAGGTTATTGCCTTTAGAGTATACTTCTATATTTTGAGCAACTCCGTTTTTTACAGTAAAGCTGCCTTTTATCGAATCAAAATATCCTGTTTTAATCGGAGCAATAAGGTCTAAAAAGTTACTGATACTTGCACCGGTAATGCCGCTTTTTATAAAATTGCCGGCTCTTAAGAGATATTCCACAGACCCGAGTTTTGGCATTTTTCCGTCAGCAATTTCAAAATAAACGTATCCGAACATATTTCTCAAACGTTCTTCTTCTGTATTGCCGCTTGTTGTTATTGTTATATTTCCGTTTGCATTACCGAAAATCTGATCTTTAAATTCAAACATTGCAGAGGCAACTTTATTTGAATCCACATTTAAAGCGGTGACATTAGCTTTGATTTTTCCCGTAGAAAAGTCATATAATGCGCTGCCAGACATTTGTCCTGTCGTAACGTCAAAAGCAAGACGTTCCATGTTCAATAACATATCGTCTTTTAGTGAAAATTTTGCTTCATAATTACTTGCATTCAAATTCCTTATAGTTACATCTGATGCTTTCATTTTGCCTTTTTTAATACGAAAATCAGAAATATTAAGAGGCAGAGCTGTTTGTGATTTATTGTTATCCACAAGCCTTACTGTTGTATCCGGTGTGGGTATTCTGGTTAAGGAATCGATAAATGCATCAATATTCAGTTTGTTGGATTCCATATCCAGATTGTTTATTACAATCGGAGGTCTCAGATTGTTTTTCAACTCCGCAGATATTACAAAGTCTGAGTCAAGAACCGTTCCGTTTGTTTTAAGTTCTATTATTTTATTTTTGAAATTGAGAGAAATATCTTTTATAACAGTATCGTATAAAGGCATATCAAGATTGTCCATATATACGCTTCCTGTAACTTGCGGATATTTGATATCTCCTTTTATATTTAAATTACAGCTGAATTGGCCGTTTTTTAATACAGATTTTTTAAATATAATATTGAATATTTTTGCATTTGCTTTATTTAGTGTTTTTACATTAAGATTTCTGATAAAAATATTTTGTTTTTTTAGCTGTATTATGCCGTTGGCCGTAAGAACCGTTAACGGGTATGAGCGGGTATTTTGTGATGTCATGTATCTTATGTATTTAAAATTTTTCAGGTAATAAATATTGTTGTCCGCAATATTTATATCTGCATATAATTCTCTGGCTTCATTTTCATCACCAAGATTTGCACCCATATAATATATATCTGACTCCGGTGCTAATTTTAATTTTGGCTGAAGTCTGATATTCTGCGCATTTCCGCTTATATCGGCGGTTACTGTTATATCCCCTTTGGGTTTTATCGGGTATGTTAATCTGCTGTTAATATACTTGTTTACAAAGTTTTCGTTTATCTTTGCCGTTAAATATCCGTTTATCTTTGCTGTTTTATCCAAATCCCATACTGATAAATTTAAAAATACAGGTGTATTATCAACCTTAGCAATTATAGACCTAAGAGATGCTCTTTTACCTTCCAGCAGAATTTTTCCGCTATCGATTGTGACAGGGGTTTTGAAATAGCTGTGGTTAAATTGTATATCTTTTAAATCTATATACCCGTTTAGATTATTGTGCTTGCAGTCTATCAGTATGTTGGCAGTTCCGTCATAGTTTTCGTATGCATTGAGCAATTTATAAAGCGGCTGCGGCAGAATCTGAAGAGTTTTTATTTTATTCAATGCGTTGATATTAAAATCAGAAACTTTTAAGTGTCCGTCAATCCTGTATGATTTGGAAAAGAAATTGTGTACTGTCCCTCTTGCATTAATCTGTGCACCGTAAAATTTTGCATTAAAATTGTTAAATGCCAGATTTCCTCTGTTTATTTCAAAATTTCCGGAGGAAATTATAAAATCAGATTCTTTTTGATTAATTGGTGAAAAATAGCCTGTAGCGGACAAATTTTTTAAATCAAAATTATCGTTACTTGATTTATATCTTCCGTTAAATGTTATATAGGAATTTGTTTTGGGCAGGGATAATGTTTTTTCTTCACTGCTTAAAAGAATAAAAGGAATCAGCTCATCTGTTTTTAATTTATTTGCATTGATTTTTAAATCCGTTTTGCCGTTATTGCAGCCTCCCTGTATGTATATCGGCGAGGTACCTGTCAATCCGTTCAGCACAGCATGCCAGTTTGTATCATCAAAGTTTATTTTTCCTTTCAAGTTCTGTGCATATACCGGTATATATTTTAATTTCCCTTTTATCCCTTTTAAGTCAATGACACCTGATATTTTGAAAGTGGGATTCTCTGCAATTTTGCTGAAATCTTTTACTATACCTTTGATTTTGATATCTGCTTTTACTTTACCGGATACAGATTCAACAGGATTAACCATAAATTTTTTGTTATCTAAAATAACACTTGTTGTAAGAATATGGAACAAGTCAGAGATTTCTATATTTTCCGCGTCTACATCAAAATCGATATGTCCGTCGAGATTGGCTTTACCGTCTATTTTTACGGGCTGATGCTTTATATAAGCTGAATTTGTATAAAAATGCATATTTTTGTGGTCAAATACAAGAGCGCCATTGGCGTTTTCTATTTCTGTATTCAACCCTTCAAGAGTTGCGTATGTATTTCGGAAGTTAAACTGACCGATAACATCACCGTCAAGTATTGTGCCTTTTGTTCTTATATCTATGTCGCCCTTGCCTTTTATGTCCATATAAGGAACCGGCCCCAAATCAAAGCCTATAACTTCATGTACCGGTACAAGCATATATTCGGCAGTGGATAAATCTACATTTTTCGAGGATACAATATGAAAATCACCTGCACCGTAGAATTTCATTTCTGCAATGCCTTCTACGTCTACATACTCACCATGTCCGGCAAATACACGTGTTTTTACTTTTACATTGTCTTTTAAAAATTCAGCAAAGACTTTACAATGAGGGACAAGCGGATTGTCCTTCACTATATACACATCTTCTGCATTCAAATTTCCGTATATTTCAGGTTTTAATAAGCTTCCTTTTATTTGAAGATTGCCCTGTGCTTTGCCCCAGGCTCCGTACTTTTTAAATTTTTGCATTACATCAAACGGGTCATCTTTAATTGAAGGCACAAGCCAGTACATTGAATGAATATCTGATTTGGGGATATTTACAGACAAATCGGCTTTGGGATTTGATGACGTGTAATCTTTTATACTTCCGGAGAGATTTATCCGCCAGTCTTTTGCGTTTATTTTTGTATCGGTTATTTTAAGAGATTTTTTATCAAAGGAAAGTATAGAATCAATGTAAATAGTGCTGTTTGCACGGATATTATCAAGAGGATTTTTCATATTTATTGAAAAATCTGTTATTGCAGCGTCGGCTTTTATGGCATTACCACTGGAATTAGCATTATGTGCATTTGTTTTAATATTTATAATCCCGCCGGATGATACAATGTCTTTATTTGCAAAAAATGCAAGGTATCCGGAAAAATCCGATAAATCAATATTTTCTATGTTGCAAAGACACCTTAAATCATTTTGTCTGAGACCGTGTTCTAACGGTAATTTTGAAGAAAAATCAATATTAACAGATGATTTTTGCTTGCCATTGACTAATATCTCTGAAATTATTTTTGCGGATACTTTTTTGTTCTTTTTGTAAGAAATATCAGCATTTACAATCCGGCTGTCGAGTTGTTTGTTTATAAGTTCATCTTTTAAAATAAAATCAGAGTTTGATATATGAAATGAATTTATATCTGCGTCTATTTTTTGTTTTGTATCTAAATTTAAAGGCAAGTGCCCGAGGTAAAACTTCTTATCTTTTTTTCTTGTTAATATAAACTTCAAATCATTCGCCGCTGCTGATTTTACCGTGATTTTTTTTAACAATAAAGAGGGTAAAAATAAAGAAATATCCGCATTTTTTGCACAAAGTATACTATTGTTATTTCTGTCTTTTAAAGAGATATTTTCAGCAAAAATTTTTATGCTGAGAGAAGGAGACATTTCTATTGCTGCACTCTTATAGGAGAGTTTAAAACCCGTTTTTTGTTCAACAGCAGCACTCAGCCTGTCTGTTTGCAGCAGTGAATTTAATTGTGCGGGCACAATCCATAAATACAATATTATGATTCCTGCTAACACAACCGGAAACATTATTAAAGAAATTTTTAGAATTTTTATATTCATTACAGATATTATTTGACTAATAATAATTAATTATATAATTAAACCCGATTTTTTTCACTTGTCTTTACATATAATTATTGATAAAATGTCTGAGTGGGATTTCACTTGTAGGAGTGGTACACACTCTGCCGAGGAAATATGCCAGTGGCATATTTGCGAGAGGTAGCAAGTGGCGCCGAGTTTAGCATTCTACGGAAGTGACCCCATGCACTTGTTGGCTGTGCCGGACTTGTTGTTAAATATTAAACTTGTTTATTGTACAGGTTCATCAAGCGGATTTTCGGACGGGTGAAACCCGGGGGGCGAGGACATTGAGCCGGCTTGTGCAAAGCACAAAAGGCGAAACTGTCCGAGCGTGAAGAAAATCCAAGACGTAGTCGGAGTCAGTTGACGATATGAAATTTATTAAATTAACAGGCTTATTTTTAGTATAGAGGAATTATTTATGAAAAAATTAAAAGCATTATTTATAGCAGCTGCAGCAATGTTTCTTATCGGAGCAGGGAATAATATTTCTTCTGTAGCACAGGCGCAGACTATCGGTTATGTGAACTATAAAACAGTGGAATCAAACTATGAATATGCAAAACAGGCATATAAAGAAATTGATACAAAATATCTGGAATTGCAGCAGTATTTGATGGATAAGGAAAAACAATATAAAAATATTGATTCTCCTATAAATAAAAAGAACTTTGAAGAGCAGGTTCAAAAAGATTTCAAACTTAAAAATGATGAGTTTGATAAATTTAAACTGAAAAAAGCACAGGAAGTAGAAGGTAATATCCTGCAGGCAACAAAAGCAGTTGCTGCTGACAAAAAAATTGATGTTGTGCTGGATTACAGAGTGATTTTTACAGGCGGTGTCGATATATCACAGGATGTAATTAATTACCTTAATTCACCATCATTTAAACCTGCGAAAAAATAGATTTTTAAAAGCGGACTCACTGGGTCCGCTTTAGTTTCATGATTTAAGTGTGTAAAAAATACTGTTATGGAGTTTTTGGTTTGAGATTTGTCGATTTAATAGATAAAAAGAAAAAAGGACTTGAACACAGCAAAGAAGAAATTCAATATATTATTGATTCTTTAATGAACGGCAATGCAGAAGACTACCAGATTGCCGCATGGCTTATGGCCGTATATTTTAAAGGCATGACGCTGGAAGAAACAGCAAATTTCACAAAAGCAATTATTGATTCGGGTGAAACAATCGACCTTTCTGCATTACGAAATGAAAACTGTCATCATATAGCTGACAAACATTCTACAGGCGGTGTAGGCGATAAAATTACTTTAATTTTAATTCCGATTCTAGCCGCCTGCGGTGTTCCGGTTGCAAAGCTGTCCGGCAAAGGGCTCGGACATACCGGCGGCACCATTGATAAACTGGAATCTATACCGGGTTTTAATACGGATTTAAGCATTGAAGAGCTAATTGAAAAAGTAAAAACAACCGGATTGGCAATATGCGCACAAACAAAACGCCTCACTCCTGCCGACGGAAAATTGTATGCTCTGAGAGATGTTACGGCAACAGTGGACTCAGTGCCTCTGATTGCAAGTTCTGTTGTTTCAAAAAAAATTGCGTCTGGTGCAGATTACGTTGTACTTGATGTAAAATACGGCTCAGGTGCTTTTATAAAAACTCCTGAAGAAGCCTGTGAACTTGCACAATGGATGGTTAATATCGCAGAAAAATTGGGTAAAAAATTCCACGCGGTTATAACCTCTATGGAACAGCCTCTCGGCAGAGCAGTGGGTAATGCAATAGAGGTTATTGAATCAATCGAATTTTTAAAAGGAAATATGACGCCTGACATAAAACAGCTCACATACGAAATGGCGTCTCTTACTCTTTGTGAACTAGGAATTTGTTACAGTAAAGAAGAAGCTTTTTATAAAATAGACGATGTGATTAATTCATCAAAAGCACTTGAATATTTTAGAAAGCTTGTAGAGTCACAGGGAGGAAATACAGTTGTAATAGATAATTACAGATTTTTCCCGCAGCCCAATTATGCATTCCGGCTTAAAGCTGAAAATAACGGTCATATCGATTATATTGATGCTTATAAAACCGCATATGCATGCAAACTTTTAGGAGCAGGCAGGGAGAAAAAGACGGATACTATCGATTATTCCGCAGGTATATACTTGAATAAAATATACGGTGAATACGTATCACAGGGAGATACACTTGCCACAATTTATGCAAATAATCCTGACAAAGCTGAAACTGCACTGAGCTATCTTAAAGATGCTTTTGTAATTTCGCAGGAACAACCGCAGCAAAGAAATATGATTTATAGAGTAATATAATTCTTGCAAAAAAGCTGGCACACTCAAAATAGGGAGCAGCAGTCGTGCTCTTACAAAATGCTGCGGTGTCTGATTTCAAGCGAATTTTGAACGAGTGGAGTCGAATGACGAGAGCCAACGCCCCTTGTGGCGCAGGACGTGACCCCGGTAGAATGTCTGATTTCAAGATGTCCGACGGCAACTGAGATACGCAGATTAGATTAAAAAGTTGCCGTTTTGCAATAAAAATAAAAATTTTAGCAACTTTTAAAGATAACTTGCGTTTATTTATATATATAGGAAAGTGTAATTAAGGTTAAAGCATGGCAATAATATTCAATGCAGCAAAAACTGTTCTTTGTAAAGCAAGCTCAAAAGGGGCTTCTCTTTTAAGAAAAGACATTGGTCTGGACATTTCAAAAGCAGCAAAAGACGGACTAAAAATTCCACAGGAGGCTGCATCTTTTGATGCGGTGAGAGTTGGAAGAAATTTTAATCCGGATGAATGCTATACTGATATTTTTACTTTTCGTAATAAATCAGGTGAGGTTATTGAACAATTTATAAAAGAAGTCAATGGTAACGACATTAAAACCACAAAAAAATGGTATGAAAAACTGTTTCCCTGGGAAAAAGATCTTGATGATTTTGGTGAAAAAGTTTTGAGTATTCCGGCAACAAAAGTCCGTTCTTATACTAGAGAAAACGGAAAAATATCTCAAATAACAGAAGATGTTTTTGCTGTGACAGAGACAGAAAAGCCAATAGTTACACATTCTAAAAAAACTATTATGCCTGTATATGATGATACCTACAAAAGAACAAATAATGAGTCATTTTTATTAGAGCAGAGACAAAATGGAAAATCTGCCAGATTTATAAAAAATGAATACGAAGTAGACCGATATGCAAATGGTAGTTTCAATCTAAACAAATCAGAGGTTTCCTCTCCGGAATTAAAAGAAATTGCAGAAAATTCTTATCTATTACCGTTTGTAAGCAATAATAACAAATTTGCCTATAGAATGGCACAGGCAAATATTGAAGATGCATGTTTTATAGCTCCTCCTGAAATCAAATTATACAAAGAAAAATCCCAAAGGTTAGGATATTATTCCAGTTCAAATGAAGTTAATATAAATCTTAAAAACTCAAGAGATTTAAATGCACCTAGAAGTACCCTGACTAATACAATAGGACATGAAGTGGGGCACGCAAAATGGGATGAGAAATGTCTTCAATACGATATGTATAAAAATGGACTTATGGATGCAGACGAATTTTTTGCTATGAATTCAAAGTCAGATATATCTTTGATAAAACGCTATCAGTATGCAATTGATAATTATGTACCTGCGAAAGTAAATAATGTTCTCTATCAAAATAATTTTGCAGAAGTTACAGCCAGAAAAGAAGGACGCAAATCTGTTAGAAAACTTTCGAAATTGCAGGAAAATCTGGATGAAGCTTTTCCTTATCAACACGGTTTTCAATTTAACAGACCAAATGGTAAAGAAGATGATTTAGCCGATTTGATAACATTAATGGACAGCTGGACTAAATAGTTAGTTTAAGAAAAATTCAGGTAAGCTTTCCTGCCACATTTGTATTAAATATCTGTTTGTATTACCATGTTGGCATAATTTAGAATAGAGTTATGGTATTGAAAAGGAGGATATTTTAACTATGCCAGCTAAAACAATAACAGTTGATGGTAACTACGCTGCAGCGCATGTTGCGTATGCATTGAGCGAAGTATCAGCAATTTACCCTATCACTCCTTCTTCCACAATGGGCGAATGGGTTGATGAATGGGCATCACAACACAAAAAGAACATCTGGGGCAAAGAAGTGAAAGTAGCAGAAATGCAATCCGAAGCAGGTGCTGCAGGTGCAGTACACGGTTCTTTGGCTGCAGGTGCTTTGACTTCTACATATACAGCATCTCAGGGTTTATTATTGATGATTCCTGTAATGCACAAAGTTGCAGGTGAAATGCTTCCGCACGTAATCCACGTATCAGCACGTGCTCTTGCTGCTCAATCACTCGCAATCTTTGGCGACCACACAGACGTTATGGGCTGCAGAAATACAGGTTATGCAATGCTTGCTGCTAACTCGGTTCAAGAAGAAATGGATATGGCTCTTGTTGCTCACCTTTCAACTTACAAAGCTAAAGTTCCTTTCTTGCAGTTCTTTGACGGTTTCAGAACTTCTCACGAAGTACACAAAATTGAAGAAATTTCTTACGAAGATATAGCAAAACTGGTTGAACCAAAATATATTGAAGAATTCAAAAAAAGAGGTATGAGACCGGAAGCTCCTGTATGTAAAGTCGGTGCACAAAACACAGACGTTTACTTCCAGGGCAGAGAAACAGTAAACAAATACTATGATGCTGTACCTGATATTGTTCAGGAATATATGGATAAAGTTGCTGCAGTGACAGGCAGACAGTATCATCCGTTCGATTATGTAGGTGCACTTGATGCAACCGATGTTATTGTTGCTATAGGTTCCGGCTGTGAAGCTATCGAAGAAACAATCGAATACCTCAATGCAAACAGAGGTACAAAATACGGTCTTGTTAAAGTTAGATTGTACAGACCGTTTGATACAAAACGCTTTAACGCTGCATTGCCTGCATCTGTTAAACGTATTGCTGTATTAGACAGAACAAAAGAACCCGGTTCTATCGGCGAACCTTTATATATGGACGTTGTAGCCGCTCTTGAAAACAAAGACATCAGAGTTATCGGCGGACGTTACGGTTTATCTTCTAAAGAATTTACACCTTCTATGGTTCTTGCTGTATACAAACACCTTGAAAACAACGGTTTCCACGGCTTTACAGTAGGTATCGAAGATGATGTAACTCATAAATCATTAAAAATTGAAGAACACATCGTTACAGAACCTGCCGGAACAACAAACTGTATGTTCTGGGGTCTTGGTTCTGACGGTACAGTCGGTGCTAACAAAAACTCAATCAAAATTATCGGTCAATACACTAACAAAGATGCTCAGGCTTACTTTGCTTATGACTCTAAAAAATCTTTTGGTGTAACTGTTTCTCACTTGAGATTCGGCGACAAACCGATTAAATCTACATACTTAATCACAGCACCGGATTTTGTTTCTTGCTCTGCTCATTCTTATATCGGCAGATATGACCTGTTAAAAGGTATCAAAGAAGGCGGTGTATTCCTCCTTAACAGCCCTTGGTCAAAAGAAGAAGCATTCTCTCACTTAACAAGAGATATGCAAGAAACTATCGTCAATAAGAAAATCAAATTCTATAACATAGACGCTGAAGCTCTTATTGAAAAACAACCGGGCTTAAGAGGCAAGGGTGCAAACACAGTAATGATGGTTGCTTACTTCAAAGTGTCAGGTATCATTCCTTTTGAACAAGCTTTGGAAGGTATGAGAGAAATGACTAAGAAAACCTTCAAGAAAAAAGGCGACGACGTTGTTAACATGAACCTTGCATTGATTGATGCAGCTGTTGATGCCTGCGAAGAAGTTGTTGTACCTTCTTCATTAGACGGTGTAGAAGCAGCAGCTCCGGTTAAATTCATCTCTGATGATGCATCAGACTTTGCTAAGAAAATCATCGAACCTTCAATGAGACAAAAAGGCGACGACATTCCTGTATCAGCAATGTCTAATGACGGTGTAATTCCGACTGGCACATCTTGTCTGGAAAAACGTGCAATTGCGCCGCGTGTTCCTCACTGGAATTCAGAAGCTTGTATCCAGTGCGGTATCTGTGCTTCTGCTTGTCCGCACGCTGCAATCAGAACAAAACTTGTTGAAAAAGAAAATCTTGGCAATGCTCCAGAATCTTTCAACACAGTAGAAGCTAAACCTAACCTCAACGGCGAACACTTTAAAGTTCAGGTTTACTGCAAAGATTGTACAGGCTGCGGCGTTTGCGTTGACCAGTGTCCTGCTAATAAGAACCCTGAAAAACAGGCTCTTACATGGTCTTCTGTAGAAGCAGAAGAAGCTGCCGGCGAATGCGTAAACGAAAAATTCTTTGACGAATTACCTGACAACGTAATGGGCAAAAACACTACAAAAACAATCAAAGGTGCAATGCTCAGAAAACCGTTGTTTGAATTCTCAGGCGCTTGCGCAGGCTGCGGTGAAACACCTTACGTTAAACTTGTTTCTCAATTGTTCGGTGAAAATGCTATTGTTGCTAACGCAACAGGTTGTTCTTCAATCTACTCCGGTACATTCCCGACAATTCCTTATACTACAACTAAGGAAGGAAGAGGACCGGCATGGGCTAACTCACTGTTTGAAGACAACGCTGAGTTTGGTTTCGGTATGAGATTGGCAGTTGATCAAAACAGAGATACTTTGAAAACTTATGTTGAAAAAGTTCTTGAAAATGAAAAAACACCTGCTGACCTTAAAGAAGCTTTAAATGAAGCAATGTCTCACTGGGATAATTCAAAAACTGACGAAGCAGTTGCTGCACAAAACAAAGCAAAAGAAGTTCTTGCAAAATATGCAGACTGCGGATGTCCTGATTTAGCAAAAGTAAGAGAGCTGGAAGACTACTTTACTGATAAATCAGTATGGATTATCGGTGGTGACGGATGGGCTAATGATATCGGCTACGGCGGTATTGACCACGTTCTTGCTCAAAACAAAAACGTTAACATCCTTGTACTCGATACAGAGGTATACTCTAACACAGGCGGTCAGGCTTCTAAGTCTACACCGACAGGTGCTGTTGCAAAATTTGCTACAGGCGGTAAACCGACCTACAAGAAAAACATGGGCTTGATGAGCATGTCTTACGGTTATGTATATGTTGCATCAGTTGCATTGGGTGCTGACAGAGCACAAACTCTTAAAGCATTCCAGGAAGCTGAAGCATACAACGGACCGTCTATCATCTTTGCTTATGCTCCTTGTATCGCTCACGGTATCGATATGAGTAAAACTCAGACAGAACAAAAACGTGCTGTTGAGGCAGGCTACTATCCGTTATACAGATACAACCCTGCTAATGAGCAGCCGTTCACTTGGGATGCAAAAGATCCTAAAGAAAGCTATCAGGACTTTATCAGAAGCGAAGGCAGATACAAACAGCTCGCCAAGACAAATCCTGAACATGCAGAAGAACTCTATTCTCAGGCAGAAAAAGATGCTGCTAAGAGAATGGCTATGTTCAAAGCAGTCGGTGAACTTGTAAAATAACAAATAAACATAATTGTTATTTTCATAAAAGATGAGATACCCAAAAGGTGTCTCATCTTTTTAATTTATTTTATACAAAATTACTTCGGAGACTTCTGCACTTTTGTATTATTAATCAGCAAGTTCTTCTAATGCTGCGATTTTCATTACATCCGGTTTTGCCTTTTCTCCTGTCCATATTTCAAAAGCTTTTGCGCCTTGATAAACCAGCATATCAAGACCGGTAATTGTTCTGTAACCGTTTCTGTTGGCAAGTTTTATAAATTCTGTTTTCAAAGGATTGTATACAATATCATAAACAGCTGCGCCTTCAGGCAGGGTTTTTATTATATCTTCATCAACAGGACTTATGCCGGGGGCCTTGCCTTTCATTCCTATAGGCGTTGAGTTTACAAGCATTTTTGAATCTGACAAATTCCTAAGGCTTTGCATTTGCTTAAGATTGAATGTTATATCAGAAAAACTTTCCCTTAAAAAATTCACCATATTGCTTGCATTGATTATGTTTCTTGCGTAGAAATCTATCTGAGATACGCCAATGTCACAAAGAGCAATCGATGCCGCTCTTGAAGCGCCTCCTGTGCCCAGTATAGAAACTTTTTGTCCTTTTAGCTCTTTCTGTAATTCAGGTGTTATTGCCTTTTGAAAACCGTATATGTCCGTATTGTATCCGTACAACGTTTTATCAGGCATGATTTTTACTGTATTGGCACATCCTGCAAGGTCTGCAAGTTTGTCACATCCGTCTAAAAAAAGAGTAATAGGCACTTTATGCGGGATTGTTACATTAAAACCCATATATCCCTGTGATTTTAATTGTTTTATCCTTGTAACAAGATCTTCACTTTCTGTGTCTAAAAGTTCATAAGTACCTTCGATACCAAGGTTCTCCAGCATTGCATTATGCATAGCAGCAGACAATGACTGTGTCAGAGGATGTCCAATCAGTGCAAATTTAATCATTAGAGCCTTCTTCCTGTTCTAATGGTTTTGAAAAAGAACATTCATTATTTGAACAAACAAGCTTTGATTCTTTTTTTGTAATCTTTTTAACAAGATAAGCACCGCAATCAGGGCATTTTTCTTTTACCGGTTCATTCCAGGAAACAAAATCACAATCCGGATATTTGCTGCAGCCGTAGAATATTTTTCCGTATTTCGATTTTCTCTGGATTATTTCGCCTTTGCCGCATTTTGGACATGTAACTCCTGTTGAAACAACAAGACGTTTGCGGTGTTTGCATTCATCATTTGTGCATTGCAGATATCTGCCGTATGGTCCTGTTTTTATAATCATTTCAGCGCCGCATTTTTCACATTTTTCATCACTTTTTTCTTCAACCGGTGCTGCTGTGCCGTCTTTATTTAAAGGCAGCATTGTTTTACATTCGGGATATCCTGAACAGCCCAAAAACTGTGTTCCAAAACGGCTTGTTCTTACTATCATTTTTTTACCGCAATTCGGGCAAACTACATCTGACTCAATAAGAACCTTTGGCATGTTCTGTTTTGCAGAATTTACAGTATCATTAAACGGTGTATAAAATTCTTTTAAAACGTCTGTCCATACAGCTTTTTCTTCTGCAATGTCATCAAGCTTTGTTTCCATCTGGGCAGTGAATTGATAATTCATTATATCCGTAAAGTATTTAACAAGCTCTCTGCTCAAAGTTCTGCCAAGTATCGTAGGAGCAAGAGCTTTGTCCTGTTTTTCAACATAACCTTTTTGCTGAATTTTTGAGATAATTGGAGCATAAGTAGACGGTCTGCCGATTCCGTATTCTTCAAGCGCTTTTACAAGCGAAGCTTCTGTGTATCTTGGAGGAGGCTGTGTAAAGTGCTGCTTTGGATTAATATTTTGCAGTTTTATTTCATCACCCTGCTCAAGATCAGGAATTTTGCTGGAATCAGGCTCATCCTCATTTTCATTATAAACTTTTAAAAATCCGTCAAAGACAACTTTGCTTGTACCTGTTTTAAATAAATAATCACCTGCTGTAATATCAACGGAGGTGTTTTTTACTTTTGCATTTTCCATCTGCGATGCAATAAATCTTGCCCAGATTAATTTATATAATCTGTATTGCTCCGAGGTTAAATATTGTTTTATGCTGTCAGGCGTTCTTTCTATGTACGAAGGTCTGATTGCTTCGTGTGCATCCTGTACGTTTTTTCCGCCTTTTACATAATTGTTTGGAGTTTTCGGGTAATAATTGTCTCCAAAATTCTGCGTAATATACTCCTTGGCTGCAGTCTGTGCATCGTCAGAGATTCTGACAGAGTCTGTTCTCATATAAGTAATTAAACCGACAGGTTCACCGCCTATTTCAATACCTTCATACAGCTTTTGTGCTATCTGCATAGTCTTGGAAACGCCGTAACCGAGTTTACTGCTGGCTTCTCTTTGCAGAGTTGAAGTTATAAACGGAGCCGCCGGCTTTCTCTGTGTATCCCTGAATGTTACTTTTGAAACTTCATATTTTAGCCCTTTTTTATTTAGTTCCGAAACAATTTTGTCGGCTTCTTCTTTATTCTTTATTTCAATTTTTTTATCTTTATATTTTATAAGCTCCGCACTGAAAGGAAGTTTGCCTTTTAATAAATCCGCAGTAATTGACCAGTATTCGACAGGTTTAAACGCATCTATTTCATCTTCTCTTTCGCAAATCATTCGCAGTGCAACACTCTGCACTCTGCCGGCCGAGAGTCTGTAGTTTCTCATTTTTTCCCACAATACAGGGCTGATTTTATAGCCTACAAGTCTATCAAGAATTTGTCTTGTCTGCTGAGCTTTTACCCGCTCCATATCAATTTGTCTGGGGTGCTCTACTGCATTTTTTATTGCTTTTGGGGTAATTTCGTTAAATTCAATTCTGTTTATTTTGTCATCAGGTACATCAAGAACCTGTCTTACATGCCATGCAATAGCCTCTCCCTCGCGATCAGGATCGGATGCAAGATATATTTTATCTGATTTTTTTGCAAGTTCATTGAGCTTTTTTACAACAACTTTTTTTTCAGGTATGACAATAAATGACGGTTCAAAATTGTTTGCGACATCAAAACCAAGCACTTTGGGCGGAAAATCTCTGATGTGCCCGTAACTTGCTTCAATCTGGTATGAGTCACCCAGTATTTTTTTTATCGTTTTTGATTTTGCAGGGGACTCTACTATAACAAGCGCCTTTTGTCCTTTTTTAAACTTTTGCGTTGGTTGAGAGTTTTCTTTTTCAGATTTTGTTTTTGCTGCCTTTGTTTCTTTTGTTTCCGGTACTTCTTTAGTCTTTGTTCTTGCCATAACCTTAACTTAAATAATTACAATAGATAAGCCTAGATATAATAACATTGAGAAAATTTTTACGCAAATTTTTTCGAATTTGGTATAAAAAGATGATTTTTTTTGTAAAAGTTAAACTTCTTAATTTTTTCCTCCGATGTCTTTAAAGACATGAGACTGAGGTAGGCATGATTGAGCAACACAAAATGGATAATACAGGTGATACAGAAAATCTTGACGATTTAAAAAATAGGAAAGATATCGCAATAAAAACACTTGAGAAAGCCAGAATTTACCACGAAAAATATTTATTAAGATGCAATAGTTCGGATTTGGAAAACGCTGTAAATTATTATATACAGACAATCAAGCAAAATCCTGAAATTCCGGAAACATATTATCGTCTTGCCTGTCTTATGTTTGAAAACGGTCAAATTTCTTTGGATTCTGCTATAGAACAGTGTAAAGTTGCCGTAGATATTGATCCTGAAAATACTAATGCTCATTTGTATACAGGCTATTTCTTAAAGCTTGCAAGAGATTTCGATGCAGCAGAGAAAGAGTTTAGAAGAGCAATAAAGATTAACCCTCTTAATGCTGCGCGTCCGAGAATTATTCTTGCGTCTATGCTCTATGAAAAAATCAATAAAGTGAAGCCTGCTTTTACTGACTTTTTGAGAATGGTTTATTATGCATGCTCCGGGTGTTTATCATTTCTGTGGGATTTTGCATCATTAAAAATGATGTATAAAAATATTTCAGATGACGCAATGGTCTTTATGTATAAGACTTACGGCGGTTTCTTGGAAAAAATTAAAAACAGCTCCATGGCAGTTGCTACTTATGATGTCGCCGCCGAAAATACAGGACGTGATGAATATTTTTATAACCGTATAGGTGATATATGTATAAAAGAGCATGCCCCGGAGATTGCTCTTGAGGCATACAAAAAAGTTCTTGAGTCAAATCCATATGACAGAACAGCCCTTATAAAACTTGCAACTTTAATTCAAACTCATTTCCCTGACAATCATGACGAAGCAATTGATTGTTATACAAAACTTCTGGAGATTGAGCCTGATAATGACAAAGTTTATTATGAACTCGGTCATTTATACCTTCAAAAAAATGAGAGTCTGCCGGCAGTAAATGCTTTTTCTATGGCTTTAGAAAAGGATGAAGAGAATCCTTTTTATCATAACAGCATGGCTTTTGCTCTTGTTCAGCTAGAACAGTATGATGATGCAATAGAACATTATCAAAAGGCTATTAATATAAATCCTGATCCATACTGGACATCTATTGTTTGTCAGGCATTGGGTTCAGTTTATATGGAAATAAAAAATAATCCGGAGGCAGCTATTGTTTTATATCAGACGGCTGCTGTCTTAAATCCTGATTCTGAAGAAAGCCAGATTGCAATAGGAGATACTTATTTTTCTATAGAAGATTATGATAACGCAATAAAGGCATATTGTGATGCTATAAAAATTAACCCTGAAAATGCCAAAGCTTATTGCAAATGCGGTATGGCTCTGTGGGAAAAGGATTATACAGAAGAAGCAATTGTTGCATATCACAAGGCTATAAATCTAAACCCGGAGTATGCTATTGCATATAACAATCTGGGGGTTATATATCTTGATGATATTGGAAATACACGTGAAGCAATATCGCTTTTTGAAAAGGCTGTATTATCTAACAGTAATTATGCTCTTGCTTATTTTAATCTGGGAAGAGCTTTTGCTATTCTCGGCGAAAATACTAAGGCTGCCAAATATTTCCAACAGTCATTGGATTTGAATTCATTGACTAATGAGCTGGATGAAGAAGATATTCTTTATAGATTACACAAATTGTTTGAAGTTTAGGTTGTTACAATCTTAACAGTTTTGTCTTTTCAAAAAAAGTTTTATAAACTTTTTATATGGATATGTTGAGTAATAATTTTAATGATCTGTGTGAAGTTTCAAAAATCAGATTTTTTGTTGCATCTGATTTAAAAAGAGCTAATTTGAATGATCTTTACGATACATATTGGCTTGAGATGGAAAATCGTTTTCTTGATGCATCTGAAAGAGTTAAAGAAAATCTTTTTGAAAAATTTTTGATAGATTATCTTACTATTCAAAGAAATGCTGTAATTCCTCAAAAAGACAGCTTATTTACCGAGTTTATTGATTTTTATCAAAATATTTCAAAATTTCAAAAAAAAGAAATTATTATTAAAAATATCTTTCGATATTCAGTTTATTATTTGAGAATTTATTTTGCTGATTTAAAAGATGATGAAATAAGGAAAAAAATCAAAACAATTAATGCGTTAAATGCAAATGACTCTTATCCGTTTTTAATGGAAGTTTTTGAGGATTATGAGTTTGCTCATATAAACAGAAGCATGCTTTTGGAAATTTTGGATACTGTCTTGCATTTTATTGATGAAAGAAACTCCAAAAAGCCTTCTCAAATTGCCTTGACATTTGCAGGTTTGAGCAATGAAATTAATAAGATGCTTATTCTGAAAGATTATACGCCTAAATTTGTTGTTGATGAGGAAGAAATTTCTAATAAGTATGAAACAATAAATTCTATTACTGCTGTGTAATATTTGTCTGTTCTTTCTTTCCGTGTCGACGGTACATTGTTTTTGCAATTTCATCTTGCGGTTTATGCTTTTCTGCTTCTGTAAATTCTTGTAATCTCTTTGTTCTTGCAGCTTTTGCTTTTCTTATATCAAGTTTAGATGTATCTATAATAATTTGTCCCTCGGATTCAAGTCCCAATGGCATTTTTATATCGTTTGGCCAGGTATCGTATTCTGACAGAATACCTTTATTGATGAAATCTATGATTTCATCAATTTGTTTCTGTGTATTTTCCTGCATTTGCGGATTTTTATCGATGATTTCCGAATAGCTGTCAGTTTTTCTTTCGTGGTTGCATTTTCCGCACAGATTAAGATAATTTTTCTTGATACTTTGACCTTCATCTCCTTTTCTGTGTTCTGGTTTGACATGGTCGTTTGTATTTCGAAGTCTTTCTATAAGAATTTTATGGATTGCATTTTCACTTTTTCTGGAGTATTTGACCATAAATGCGTTTACATCATTTTTTGAGTCAGGCAGCTTTTCCAGTCTTCTCATTATTAGTTTAGCAATTTCTTTGTCATTAGCGTTGTCTATATCTTTAAATGCTTTTTGGAATTTTTCAATAACTCTTGTTCTTTTATGCATAATATCCATACTTTCCGTATTGAATATTCTAAAAGATTCGTTTAATGCTGTTTCTGCTTTTGGAGCACATTCCGGACTTAGCTGCTGTATAAGTGGGGTTACTTTTTTTAGTCTTGAATTCTGTTTTTTCTGAAGTTTTGCTAAATAGTGTTCTTTTATTTCAGGCTTATTTAAAATATTGTGTATAGTTTCTGCAGGGTACAGTTTTGATAATAGTTTTAAATCCTGCAAAATAGCAGCTTCAGTTTTTTGAAAGTCAGGATGTAGTTTGTCAATTTCATCAACAATATATTGTGAACTGTGGCTGACTCTTTTGCATCTGGTTTTTAATTCTTCTATAGCTGTTATTTGTTCTTTATTCGCTTTTTTTATATATTCCTGCAGTTTAGGAGTTTTAATAAGCTCCTCAATATTTAAATTCGGATTCTGTGCCGCTTCTCTTGTTATAAATGTATATACTTTTTGCATTGTTGGCGATTGCTCTTTTATTTGAAAGTTTTGCTCATGCGACAACCTTTTTAGCGCGGTATGTGCGGGAAAGTATATTTTTTTATTTATAAAATCATTAACGGTACTGTTTTTTAGCATTAATTTACCACACCCTGCACAGTGCAAGTCCAGTTCTCTTGTATCGTTAATAAACGGTGTATTGTCGTTTTTATTTCGTTTAAAAGAGACAGTATCTTGTGACCGGTAATGTCTGGCAGCAGATGTTATTTTATTTGTTTGTGCTGATATATTTATTATTGGATTTATAATTGGTATTATTTTCATATTAAATTAAGTATCGTGATAAAAAATTTTTGTTATTTATATTTTTTTCTACAAAAAGGATGCGTAGTGAGCATCCTTTTTGTAAATCTATGATATATCCCATCTTCCGCAGGTGCCGCCCCATCTCGCGATGATGTTGCCTTTGATATCTTTAATATCTTTGGGGTGTACTTGCGGCATTTCACCTTCAACAATAGTAATAACTTCACAATTGTTTGAGCAGCCGGTACATTGATTTGTAATAGAATTAAAATGCATATTGCCGACTTCCCAGCCTTTGAATTTTGTGGGATTTTCCGTATATTGATGATTTTCCATTGCAAGTAATGCTGCACCTATTGCACCCATTGTCTGGTGATTTTCCGGTACTACTACTTTGGTTCCAAGCGCTTCTTCAAAAGCTTTAACCATACCGGAGTTTGTCGCAACACCACCCTGGAAAGATACTGTCGGCAGCAACTCCTTACCGAGGGCAAGATTGCTAAGGTAGTTTCTTACAAGTGCCTGACAAAGACCGTATAAAAGATCTTCGACAGGATAACCGAGCTGCTGTTTATGTATAAGGTCACTTTCAGCAAAAACTCCGCATCTGCCTGCAATTCTGGCGGGATTTGTTGATTTCAGAGCAGTTTCACCGAATTGAGCAATTGGTACATTGAGTCTGTTAGCCTGCTGGTCAAGAAAGCTTCCGGTACCTGCAGCGCATACGGTATTCATTGCAAAATCTGTAACAATACCGTCTCTTAATATAATGATTTTGCTGTCCTGTCCGCCTATTTCAAGAATAGTCTGAACACCAGGAACATAGGTGCTTGCCGCAACTGCGTGAGCAGTAATTTCGTTTTTTATAACATCAGCACCGACAAGTGCACCTGCAAGATTTCTTCCGCTGCCTGTTGTACCAACACCCTGAATATTATATTCACACAAGGCTTTTTTTAGAAGTTCTCTCATACCCTCTTGAACTGCGAGAACAGGTTTACCTGCAGTTCTTAACATATAGCTGTCAACATATTTGCCTGATTCATCAACCAGTGCAAGTTTTGTTGTTACTGAACCTACATCAATCCCTAAATATACATTTAATGACATATTAACCTCACTCTTTTCTTTTTATAGTAAATAAAACACACAGTAAGTTCAAACTTTATTTTTATTAATATTGGCTCTATAATAGTTTTATTGTTTCTGTGCAATTAATACAAAAGGGGAGTCTTATGGATTTTTCAAAAGGTGTCTTATTTGATCCGGGGTATTCAAAGTATACGCTTCCTTTTTCATCAAATATAGACGCAGCATACAATATGTTGTTTACAATAAAATCTCCTCATCAGAGAAAATTTAAATTTCAGATGCTCTATCCTCAGCTTTTAAAGCTTCTGGAGCATACTGTTTCTTTTTATCTCGGGTGTTTGTTGTGGGCGTCTTTTATTTCCAATAATTTTGCAGATAATCCGAAAGATATTCTGGAAAATTCTTATATCGGAAAAATTGTAAAAGAAGATGAAATGCTTTTTGAAGTTAATTATGCAATCAGTTATATAGAGAAGCTTAAAAAAGATTGTAAATATTATCTTGGCAAAAATTGTAATATTCCGGAAGATTGGACAAAAATTCTGTCTGTTTATAAGGATTTTTTGACTTTAAACGAGTTTTTGATAAATGCCCAAACAACTGCAGACATAAAATTGCCGCCAATCTTGATAAAACCTTCTCAGGAAGATTTAAATGCTATTCTGGGTATAATAGAGTCTGTTGTGTCTTCCGGAAATCTGCCGGAGTTGTTTAACGCTCAAAAATTTATTTTGTAATTTTTCTCGGACAAATTTTCTTGCATAATAAATATATCACTGTACTAAACTGTCACTGAATTATGTAATATATACAAAATGACGTAGTTTTTGAAAATTTTTGATGGAATTTGCTATATAAATCTCTAATATTTATACTTTTTTCTGTTTTATTCTGTTGTCCTTTGAGCTAAAATATTTATGACAAAATGTTTTTACACGGGTATCGTTATTAAATAAAGGACATAAATTATGTGGGATTATACGGAAAAAGTAATGGATCACTATAAAAATCCGAGAAATGTCGGAGAAATAGAAAATCCCTCTGCCGTCGGCGAAGCAGGCTCTCTTGTTTGCGGTGATGCATTGAAATTATATTTAAAGGTAGATGATAACGGCGTAATAACAGACGCTAAATTTCAAACATTCGGATGCGGCTCTGCGGTTGCTTCTTCCAGTGTTTTGACAGAAATGCTAAAGGGTATGACTATTGAGGAAGCTGCTAAAATTACAAATCAGCAGATAGCGGACGCATTAGGCGGGCTGCCGCCGCAAAAAATGCACTGTTCTGTTATGGGGCACGAAGCACTTGAAGCTGCAATTGCTAATTATAAAGGTGAAGATGTTGCTGCACACTGTGATGAAAAAATCATCTGCACATGCTATCACGTATCGGAAAAAGTTATAAGAGAAGCTGTAGAAGAAAATAATCTTACAGATCTTGAGGATGTTATGAATTATACAAAAGCAGGCGGTGCCTGCGGTCAGTGCCACAGTGCAATTCAAAAAATTATTGATGAAATCAAAAATAAAAAAGAAAAAGTCGACATAAAAAACATGTCTACTACTCAGCTTGTTCTTAAAATTAATAATGTTATAGAGCAGCATATAGCTCCGGAACTCAGAAAAGACGGCGGCGATATAGAGCTTGTGGATGTAAAAGACAATAAGGTGTTTGTATCTTTAAAAGGTATGTGTAAATCCTGCAAATTTTCTTCAAACACGTTAACAAACTTTGTCGAAGCTTCATTAAAAGAGCATATTTCTCCTGATATTGAAGTTGTGGAGGTATAAAAATGACGCAAAAAGTTGTTTATCTGGATAATAATGCCACAACAATGGTTGATCCTAAAGTTTTTGATGCTATGAAACCGTATTTTTGTGAATTATACGGCAATCCGTCAAGTATGCACAGGTTTGGCGGACAGGTTATGCATGCCGTAGACAAGGCCAGAGAACAGGTGAAAGAATTTTTTGGTGCAAAGGATGCCAAAGAAATTATTTTTACAGGTTCGGGCTCAGAAGGCGATAATATGGCAATTAGAGGTATACTTGAAGCCAATAAAAATAAAAAACATATTATTACAACAAAAATAGAACATCCGGCGGTATTGAACCTTTTTAAATATTTTGAAAAACAGGGCTATGATGTTACATATCTCGGTGTGGATTCAGTTGGAAATCTTGATTTAAATGAATTGAGCAATGCAGTCAATGAAGACACTGCGCTTGTCAGCATGATGTATGCAAATAATGAGACCGGTGTTATATTGCCTGTAGAAAAAGCAGCAAAAATAGTTAAACAAAAAAATCCTAAAACAAAAGTACATGTAGATGCTGTTCAGGCTGCCGGCAAAATTCCGTTTGATGTAAAAAATACGGATATCGACCTTATGTCTATAGCAGGTCATAAAATCCATGCACCAAAAGGCATCGGCGCACTGTATATAAAAACCGGTACACTGCTTCCTGCTTTTATAATCGGCGGACATCAGGAAAGAGGAAAACGTGCCGGCACTGAGAATGTTCCTTATATTGCTGCACTCGGCGAGGCCTGTGAAATTGCCCAAAAATCTCTTAATTATGAAATGCATGAGGTTAAAAGACTTAGAGACAAGCTGGAAAACGGTATTTTAGAAAGAGTTTACAATGCAAAAGTGAACGGTTCTACAACAAACAGAGTGCCGAACACTACTAATATCGGGTTTCAGTATATAGAAGGGGAATTAATCCTTCTTCACCTGAGTGATTTAGGTATTTGTGCAAGTTCAGGAAGTGCCTGCACATCAGGGAGTCTTGAACCGAGTCATGTATTAAAATCTATGGGGGTTCCTTTTGAATCACTGCACGGAAGTATCAGATTCAGCCTCAGCCGATTTACAACAGAAGAAGAAATTGATTATGTGCTTAAAGTTCTGCCTGATGTAATATTTAAACTCAATAAAATTTCACCTTACCAGAAAGAGCTTAAAGCTTTAGAAGAGAAGTTTAGAAAGTGAATTAAAAAAACAAAAACCCCTGAAATTAATTCAGGGGTTTTTGTTTTATATAAAAACTTAAAACTGTGTTGCTATTTCAAAAGGAGTTTCTGAAACATGAGAAGCAGCATCGATTTTGCCTCTTTTAAGTTCAGAAAAAGATGCTTTTGTAGAATTGAAAGCTTTTTTCAAAAATTCATAAGCAACTTTGGGGTCGCATTTGTCACCGCATGTGAATAAATCAACTGCTGCATAACCGAGTTCCGGCCATGTGTGAATAGCAAGGTGACTTTCAGAGATAATAACCACACCGCTTACACCGTGCGGACTAAACATATGAAAACATTTTTGTACAATTGTTGCACCGCATTCAAGTGCTGCATCAATCATAAGACTCTCAACTTTTTGTGCATTATTCAAAATATTTGGGTCGCATTCAAAAAATTCTGCCAAAACATGCTGTCCGAGATACTTAGCGTTTGTATCAACATGATAAACATTCGGAACTGTCATAGATTTAGTCAATTCATTTATCTCCTTTTCTATTTGTACTGTTACCAGTGTAATTTTTACAATTAAAAATATATTACTATAAAAATTAAAAAAAATTAATTTTTGCGGCTTTTTGTATAATATCTTAAAATTTCTAAATATTATAAATTATAATTCTATTTTTGTTATTATACAGATAGAGGAATCTGAATGACATCAAAAGATAGAGGCATTATGAGTAAGATACTTGTTGTTGATGATGATGAAGCGATAAATGAACTTGTAAAAATCAATCTTGAACTGTTAGGTTACGATGTGATAACAGCTTCTGACGGGATTCAGGGATTTACCCTCGCAAAACAAGAACTTCCTGATTTAATTGTTCTGGATGTAATGATGCCTGATGTTGACGGATATACAGTTGCCAAAAGGGTAAGAGAAAATACTTCCACAAAAGATATACCAATTCTTATGCTGACAGCAATGGGGCAGCTTGAGGATAAAGTTAAGGGTTTTGATATAGGTGTAGACGATTATCTTGTAAAACCTTTTGAGATGGAAGAATTGCAGGTAAGAGTCAGGGCTCTTTTAAAAAGAGTCAATGCAATACCGGAGTCTCTTGCAACAAAAGAAATTCTGACAATAGGTGATATAACTCTGCTGCCTGAGATATACAGTGTAAAAATTCTTGATAAAACAGCAAAGCTTACTCCTATAGAATTTGATATTCTTAATCTGCTTGTACAAAATCATGACTGTATGGTTTCCTCTGCAAAATTACTGCATGATATCTGGGGGTACGGGCCTGAGGATGATGTTGAAACAATCAGGGTTCATATAAGACACCTGAGGACAAAGATAAAAAAGATATCAAACGGTAAAGAATACATAGAAACTATTTACGGCGGCGGATACAGATTGCTGCCTGAGGGTAAAGCTTCAAAATAGCTCTTTTTCTAAACCTAAGTATTATTGATTAATTTTAAATTAAGCAGTTAAATATATATGAATATTATTTATTAAAAAAAACAGATATTAGCTGAAATAACAAAATATGTACAAAAAAGTTTTTCCGAAAGTCATATATTTTTTGATTATCATATTGATAAGCTTTGGCTTGTATCATTATATTTCCTTGCATAGTATTAAAAATACTCACAATCCGGATTATGACAGCTCCTATCTTGTTAACAAGCAGGCTGCTGATCCGCGCCGTCTTTTTTTGAAATCCTGGAGAATAATTAAAACAAAATATTATGATCCTACTTTAAACGGTCAGGACTGGTCCAAATGGAACAGACGTTATGTTGACAAAATAAAAACAAAAGATGATGCTTATGTTGCGATTAATACTATGCTGGCAAGTCTTGATGATCCTTATTCAAAATTCATGAATCAGCAGGAATATGCCGAGCAAAATACCAGTATTGATGCAAGAATTGTCGGTATAGGCGTAAATATTATGTCTGTGGATGGCAAAATTATTATTATCAGTGTTGTAGAAGATACTCCTGCGTTTATGGCGGGAATAAAAGCAGGCGATATCATTCTAAAAGTTGATAAAACCGATGTAAGCGGCAAAACAATAAGCGATGTTGCTTCTCTTATAAGAGGAGAAATGGGAACATCCGTAAACTTGGAACTTCTAAGAGACCGGAAAAAATTGACGAAGGTTATTGGCAGAGATGAAATAAAAATAAAAAATATAAAAGCTTCTGTTGTTGATAAAAATATAGGATATATTCAAATAATCAGTTTTTTGAGTTCAGATATGACAACGGAATTTATCGATGCATTGAATAAAACACAAAATTGCGATGGTCTTATAATCGACTTGAGAGGCAATACAGGCGGTCTTATGCCGAATGCTGTTGTTATTGCTGATATGTTTTTGACACAGGGGCATATTGTAAGTGTTGTTGACAGGGACAATCAAAAATCTGATATAGATGCTCAGGCAAAACCATATGCAATAAACAAACCGGTTGTTATTCTTATTGATGGGGCTACAGCAAGTGCCTCCGAAATTTTAAGCGGAGCATTGAAGGATAATCATAAGGCTATTCTTGTGGGACAAAGAACCTTTGGAAAAGGTATGATTCAAAGGATATTCCCTCTTCCGAATCAAACAGGCATGAACCTTACAATTGCAAAATATTTAACGCCGAAAGGTATTGATATAAATAAAAAAGGGATAACGCCTGATTATTCTGTCACTTATACGGAAAAAGACTTTATAAATAATAAAGACCCTCAAATGGATGAGGCTAAAAAAATTATTAAAAAACTTATAAAAAGCAGGCGTGAGATAGCCAAAGCAGGCTAAGCAGATTTATTAATATTAATAAATCTTTACAATGTTTTAAATCCCAGTAATAATTGCTGATAGCCTGGCATAGCAGTGAAAATATACGGAATTTTTTGCTAAAGACTTTTCGCACATATCCGATTCTATAAATATATTAGTGAAGCAAAACAGGAAAGGATGTGCGTATGGCTGGATTTAAAATCGGTGAAGGTCAAAAATATGATACAACTCAGGTCTCTCAAGACGGAGTAACCAGAGAGGAATCAACAAAGGATAAAAAGAAGCTAAATCAGATTTTTGATATTTTTGATAAAGATAAAAACGGAATATTAGACTCCAAAGAACTGGCAGATATGGTCTCCGTATTTAATGCTTATGACAAAGATAATGACAAAAAACTCGAGAGAAAAGAGTTCAAAGCACTTGCTGATACATTAAACAAATATTTGCCGTATGGCGATAATCTTTCCGGCAAAGATATAAGAAATTTCTTTAAAAAGATAATGAGTGCTCAAAAAGATGATGAAAAAATTTCTGTAACAGAAGTCAGTGCGCAAGAAATCCCCGAAATTGAACCGCCTAAAGTTGAAGAAGTACCTGTTGCAAGAACCGGACATGTCGAAGAGGCGCCGCAGGGCGTAACTCCTCCTGCAGAACATCCGGAAGAAAAACAGGAATTGCACAGTTATACCGTACAGGAGGGTGAACGGTATACGGATTTGATAATCAGGTCATTAAAAGCTCAGGGAATTGAAAATCCTACAGAAGAACAAATAAAAGAGGCTAAAGAAAACTTCGAAAAAAATAATCCGGGCGCAGTAAAAAGAACGAAAAAAGGCTATGAATACCTTCTTGTAGGTGCAAAAGTGCAGCTTGAAGGACAGCTTGAAGATAAAAATAATGCCAGGGAACAGATAAATCAATATATAGAAAAACATGTAAAACCTCTTGAGAACGGAAATAGAGGTGTTCAGCACGCTGAGCCGGATCCTGAAGTAGTTCAAAAAGCAAAAGAAAAAGGCTATAGAGCTACACTCTCTCCTGATTATTTTTACGATGAAGAAACTAAAAAACACTATCAGTATGACAAAGAAAAAGGTGAATTTGTTGAAGCTGAGAATGTCGTTTATGTGGGTGAAGACGGATCTTACAGAAAAGCAATTCCAAATGATGACGGCTCAATAAGAAGCATTACTTATGACAAAGACGGCAATATTACAGCAATGGATGCAAGAAATAATCAGAACCAAAAGTATCTAAACAGCGATTACGCAGCTCAAAAACTCGGACTCAGAGAAACTTTTGCAACAAAATCCAAAGGTGTATACTACGATGAACAAACACAAACACATTTTAAATGGAATGATGAAAGACATGCGTTTGAAGCCATGGCTAAAGATTTTGCAATGGTAGGTAAAGACGGAACAAAATATAATGAAAACGGGCGAGCCGGTAACTGGCAATTAAAAACAGATGGTACTGATGTATATACTGACCCTGAAACAGGAAATACTGAAACCTATACATATGATGAAAACGGAAAGAGTACAAAACGTGTAGATAAAGACGCTTCCGGAAATGTGACGCGTACAACAGAATTTACTCGTGACGAAAACGGCAAAGTAACATATCAAATTCAAAAATATTCTGACGGTACCTCTATTGAGTTCTGGAAGGATGAAAATGAAAAGAATACAAAACGTGTAGATAAAGACGCTGCCGGAAATGTGACGGGTATCTATTCCTTTACACGCGGCAAAGACGGTTCTTATATATCACAGCAGGTTGATGCACAGGGCAATATAATCGGCGAGCCGGCGTATTATGACAAAGACAATAATACATTGACAAAAGAACAGTACGAAGCACTTCAAAAGTAGTATATAACAATAATCAAAAGGCAGATACATCTCTGCCTTTTGATTTATCGCTTTGTTTTAACTCTGCACACAGGTTAGTCATAATAATCAAACTGAATATGACCGATTTTTACAACATCTCCGTCTTTAATACCTGCCTGCTTTAGCGCCTCATATACATTCATAGACGCAAGGATATTCTGGAATCTGTAGAGCTGGTCGATATTTCTCGTATCGGTTACATTGGCTAGGCGTATGAGCTTGCCGCCTTCTACGCTGTATGTGTTTTTATCAATTTTGTATATTGCATAGTCGCTGTCATCGTTGTCAAATGCAGCAAGGTCTTCGTCTATATCAATTTTAAATTCCGGTTTGGGGATTTCTTCCACTTTTTGCATTACAAAATCCATAAACGGCTTTATATTTTCTTTTGTTGCAGCAGAAATTAAGAAAACATCAGGAGAATATATTTTAAACATTTTTAAATATTCTTCTCTTATTTCTGCATCAACACTGTCTATTTTATTAAGAGCAATAATCTGATAAAGATTGCCCAGTCTTTGTGAGTGTTTTTTTAACTCTTCATTGATTTTTTGGTAATTTGATACAGGATCTTCACCGGTTATATCAATTACATGTATCAAGAATCTGCATCTTTCCACGTGCCGTAAAAACTCATGTCCGAGGCCTATGCCTTCGCTGGCTCCTTCAATAAGCCCGGGAATATCTGCAACAACAAAGCCGTCACCTGATGGCTTTTTTACTACACCAAGGTGCGGCACAAGTGTTGTAAAAGGATAATCTGCTATTTTAGGCTTTGCTTCACTTATCACGCTTATTAAAGTGGATTTGCCGGCATTTGGCATACCGAGAAGCCCTACATCGGCAATCAGTTTTAGTTCAAGTTCCAATTCTCTTTCAATACCAGGTTCTCCTGGTTCACAAAATTGCGGCGCTCTTTTTTGTGCGGTTGCAAATCTTGCGTTGCCTCTGCCGCCACGTCCGCCTTTTGCGACAAGGACAGTTTGTTCGTGATGTGTCAGGTCGGCAATGATTTTGTCATTTTCTATGTCTCTTACAACTGTGCCCAGAGGAACTTTTATGTATAAATCTTTTCCGCCATGACCGTGCTGGTTTTTCGGACGTCCGTTTTCACCGTTTTCTGCTTTAAATATAGACTGAAATTTAAAGTCCATAAGCGTTGTCATAGATTCGTCGGCAATAAAATATACACTTCCTCCTCTGCCGCCGTCACCGCCTGCAGGGCCGCCTTTATCCACATATTTTTCTCGTCTCCAGGCAACGATTCCGTTTCCGCCTCTGCCCGAGAGAATTTTTATTTTTGCTTTATCTAAAAATGTCGTCATAGATATTAGGTTAGCATAAAATAAAAATAAGAAAAAATAAAAAAGGGATTTATATAGAATTTCTGCTAAAACCTCAGAATGACGTATGAATAGATTCTTCGGTCACTTCTTTTCCTCAGAATGACGAATGAGACATGTCATAAAATAATACGTCATTCTGAAGCATCAAATGTGCTTTGTTATAATGATAGTGCTGTGTTCAGAATCTTACCAATCTGATATGTATATCAAAAGCCGGTAAGATTCTGAGCTCGCTTCGCTTCTCAGGATGACAACTTTTACATAATACATATTATCGATATATAAAAACTGTCATCGATTTACGCAATATATGCATGAGTGACATTATAGCTGTATTTCAAGCATATTTGGTGTAAAGTTTATAAGTTCCATAAAAAAGAAGAGATTTTTATTTTTTCTCTTCTTTTTAATCTATATAAAAGAAATCTTCGTTTTCATCCTGATAATCTTCCCAGAGAGGAATTTTGTCTTCCAGAAGTTTCTTTTTCTTTTCTTTCAATTTTTCTTCTGTTTCTTCCAATTGTGTTTTTTGTTCTTTTTTCTTCTTTATAATGTTTGCCACATTCATCATTGCAAGAGAATTTAGGGTAGCATTGAGCTGTGCGCTTCTGTCTACAAACTGAGATTCACTAAAGTTTTGTCCTTCTTCGCCCTGCTGCTGCAAAAAATATTCCATACCGGGGCTTTGTCTGTCGTCTGCTGTTTTTGCTGCAGTACCGGATATGTCGCCGCTTTTAAAATTAAAGCTGCCACCGATTCCGAAAAATCCAGCTGAACGATTGTCTACCACTTATGAAAATCTCCTGTGTTTTTCTCTCTGTTAATGAAGATATTGTATAAAATTTGATATTTATTGTATTAAAACCCGGCAAAATATTTTTTGCTAGTTCTCATTTATATTTTAATGTATATTAACATTTGTTTACATCCGTCTTTTGATGTACATACTACAAACCTAGTATGGATAGCATTCTTACAACAGCAAACTGTAAAATTTGTAGAAATAACAGCGCAACAATGGGAGAAAAGTCCAGCCCGCCCATTGCCGGTATTATTCTTCTAAAAGGTTCAAGTACAATATCTGATATTAACGCCAGAAATTTATACGGCTGTGAGTACCAGTTAATAGATGGTATCCAAGTTAAGAATATTCTGACTATAATTATCCAGAAATAAATATTGAATAAATCGTTTACTAAAGCAGCTATACTCATTTAGTATTTGTTCCTTTTGTGTTTTATCTATACTCTTGAAGAGGATACAGTGTTTGCACAGTTGCATTTTGTTCTTTCAATAGGAAGTTTTTCAATCAGATTGAAAAGAAGTGCTTTTAGTTTTTCATTGTTATCGTTAAACACTTTGATTACCTCTGCATGCTGTACAGGGGGAACTTCTCCGACAAGTCCTGCATCGTAATCTGTTATCAATGATATATTCAATGGACACATATCCATCTCTTTTACAAGGTATGCTTCCGGGAATTGCGTCATATTAATAACTTCCCAGCCTTGAGATGTAAAGAATTTTGATTCTGATTTTGTTGAAAATCTGGGGCCGTTTATGACAACAACTGTTCCTGTTTCATGTACAGTAATACCCAGTTCTTTAGCCGTTGCAACAGCCGTCTGTCTCATTTCTTCACAATATGGATTAGCCGCACTGACATGTGTAACAACAGGCCCGTCAAAGAAAGTTGACTTTCTGCCGTCTGTCCAATCCACAAACTGGTCGCATATTACAAAGTGCCCGGGAGCAACGTGTTTTTGCAGACTTCCTGCCGCACAGGGAGATATCACCCTTTCACATCCGATTGATTTCATAGCCCAAACATTTGCTCTGTAGTTAATCAAATGAGGGGGAATAGTGTGGCTTCTGCCGTGTCTTGGCATAAAAGCTACTTTATGCTGTCCTATTTTTCCTATAAATACACTGTCAGAAGGAGCTCCGTATGGTGTTTCAACTTTTACTTCTTCTATATCATCCAGAAATTTGTAAAATCCTGAACCTCCAAACACACCTATATCGGCTAATTTTTTCTTTTCCATTTATCTCTCTCCGTTTTTAATCATTAATATCTTTAGTTTATTTTACAGTAGTCGGATTTTTTATCCATTCATAAGCCTTTGCTGACGTTTTGGGCACTGTAACTCTGCCGTCTTTGTATATTTTTATGTTATAACCATTGTTTTTGCCGGCGCAAGACGGATCTACAGTAATTTCAAATGTTCCTTTTCCCGTTGTATCAACCAGATTCCAGTAGCATACACCGATAGATGATTTAAGGTTTTGTTCTGTATTATTTGCACAATTAATTTTGCCGATTGTATTTATATGCTCTGCAATATAATAACAAACTGCATTAGACTGCTTCAAGTCGCTATCACAAGTAATATTTTCACTGTTATCAGAAGGACAGGCAGTCTTTTTTGTTCCTGAATCAATATATTCAATCTTTGCACTTGGCAAAGGATCATAAGAAAAATCCAGGTGCAGCTCACCCAGGCTTGTGTCTATATTGCCGTTTGCATAAATATTCTGGTCATATTTTGTATAGTCATTAATAGATGAACGCATGATTTCTTCTACTGCATGGTATGACTTTAAAAACAGAAATTTATCTTTGTCGGGGTCTACACGTGCAACTGTTCTGATTAACAGAGACATCACAACACCTATTATCGCCATTGTTAAAAGCACTTCTGCAAGAGTAAAACCTGTTTTTATAAATGTTTTATTAGAGTTTTTCATTAATAGCTCCTATTTTAGCAACTTACTTAATGTCAGTTTGATCATTCATCCATTCGTAAGCTTTCTTTTGTCTTTCTCCGATACCATAATGCTCTTCAGGTACTGTCATTTTTCCGTCATGGAATATCCATATTACATAGCCTTGGTTATTGCATAAAGGGTCAATGACAGGATCATTAGAACCGTTAGGTTGACTGTCTGAGGCTCCGTCATAAACACCTACAAAATTTCTAAGACATGCTCCCTGAGATGTTTTCATATTAATAACTGATTCTTCTTCACAATTTACATCTCCGACAGAGTTTAGCTGGTCAGCTATAAAGTAGCACATTGCATTGTCTTTTGTTAGTTCTACATCACAGCCTTGAGTGTCTACTGTACCATCACCTTTTGTTACTTTGGGACAGGCTGTTTTTTGTTTTCCGTCTTTTATAAATGTAACTTTCGCCGAAGGTAATGGTGTATATCGGAAATCTAAATGCAGGCTGTTTTTTTCTTCTGTGGTCATTTTGTCTATTTCACTGTCACTATAGTAATTTGGGCTGTACTTTGTCGAATCATTAATAGTGTTGGCCATTACTGTTTCCAGTGCATGATATGTTTTTAGAAACAGAATTTTTTCTTTATCCGGATTAACTCTGTTTATTGCTCTAAGCATTAATGCCATGAGAACACCGGCTATAGTCAGAGTGAGCAGCGTTTCTGCAAGAGTAAAAGCAAAAGATTTATCATTTTTCATATATCATATACTCCTATACTTTTTGACAATTATATTCTATATTCCACTAATTTGCAAAAATAAATCTTGCTTTACTTTATTTTACATCTAATCTAGTGTCGCAGTTGCCGCCGGCTGTCTTGTAATTCCTTCCCGCTCGTTGCTGCCGCTGACTACGCTTCGCTGCCGTCAGCTTCGCACTCGCTCAACGGGTTTCACCCGTCCGGAATTCCGCTCAACGCAGCCGGCACCTGCTCACCTTTTCAAATGACACTCAAAAATTTTGCTCTTCCCATCCATTTTGACTTGACATTTAGTCAACTCAAAACGGAGTCCTTCTTATCGCAAAATTTTCTCGGACAATATAAGGCAATTATTTTAAACAAAATGTTTTTATATATATAAGGTAGTAATGTAAGGTCAATATACTTATGGTTAACGGAATCAACTCTTCTTATGTCCCTTATAACGGTTTTCCCGCGAATGCAACAGGGGCCACACAGGTAACAAAAGACATAGCGAGTTATTGCTATGATACACAACGTCCGAAAATAGCAGAAACATACGGCTATCTTACATCTGATGAAAAGCCTGACTACAAATGGCCTGTAATCGGTGCTGTTGTATCTGCATTATCGCTTATTGCTGTCAGATTCATAAAACGCGGCTAAAACTTAGCTTAACGGCTTTTGCAGTATTTGGCTAAAAATAAGAAAAGATTCATTACTTCCGGTATTTTTTCTTTTGTATTCTCTGCAAGTATTTCTGTTAATCCCTGATTTATACCAAGCAGACATGCCGGACAGGTTGTGAGTATAAAATCAACTTTTGCATCCAGATAGGACAGTGCTTTTTGTTTGGAAATTTTTCTTGAGATTTCCTGATTTTTTAGGGCAAATTTTCCTGAAAATCCGCAGCACTTATCATAGTCTTTTGCCTCAATATATTCAATTCCCTTTATATTTTTTACAATATCAATAAAATCATACGTATCATGGCAAGGTTTGTGTACGGCTATACGACATGTTTTTTTAGATTCAAAAACACAATTCTTAATCAGGTCAGTAACCATAACAACGCTATCGGAAAGCTTTTGAGCTGCTTTTTCTCTGCTGTATAATTTATAATTTTTTAAAGTTTCATAACAGGAGGCACAATCCGTGATTACATAGTCGTATTCCGTATCAAGTTTTTTTAAATTTCTGTTTAACAGATTCAAAAATTGTTCAATATCTCCGTCATTTAAGTAACTCACGCCGCAGCATTCAAAATCTTTTTTGATAAGCTCTATATTTGATTCCTCCAGAATAGTTTTTACGGCTTCTTCAGTTTCTTTATTTATGTACTTGTTAAAGCAGCCTTCAAAATATACTGCTTTTTTGAGTTTATGTTCTGATTTACGGAGTCTGCTTTTGTATCTGCAGTTAGCAAGTGAATTTAATAGTAACAGCCGTTTGCCTAAAATTCCTGTTTTGCATAAGAACTTATCAAAATATTTTATAATTCCCGGCAGTCTAAAGAATCTGTAGACAGAAAAAAATATTCTGCCGGATAAAAGTCCAACTTTAAATAAAGTATAGGAATTTATAATTTTTTCAAAAAAAGATATGCTATTAGTTTTAAAATATTCCGCTTTTGCTGCGGTAAATATTTCTTTTACATCTATTTTGCTGGGGCAAAAGTCATGACAGGCATTACAGCCTGTGCATAAATCAAGATATTTTTTCACTGTTGAGTTAAGTTTCAATTCGCCTTTTATTATTCCGTTTAATATATTAAACTTGCCTCTTGAAACAGCACACTCGTTTAATGTTGCCTTATAAACAGGACATACGGACTGGCACAGTCCGCAGCGGGAACATTTGTATATTTCATCTTCATAATCTTTTAAGTTTTTCATATTATTAATTATATTCACAAAGAATAATTTAGTGATAGAATTTTCATTATTAGGGATCTAGAGAAAATTAATATGAGAACAGCAGTTGCTCAAAATCAAAAGATAGAAATAAAAGATGTTAAAATACCGGAACTCAAGGATTATAATAACAAAGGCGCTATTGTAAAAGTGCTGGGCTGCGGGTTATGCGGTTCCGATATTGTAAAATTTTTACATGACGGCAATGAGAAAGTACTCGGGCATGAAGTAGTAGGCGAGATAGTCGAAATCAAGCCCTCTTTTATGTCAAAGTTTAAAGTCGGGGACAAAGTTGTTTTAGGGCATCATGTTCCCTGTATGAAATGCGATTACTGCGAGAATAAAAACTATTCTATGTGCAGACAGTTTAAAGAAACCAATATATTCCCCGGCGGCTTTTCTGAATATATCTATGTATCTCCACTCCATTTAAAAAATACAGTTTTTAAAGTTCCAAAGAATCTTGATGATATGGAAATATCCTTTATGGAGCCTCTGGCATGCTGTATTAGAGCGGTAGAAAGGGCTGAAGTTAAAGAAGCATCTACCTCTCTTATAATAGGGCTTGGCTCTATAGGACTTTTAATGGGACAGGCAGTAAAAGCGTTTCAAGGAGATGTTATAGGCTGTGATTTGATAGAAGAAAGAGTTGCTTTAGCCGGCAATTTGAATTTTGATGCGGCAATAAAGTTTGAAGATAACGATGCTACATCAGAAAAAATCAGAGAAATGACCTGCAAAATGGGTGTTGATATTGTGTTTATGACATCCGGTTCTGATAAAGCTATTGATTTTGCTTTGAAATCAGTGAGAGACGGAGGAACTATTCTTGTTTTTTCTTCTGTTCCGAATGATACGGCAGGATATACAAACAATGATATTTACTACAGGGAATTAAAGATTTTGGGCAGTTATTCGCCTTCTCCTATGGATCTGGCACTTGCTCATAAATTGCTGACAAAAAAGAAAGTTGTTGTTAAGTATTTTTCAACAGCATATCCGCTGGAAAATCTTGCCGAAGCGATACAGGATACAATAGAAAATAAAACACTTAAAGCTTATATAAAAATAAGTGATGATGCTGAAAAATAAGCTTGTTTTAAACATTTTACGGTTGGTAAAGTATGAAAATGAAAGCAATAAGATATTATGCGCCTCAGGATATAAGATACGAAGAGGTGGAAATAAAAGAACCGCAAGAAGGTGAAGTTCTTGTGAAAATAGAAGCTGCACTGACCTGCGGAACTGATATAAAAACTTTTCGACGGGGGCATCCTGTTTTGATAAAAAAGACACCTTCTGGCTTCGGGCATGAATTTGCGGGTGTTATTGAAAAAGTCGGGGCAGGCGTTGTGGATTTTAAGCCGGGAGACAGAGTCGTTGCTGCAAATTCGGCTCCATGCGGAAAATGCTTTTATTGCTTAAAAAAGCATTACAATCTCTGTGAAAATCTTGACTTATTAAACGGCGCATACGCAGAATACATAACAGTACCGGCACGAATTGTGGAAAAAAATCTGCTAAAAATACCGACGGGCTTAAGCTTTGAAAAAGCAGCTTTTACAGAGCCGCTTGCCAATGTAGTTCATGGTGTGGAACGCACCAATATTCAACCCGGTGATACAGTCGGCGTAGTAGGTATCGGACCTATAGGGTTAATGTTTGCAAGACTTGCAAAGCTTAAAGGTGCAAAAGTTATTGCGGCCGGCAGGAATCCTTTGAAGCTCAAGCTTGCTGATGAATTTGCGCATGCCGATGAAATAATAGACTTAAAAAAATATCAGCATCCGGAAAAAATATTTAAATCTTTTACTGAAGACGGGCGCGGTCTGGATGTGGCTGTAGAGTGTGTAGGACTGCCCGAAGTCTGGGAAAAGATGTTTTCTCTTGTCAGAAAGGGCGGAAAAGTGCATCTTTTTGGCGGATGCAAGGGCGGTACGACTGTAAATATTGATACCCGCCGTTTGCATTATGATGAGGTGCAGATTATTAGCGTTTTTCACCATACACCTCAATATTTCAGACAGGCTCTGGATTTAATAGCTGACGGGCATGTGGATGTTACAAAACTTATTACAAAAAAATATCCTTTATCACAGGCAAAAGAGGCAATTTTAGAGCATGAGAGCGGTAAAGCGGTAAAAGTATTGTTAACTCCTTAATTAATTTGTTAAGTTTTGTATAGCATTTATTTATTGTTCAAAATACACTATTTTCGCCGTTGTTTGAGGCTTTTTCATGAATCGGGTGGATTGCTTTGAAAATTTAATATGCTAAACTAGCAAATAATGGAATTTACAAACTTTATACAAATGAAGTTTAAATCACCTAAGACTTGTGAAAGAGAAAAATGAAAATTTTACAAACGACAAAGGTTAATAAAATTCCGGCGCCCAGAGATTACAAATCGCATTTCGGGCAGGTTTCGGATTTTTCTCTTCATTCCTCTTTTGAGAACATGTCTCATGAGTCATTAAATTCTAAGTCTATTAATATTTCTAATAAAAATAAAAAGACCGCCAATGTTATTTCATTTGGCGGTCTTTCTTTATCAGAAGTCCAAAAAATTAAAAATTCCGGTTTGTGGAAGTTTTTAAATGCCGGCTGGTTTGAGAAATTTATTGCAAAAGCAGATGCAAGTCAGACATTGTTTGATGCATTTTTTGCATTGTTCCTTACCTGTGCACTGCGCCCTGCTGCTATAATGGTTCAGGCGAATGAAAAAAATAAAAAGAAAAATACCAAGGCTGCTGCTCATTCGATTTCTTCGGGGTTAATCGGCTATGGCTTTGCAAAGGTTGTATTTTCTCCGATAAAAAATGCTATAGATAAAATAAAAGCTCATCCTGAGTTTTATGCAAAAGGTGCAGAAAAATTCTTCAGATATGCTGATAAATTTACAAATAAATCTATGTACAGAACAATGAGTGCATCCAAAAGAATGCAGACATTTACAATGTTATTTAATAAATCTGCGGAAGTTCTTACAGCAAGTGTTCGTTCCGCTATAACTATCGCAATGATTCCTTATATTGATAAATATGTATTAAACCCGTTGTTTGGTTCTTCTGAACCTGTTTCAACAAAGAAAGAGCTTCAAATGCCTGCTTATAAATATTCTTATATAGTCAATTTTAAAAACAGCCAGGAGTCTGACAGAATATTCAAGAATTTTACAGGAGGGATTAAATAATGATTATAAACTCTTATAATCCTCAGGCATACAAATATAATAATCCTTCTTTTAAAGCAATCGATGCTGCAACATTGAGAAAAACAGTTAAGCAGGCTAAGATATATACAAACAATGCTTCTGACAGAGCTACAAGCTATATGGCTCTTGCTATAGGTAAGCTTGCCTCATTTAAATCAGTACAAAAAGTTGTTGATTGGTTTAAGGATAAGAATTATCAAGCACACCTCGCTGCAATTGTAGGCTGCATATTGTCAGGTTTTTATATGCTGGATACTGCACGTTCCAAGACAATTGAAAAAGATCAAAAGCTGCCGTTGATATTAAATCAAGGTGTTGTTTGTGCATTTTCTACAGCGGGGGCTTATACGCTGAATAGCTATCTTGATAAAAAAATTAATAATGTTGCAGAACTTTTTAGTATAGCTAAAATTAAGGATAAAAAATTACAGGAACATTTTTTGAAATACAAGGCAGACCCGCAATATGCAGATGTTGTTGAACGTGCTGCTTTAAAAAATGAAAAACTCGGCGGAATCTTGAAAAAGCTTGAAAGTAAATTTGAGTTTACAAACAATACACTTGTATTTATTAAGGATGAACTTAAAAAAGCAAAAGATGATACTGTTGCAAAGAATTTTATAAAGGAAATAAAAAATATAAATACACAGGGCAGAGACAAAGCTGATGTATTAAAAGAGTTATTTTTGAAACGGATGAAAGACAGTAAAGTATTAAAATCCGTTTATAACAGAGAATCGATGAATAATGCAATTAAATTATATGCAGGACAACCGCAATCAGGAAATCTGCCTAAATTATTGAACGGATTCAAGACAGCAAAAGCACTAATGATATTTGCTTTGATATACAGATTTGTTTCGCCGGTTATTGCAACACCTATTGCAAATAAATTCAGCGAAAAATTTGAAGCAAAGAAAAAAACTAAAAATAATGAGGCAGCATAGCAAAAAAAATCCCGCATTATACCAGCGGGGATTGGTTAGGTTTTAGTTTATAATAGGTTATTAGTTTAATTTGACTTAAATCTATGCGTTCATTTGTGCTAATAAAGCCTGTAGTTTATCTGCACCTTTTGCATTTGCTCCGATACTATAGCCTTTGTTAAATGTTTCCGGCGTATGAGTTGTGTAAACTACATTTCCTTGTCTTGCAATATCCGGTCTAATCTCCGCTAATTTTTGGTTTGCTATATCTACATTACTTGGTGCCGGCAAGTAACCTTTAACACCTCGTTGAGGAATATTAAATGTCTGCTGCTGTTTAGGTAAATAGTTTTCAATAGAACCTAAATTTACTTTATTGTTTCCTGCAAGGACAGGTAAATTTTGTTGTCCTGCTACCGGAAGATAACCTTTTACTGAGTTATAAGCCGGTATCTCTACAAATGGTACATCAACAGCAATATCTTTGATATCTACTTTAGGTTGATGCGTTTTATTAGGTGTAGAATATATTACTGCAGGAGTATTTGGTGTTACCGGATTTTGATTAACCGGTGTAGTGTTTACTGTATTAGTTGAATTTGGATTAATATTTGTTTGTGTATGTTGGGGCAAATATCCTTTAATTTTGGGAGCAGTTGGATTAACTGTTGTCGGATTAACCGGGCTTGGTTTTACCGTCGATGGATTAACAGTTGTCGGGTTTACCGGTACTGGATTTACGGGGGTATTAGTTCTTGGTCGTGCTCCTCTGCTTGGCCATTTAAACTTTTTGCCCTTTGCAAGAGCTAGTAATAAAGCAGCTGTACCTAATGCTGTACCAACAATACCAAGCATTGTCGGCGTTTCATCATGTTTTTTATGAACAGCCACAGGTCTTGCATAATAGTTATTATTTCTATCATCGTTTTTTATTAAATAGTCAGCATTGAATTGACCAATTCCAACACCTGTCATCGGGCTCATAAATCCCATGCCCATTCCCATGTAACCCGGATACATTCCTGCTCCGTAAGCGCCCATTCCCATACCTGCACCATAACCGCTGCCTATGGCATTGTAATTGGCTTGGACATTATACATCGGGCTCATTAAGCTCTGAAAGCTTGTGCTGTAATTGTCAAAATTCATAACCATGACCTATTCTCCAAACTACCTTTAATTTTTATAAATCTAACCTTACATTTATAAAAACAATCGATTTGGTAAAATTGCCTGAATTAGAAAATATGTTAAGAAATATTAAACAATTTTATTAGATAACTCTATTATTTTGTCTGTCAGCAGGTACAATAGACATAGGTTATAATTTATATATATATTTAGAGTATAAACAGAGGAGATTAGGATGCTTGAATTTGACTACAGAAATGTCAAAGCTGAAATTGTCGGTGAAGAAAACGGGTTAAATCTAGAAGAAGCCTTTAACAATTTCAATGACAAAATAGCCAGAATTATAAGCGACTTAAACTCTAAAAAAGATAAGCCGGGACAATGGCTGCAATGGATGAATCTTGGCTATAGTGAAGAAACAGTGTGGCTTGTTAAAGAATATGCTGCTATGACACAAGGACTGTTTGATAATGTTCTTGTGCTTGGTATAGGCGGTTCCGCACTTGGCGGTATGGCAGTTTGTGAGGCTTTGTTGCAGCCATATTGGAACTTGCTTTCCGAAGAGCAGAGAAACAATTTTCCTCGAATTTTTTTCCTTGATAATGTTGACCCGGATCAGATAAACGGATTGCTAAATATATTGGATTTAAAGAAAACTCTGGTCAATGTTATTACAAAATCTGGTTCTACAGCTGAAACAATGTCGCAGTTTATGATTCTCAAAAACAGACTGCAGGAAGAACTCGGAGATAATTATGTCAGGCACATAGTTGCAACAACCGATAAAAATTCAGGTATATTAAGGCAGATTTCTAATGAAGAGGGATACAAAACTTTTGTAATTCCTGATGATGTAGGCGGCAGGTTTTCTGTATTTTCTGCGGTTGGTTTATTGCCGTTTGCTCTTGTCGGTATAGATATAGAAGAGCTTGTGCAGGGTGTAAAAGATATGGATCTTGCGCTAAAAAATACTGATATATGGCATAATATTGCGGCACAGAATGCGCTTATTCATTACTTAATGGATACACAAAAAGGGAAGAATCTTTCTGTTATGATGCCATACTCTACAAGACTAAAATATGTGGCTGATTGGTTTGTTCAGCTTTGGGCGGAGAGTCTAGGCAAAGAAAAAGATAATGACGGAAATATTGTACATATAGGTCCTACTCCGATAAAAGCTTTGGGTGCAACTGATCAGCATTCACAAATTCAGCTTTATAACGAGGGACCGAATAACAAGCTTATCAATTTTATTCGTGTTAAGGAATTTGATACGACACTTGAAATTCCGAAAATTTTTGAGTTTACGGGTATCGGATATCTCGGCGGTAATACATTTAACTCGTTAATAAATGCAGAAGCTGATGCAACAAAGGTTGCTCTTGTCGATTATCAAAGGCCAAATGTAACAATAACTCTTGAAAAAGTAAATCCTTATAATATAGGGCAGCTTTTATACATGTTAGAAGTACAGACAGCCATAATTGGTGAACTTTATAATATTAATACCTTTAACCAACCGGGGGTAGAACAGGCTAAAAATTATACATACGCGCTTATGGGCAGGGCAGGTTATGAGGAATCTGCAGCGATGTTAAAAGAAAAAATGGCATAAAACCATATTGGTGTAACATAAAGTTACATATTTTTACATACGGTTATGTCTTTGCTAAAATTAAATACGGAGCTTTTTAATTAGAGAGTAGTTTTATATGGCAGACATTAATTCCTTTGAAATAATACAAAATAAACTGGACGCACTGGTTGAAAAAATAGTACAAAAAGAAAATTCCGATGAAGATTTTCGTATTACATATGCCCAGATTTTAGAAAAGATTAATACAAAAATGGATCTTTTTTCTAATGATAATACTTATGAGCGTATTAACCTTATCGGGATTGAACTGAATAAACTTATAAAAGAACGTCAGGATGTAGTTGATGCAAAATTTAATGCTGTAAAAGGCGAATTTGACAATCTTAATGAAGTATTGTTAAACTCTCTTAAAACACCTGAGCTTTTGGCTGCATTCAATAAAATCCAAAATCAAATACACTATTTTTCAGAAGAACTGGAAAGCCAAAAATTTGCATTTAATTCTATAATCTCTCATATTGAAAAGTCAGGAACGCTAGAAGAAACAAATGATAGCATGAGAGCTAATTTTGCTATTGTTAAAGAGCAAAATACGATAATAAACGAAAACGTTAATAAACAGCTTGATTTATTAAATAAATATAACTCTCTTATTGAAGAAAATAACCAAAAAGTCTTAGACGATTTGAATACAGTAATTTTGAGTGTCAGAGAGTTTTCTGAATTGATAAATAAAGATAGTGAAGCAGTCAAAAATTTTGTCGATGAAAAAATTACTTCTGTTTTACAAAAAGCCGAAGATGCTGACACTTTAATAAATGTTTTGAATAACAATCTTACTACTTTGATGCAGGTTGTTGGAAATATTTTTGACGATGAATCTTTTCAGGATGTTAAATCTGATGTTGCCGATATTCTTGTAAAAACAGCTTTTCTTTCTGAAGCAGTTACTAAAATTGCTACCAAAGATGAGTTGTTAAGTAATTCCGAAAAAAATAAGGAAGAAATTAAAGAAAACACAAAACAGCTGGTTAGTTCTTTGGAAGAAAAACTTCTTTCTAAATTGGATTTTTCTTCTTTAGAAGATATTAAAAACTATACAGAAAAAATGTTCTTTCAGGGAACAGAGGTTCTTAAAGAGGAAATATGGGCTATAAAAGATACTGTTACTAATTTTAGTAAAGAATCTTTGAAAAAGTCAGATTTTGATAAAAAGCTGGAGTCGCTAAAAGAACTTAATAATACTATAAAAGAGGATTTAACTGATATAATTTCTGAAGAAAGCGTAGCTGCTTCTAATCAATTGAATGAGATATCAACATTAATAAGTACACTGAGAAATAATTTAGCAGATATCGTTTTAAATGAGCAAAAAGAACAGATAGATAAATCCTTACAAGAACTCCAGACTAAATTTATTACACAGCTTTTGCAAATAGCAGATAATATCTCTTTTGTTGAAGACGCGGAGGAGATTAATGAAAATATTTATTCTGCATGCGAAAATATAAAAGAAAAAATTTCGTCTGATATTGATGATGTTAAAAACGATTTAATTCAGCTAAAGGGCGAAGCTGCCGCTGAAAGCAGTAAAATTTTCGAACTGCTTTCAAAAATTGATTCGGCAATTAACAATGATATAACAAGTGATTTAAAAACGCTTATTTCCGGTTTTAAGCTTTTAACAAGCGGAATAAAAGGTGATAAGGATTATTTATATACTCTGCCTGATATAGAGTCGGATTTGTCTAAGATAAGAGTTGATATTAATAATCTTCAAAATACTCTTATTTCTTCATCAGATGAATCAACAGAGGAATGTGTAGATATTACTTCCAAAATTAATAATATTAAAAATATTGTTGAAAAAATACAACAAAGTCCGATAAATGATGAAATATCAGAAATCAAGGCTCTTTTTGACGGCTTAAATGAAGATATATCGAGCATAAGCAAACGTACAAATAAACTTATCATCGCGTCTGACGAGGTAAATAAAGCATTAAAGAATAATGTAATTACGTTTACTTCTTTAATAAATGAATTTGAAAAACAAAGCAGAGAATTTTATAATTCTGCTTTTATGACTGAACTGAATGCAAGAATAGAGAATCTTTCTAAAATGACAGCTTCTGTCATGCAGTCTGATCAGGTTTTGAATGAAGCTTTTATGTATATGGGCGAGTGGATAGATTCTGCCAGTGATTCATTTGACGAAATCAAGGCGGATGTTTCGAAAATGAAAAAGACCCTTCTCTCTGATGAAACAGGTGCTGCAGAAAGATTGGAAGAAACTGTTAATGCTTTGAGCCGTAGGGTCGAACTTCAGGATGCAAAAATGGATGCTGTTGAGGAAAAACTTGATAAGCTTATTGAGCAGCAGCAGGAGTCAAAAGAGTTGAAATCTCTAATTGAGTATGTTGCATCTCAGGTAAGCCTCACTAACGAAAAAGTTGTTGAAAATGATAAACTTGCACAGAAGATTGCAAGTATGGAAAAACAACTTAAAAAAATCGAAAAAAATGTTGCTGCCATAACTGAATATATTGATGAAGAAGATACAGAAGAAGATGAATTCTTCGATGAAGATGATTCTGAAAATTAATTGTTACTCAAAACAAGCTTGAATGTTGCAAGATTTTTGATTGCGAACAGTTTTGTTTTCATATTTTGTTCTTCATTGATTTTGAAAATTCTTATAATACGCTGGATTTCTTCAACATTCTTACGTGAAGAAATATCATAAACATTTTTTATCGGATCTGAAACAACATCCATTATTGTATTTAATTCATGTTCTTGCATAATAGGTATTCCTCTAAGACTCTATATTTTTATAAAGTGAATTTCTTTATAAAAATTGCCTAATTTTTTATAAATTGTTAAGAAATATATATAAAGTATATAAATAATTCTTCTAATGTTAAGATATACTTGAAATAGTGGATAATTTCTTTGGGTTTTAGTATATAATAATAGACATATAGATATGATATAAAAAAGGAGACAATATGCTGCCAATAGTTTCTGAAGAGCATGCATCTTTGGCATTTGCAGAGATTTTTCAGGATGTCCACGGCTGGAGAAAAAAAATGATTCATTATATTAAAGATGAAAATCCTGAAATTAACAGTGCAATAATCGAAGCTGCAAATAATACGGATCTTGATCCTAAAGCAGTTGCTCTTGGCGCATATATGACATATATTTTGCTTGAAATGGCAGCTAAAGATGATGACAGCATTGGATATGATATAGAAGACTAGTCTATTGCATTATTTTTATCTTAAAATTCTGTACGGGTTGGTTTGTTAAAAGTTTTTTCTGATTTTCCAAAGTATTTTTTATTGAAAATATCCAGCCTGTTTTTGGATTTACAAACAGGAAAAATGCTGCCTGACTTTCAATAATCCTTTGTTGTTTGTCTATGATTAATTCGCCTTTATCAGAAAGTTCAAAAACAGTAAAAGATAAAGCATTGGTTACATTGCTGTCAATATATGCATCAAACATTGTGTTGCGCAGCTTTGTCGTATCTTTTAAAACAGGCTGGCCTTTGTATGTTGTGCACCAGTGGTATAGTTTAGTGATAATTTCATCACGACCGCTGCTGTTTTGATTGTTTGTGTTCATTCATTAATCCTATAAATTCATCAACGAGCTTTTCATTCCATTTTTTACCGGATTCAAGCTTTATTATTTCCAGTGCTTCGTCTTTTGTTCTTGCTACTCTGTAGGGGCGGTTTTGTATAAGTGCAAAATAAGCATCGATTAGTAATATAATTTGTGAAGAAACTGGTATGGAATCACCGCTTAGCTGCTGCGGATAACCTGTACCGTCCCAATTTTCGTGATGTGCTTCGATTATGGGAACTATATCTGCTATTGTGCTTATGGGTTTTAGTATTTTTCTTGCAGCAATTAACGGATGCTCTTTTATCTGTTTTTTCTCTTTTTCCGTGAGCGGTTCTTTTTTATTTAGAATCTCTTCAGGAATCATCAATTTGCCGATATCATAAAGAAGCATTGCAATTTTTAGCTTATCAATGTCTTCTTTTGTCATTTCCATCTTTCTTCCGAGTTCAATTGCCAGTGATACTTTTTCTTTGGTAAGTCCTCTTTTGTAATGATTGTTGTATGTTTGAGCAAGAGTATCCGCAACAGAAAAAATAGTATCTTTTGTTTCGGCTGTATTAATAGCTTTAAGCTTTGATGTAACTTCTTTGGCTATTTTGTCCGGTATAGGTACTTTTTGTTTTGTAAGTATGTCCATAAAAGCACCAAAAGCGACTTCATGCCATTCGGCTTCATCTTCTGCTGTTTTTGCGAGAGTTACCCTGTTTCTGCCGTTTATCTTCGACTTATACATAGCCTGATCTGTTATATCAAGCAGTTCATCCAATTTAATTGAGTGTTCGGGGAATGTCCCTACACCAAGACTCGCCGTAATATGTCCTATTGTATCAAGTTGCTGTGATTCAATTGCAGCACGGATTCTCTCTGCTGCAATCATTGCGCCCGCCGAATCTACACCTGGAAGCAGTACAGAGAATTCTTCGCCTCCGAGCCTTGCCGGGACATCGATTGATCTTGCATTCTTTTTGAGAATATCTGCGATTGTTCTTATTGCAAGGTCTCCAAAGAAGTGTCCGTACGTATCATTAATTTTTTTAAGATAATCTAAATCAAGACTTATTATAGAAAAAGGCTGATGCAGGCGTATAGCACGTTCTGCTTCTTTTTGCAGTGCCTGATTAAAATATCTTCTGTTATACAGTTCTGTTAATGAGTCTGTAACAGCTTCTTTTTTAAGATTTTCAAACAGGTTTGCTATAGTAATAGCCATTTCTACCTGGTTGCCGAACAGTGTAAGAAAGTTTAATTCTTTATCAGTTACTTCTTCTCTCGGAGAAAATATCATCATAACTCCAAATGGTTTGTTTGATGGATTTAATGGTATGCATATTACGCTTTTGCTTACACCCAATTTATTTATAGAGTCAATGTATTCCGATTTAAAGTCATACAGGAGACTGTTTATTACATCAAGGTATTCTGTTGTATGTAATATACTTTTTTCCTCAATAGCTTTAGTAATAAACATTTTTTTGTCATATTTTAAATGATATTCGTGTATATCTATCTCTTTTTCTTTTAAATATTCTGTAATTTTTTTTAAAATGGGACTTTCTGAAAAGGCTTTTACTTTATAATATTTTCCTTTTTCATCATCACAAACTTGCAGTATTGTACTGTTTATATAGCCCATTTCTCCGTGCAGGGAATTTACAAGTTTTTGCAACACACTTGATAACGGCTCTGATGAGTTCATTAATTCCCAGACATGTTTTAATGTTAAAAAAGCTTTATTTGCCTGATCAAGCTCCTGGGTTCTTTGCACAATCTCTTTTTCTAAAGCAAGATTTCGTTCGTAAATTTCAATAAATTCTTTTTTATTATTAGATATACTGTATTCTATTTCATTTAGTTTTCGTGTATATTCTTTGAATTTTTTTAATAAATCCATATTTTTAGTTTAATTTAGCTTGTATGTACCGTGGAGTTTATTATACTACTTTTCTTATATAAATGTAAGATGCTTACAATTGGATTGATATAACAGTTTACACTAAAACAGCTAAAATTGTCATCCCTTTTATACGTTACGTAATTCGGCGACAGTTCTGTATAGTGATAATAAACATTATCACTATAAATACATCTATTTTTTAATTTGTTATTTCTAATATAAATAAAAAAAACCTCTTTGCGCAAATTAAAAAGTAATAGCGAAAGAGGTGAGCACTAAGTACAAGCAATCAGAAGAGTTGAGGATTTACCTGTTTATAATAGCGTGTATCTTATGTTTTATCATTGGAGAAAACTACTATGTTGCAATTTTATACTTTCGGGCTATAAATGTTAAGTATCTGCAAATTAAATTTGATTTTTGTCTTTTTTCGCTGATATAATTGGAAAGATAAAGTTAAATAGTTAAAAGTTTACGTAAACAGGGGAATGAATATGACGACAAAAGTCGCTGTTTTGGGCGCAGGTATCTGGGGAAAGAATTTAGTCAGAAATTTTTATAATCTGAATTATCTTCATACCGTGTGTGATATGGATGAAGAAAACAGAAAAAAAGTTAATGCAGATTATCCTGAAATTTATACAACTCCTGATTTTAATGAGGTCTTGAACAATAAAGAAATTAATGCAGTAGTTGTTGCTACACCCAGCCATACACATTTTAAACTGGTAAAAATGGCATTAGAGGCCGGTAAAAATGTATATGTCGAAAAGCCTATTGCAACAGCAAGCGAAGAAGCTCTTGAGTTGAAAGAACTTGCTGAATCCAAAGGACTGGTCTTGATGGTAGGACACCTTCTTTTATATCATCCGGCAGTTAACCGCCTCAAAATGATAGTAGAGTCAGGTGAATTGGGCGATATCAAGTATGTACAGTCCGATAGATTAAACATAAACTATTTTAAAAACGACAGAAGTGTTATGTGGGATTTAGCTCCGCATGATGTTTCTATGGTCAGCTATATACTCGGAGAAGAACCCAAAAGAGTAATTTCAGCTATGGGTGTAAGCTCAGAAGGTAATGAGATTATGGATATTACTCATATCGAAATTGAGTACGAATCAGGCTGTGTTGCTCATATATCAGACAGCTGGATTCATCCGCAAAAAAGAGTAAACCTTATGCTCAGAGGAACTAAAGGTTCTGCAATGTTTGATGATACATTGAAAGAAAATAAGCTTCAGGTATTTAAAAATGATAAACCTAACTCCGGCAGTAATATAGCACTGGATTATATTGAAATTGAACCTCTAAAACTAGAATGCGAGCATTTTGTAAAATGTATTGAACAGCATAAAAAAGCAAGAAGTGACGGAGAAAACGGATATTTTGTCGTAAAAATCCTTGAGGATGCAGAAAAAATGATGCTCGGTGATAAGTTGAAACTATTAGAACACCACAATTTTGCTTCTTCACGCAGTAAACAATAAAACATAAATTATAAACACGAGGAGTTTAAAATGGCTAATCTAATTACTATTATCAGAATGATAATTGCTTTTATTGCAATATGCCTGTTATTTTATCAGACACCGGCATGTTATATTACAGCTTTTGTTTTGACGATCATTGCAATCTGGTTTGACGGACTGGACGGTTTTGTCGCAAGACTGCTTAATGAAAGTTCTAAATTCGGTGCTGTGCTTGATATTCTGGGAGACAGAATTGTAGAAAATATTTATTGGATAGTTTTTGCCGTACTGGGCTGGATACCTGTCTGGGTTCCGTTGATTGTTGTAACAAGAGGCATCTTAACTGACGGTGTAAGAAGTATTGCTCTGGAACAGGGTTATACAGCATTCGGCGCTACGACAATGATGAAAACAAAACTCGGACATTTCCTTGTTGCCTCAAACTTTTCAAGAGGTTCTTATGCTGTTACAAAGGCGCTTGCTTTTGCATTGATGATACTGTGCAATTTCCCGTTTGCAACAATGCAGTTATTCTTGCAGGGTGGAGATCCGACACTGTCAGAACAAGCTTCTTCTGCTTGGGCGACATTTCATAATGTTTGCATAACAATTTGCCCGTTTGCACATTTCTGTGTATATGCAGCGGTTGTATTCTGTGTATTAAGAGGTCTGCCCGTACTGATAGAAAGCAGAAGATTTTTTGTAGAGGATAAAAAATAAACCAAAAATATATAAAAAAAGAAAACCTGCCGGTTTTATTGCACATGTGATAAAATGAGAGCAGGTTTTTTAGTGAATACGGTTAAGTAATATTGGACATTAAAACAAAACTGAATATAGTGCTTTATGAGCCGGAAATTCCTCAAAATACAGGCAATATAGTCCGTCTGGCAGCCTGTACAAATTGTGATGTGTATCTTGTCGGCAAATTAGGTTTTTCAATAGACAGCAGACACCTAAAACGTGCGGGGCTTGATTACTGGGATTCTGTAAATATAAGAAGAATCGACAAAATAGATGACTTGTGGCAAGAGTTTCCTGACAGTGATTTTTATTATCTGACAACAAAAACAAAAAATTATTATACTGATGTGAAATATAAAGACGGAGATTTTCTTGTATTTGGGCCGGAAACAAGAGGCCTGCCGGAAGATTTGATTTTTTCAAAAGGTAATCATTCAATTACAATACCGATGCAGGAAGGTCAAAGAAGCCTCAATCTTTCAAATTCCGTAGCAATAGTTGTGTATGAGGCATTAAGACAAACGGGTTATTAACTATGGACTGTAAAGAAATTACATTATCAGAGGCAAAATTACTTTTACCTGAAAGACCTCAGGATAGTAACAAAGGTACATTTGGCAAAGTCTTAAACATTGCAGGATGCTACGAGTATGAGGGTGCAGCATACCTGTCCTCGGTATCAGCATTGAAGACCGGAGCAGGACTTGTGACACTAGCAGCAATAGAATCGGTTATAAACAATATTGCCGGCATCTGTCCGTGGGTAACATACTATCCGCTCAGAGATTATTACGGTAAATGTATAGCATCTGATGCTTTCTCGGATTTAAAAGAAATAATAGAGAAATACAATGTTGTTTCTGTCGGACCGGGGCTTTCTGACAGGCCTGCAATATCAGCGTTTGTTGAAGATTTAGTAAATTATCTGAACAACACAGATAAAAAAGTTGTTATAGATGCAGATGCGATAAATGTTCTTGCAAAATCAGAAATCAAAAAACTGCCTTCAAATTCCGTTATTACCCCGCATCCTGTAGAATTATCCAGACTTATAAAGGTTCCTGTAGAGATTATTCAGTCTAACAGGACAAAATATGCCGCATTAACGGCGAAGCAATTCGGCTGCTGTGTTGTTTTAAAGGGGAATAAGACTGTTATTGCAACAAAAGAAGGAGAAATCCTTATTAACACTAGCGGCAACAGTGCTCTTGCTAAAGCCGGAAGCGGTGATGTACTGACAGGCATGATTTCCGCATTTACGGCACAGGGCTTGTCTGCCAAAGATGCAGCTATACTCGGCGTTTATATGCACGGACTTACAGGAGAAATTGCATCAGCTGATTTGACGGAATATTCCGTACTCGCAACAGACCAGATAGACTATATTCCTGCTTCTTTCAAAAAATTACTGGAGGCTGTATAGTTGGCTGCGTATTTTATCCCATACAGCGTTAATACCGGTAAATACAATATGGATTTTGATGAGTGTATTTTAAATACAGCTATTGAGAAAACTTTTGATGAGCCTGTATTAAGGTTTTACGGCTGGTCACCCGCTTGTGTGTCTCTTGGAAGAAACCAGCGAGATAGCCATATCAATAAAGATTTTTGTAAATATCACAAAATAGACATTGTAAGAAGGCTTACAGGCGGCAGAGCATTATTGCATGATAATGAGCTTACATATTCTTTTGTGTGTCCAGTAAAATATTTGAAATACGGAGAATCTGTTATAAATTCCTATAAAGAAATCTCCGGCGCGCTTGCTCTGGGCTTAAAAACAGCAGGAATTAATGCGGATTTTCCTAAAGATAAAAGAGCTTCTGCAAGCTTTGAATACTGTATGTCTCTTTCTACAGGTGCGGATTTGAGTTATAACGGCAGAAAAATAGCAGGTTCTGCTCAGTTTAGAAAGCAGGGCTATATTTTGCAGCACGGTTCTATTATGTTTAGCTATAATCCGGACTTGATTCAAAACATTTTTGGCGAAGAGCCGCAGGCTGATAAAATTACAACGTTAAACGAAATTGCTCCAAATCTAGATCTGGAGCAATTATGTAAATTTTTAAAATCAGGTTTTGAAGAATATTTTAATGCAGACTTTTCGCCTTGTTCTTCAGCGGCTTTTGAAAAACCATGATATATTCGTGTTTAAATATATAAAAACCTCCGTAAAGTGCTCTGTATCTCCACAGATTTGCCTGTTTCCCTTTAGCTTTTTCGTTTCCTTCAATATTTTTAACAATTATTGCTTTTGTAACAAATCCTGCACGATTCATTCTCTCCATACAGCCAAAACTTAAGGGATAATATTCGCCTTTAGCATATTTATCTCCGATAATAAGAGCTGCAAATCTGCCGTTTTCAAGCTGTTCATAACCGTTTCTTGCAACTTCTTCAAACAAATCATAAAATTCATCAGTTGTTGCACAGTTAGACAAATCTTCTTTTTTATCCGAAAACTTGATAATATCGTCATAAGGCGGATGAAGCACTAAAAACTGTGCCTTATCAGCACCCATTACAGCAAGCCTGTCCTGTATTTTTACACCGATATCAGAAGAAGCACTGTCTCCGCAGATAATGTTAACATCGGTTACAAGGGTTTTAGGTTCAAATTTGTTGCTGACATAATCGACAAGTTCCTGTTTGAGCTCAACTCCGATGCATCTTCTGCCCATATTAACTGCTTCTATACCTGACGTGCCTGAGCCAAAGAACATATCAAGAACAATATCACCTTTTTTTGTAAATCTTTCATACAGCTGCTGTGCAATTTGAGGGATGTAATTTCCGTGATAATCATAAGAATGACCGTTGCTTTTATCCCGGGATTGAAATTCCCATAATGTATCTGTCAAAACATGGGAGTAGTCTTTCCAGTTATTTAAATCTATGTCATTATACGGTTTTGTAAGAGGCTTTTTAGGTACCTCTGCAACACGCAAATCAGGTTTTTGCTGTATTTTTGTTTTTAAATTTGATTTTTTAACTGCCAAAATCATATCCCTCACTTTAGTATCTACAACCAAAGTATAAGGAATTGTGAAGAAATATGAATCATAATAATAGATGAAATTTGAAACTATACTGTCCTATGGAAGAATGAGGCAATTTCTTTTTCACTGAAAGAGTGCACAATAGGCCGTCCGTGCGGGCATGTATACGGCATTTTTGTCGTTTTCCATTTTTTTATAAGCTCTTCCATCTGCCATAAGTTAAGCTCAGCTCCCGCTTTAACAGCAGCTTTGCACGACATTGTAACAAGCATTTGTTCCTCGAGATTATTTAAATCGCCGTGGAGATTTTCCAGTATATCAGCAAGAATATCTTTGACTTTTACATGTGATATTACCTGAGGAATTTTCTTAAATACAATTTCATTTTCGGAAACCTTTTGTATTTCATAGCCAAAGCGTTTCAGCTTTTCGCTGTTGTCAACCAAAAGCTGGACATCTGCGGGTTCTAAGTTCAACACATCTGATATCAATAAGAGCTGAGACGGAATATTTTCTTTTTTTAAATTCTCTTGAAGCTGTTCAAATATATATCTTTCATCTGCAATATGCTGGTCTACTATTTTCAGCTCCGTGTCTTCTTCAAATATAATATATGTGTTTCTGTACTGTCCTATTATATTTATTGTTTCTTCAACATGTACAGTTTTTTGTAAATCCAAATCAATTTGTTTCACTTCTAATTCAAATTGCCTTGAATTAGACTGTTTTATTTCATCAAATCTGTCATCAGATATGTAAACAGTGTCATCGTCCTTTTTATCCTGTTCTATCCCATGAGTGTTTATTGTGTTGTAATTTCCGAAAGGAATAACCACATTATCAGTGGTATCAGGTTTTTGTATTTTGAAATTTGACAGGGCATCAATAATAGAGCCGTAAATAAAATTGAATATCTGGTTTGGATTTTTGTACCGAACTTCCTTTTTAGTCGGATGAACATTAACATCAACATCGCATGCCGGAATTTCAAGATTTATGCAGACAAAGGGGTACTTCCCTGCAGGAAGCATATTTTTGTATGCAGTATCAATGGCTTTTAGGATAACAGGACATTTTACAACTCTGTTGTTTACAAAAACGTAAATGGATTTTTTTGTAGAACGTGTAAAATCAGGTGTGGAACAGAATCCTGTTGCATGAAGTTTTGACAGTTCATCTTTTTTATTTATCTTTTTCAACTCACCTGCAATTGAATTTGAATAAATTTCTGTCAGTACACACAATAAATCCCCGCTTCCGGATGTTTTAAGAGGAGTTTTTCCTTCATTTATAAGGGTAATCGAAATATCGGGATGCGCAATAGCTATGCTTTGCAGAATTTCTGCAATATATGAGAGTTCTACTTTTTCCGATTTTAAGAATTTTTGTCGAACAGGTGTATTATAAAAAAGGTCATTAACCTCCATTGTAGTTCCAATTGCACAGGCCGCAGGTGTGGATTTTACATTGGATTCTTCACATTCAACCTTTGTACCGGTTTCAAAATCTTTTGTTCTTGTAGTACAGATTACTTTTGCAATTGATATTATACTTGCAAGTGCTTCTCCTCTAAAACCCATTGTATGTATGTCAAAGAGGTCATCAGCATTTTCTATTTTGCTTGTAGCATGTTTTGAAAAAGCAAGCTCTATATCATCAGGGTGAATTCCGGATCCATTGTCTGAAACACGTATTGACAGACAATCTTTGCTTATTTCAACTTCAACACGTGTAGCACCTGCGTCTATTGAATTTTCGACAAGTTCTTTTACAACGGAAGCCGGTCTTTCTATTACCTCTCCCGCTGCTATCTGGTTTATCAGTTGTCTTGATAACTGCTTAATTCTTTTCATTTCTCCGCCCTCAATCTTTATTCTATAATAATTCCTCAGTATGTGCTATATTGTAGCCATGAATACCTTACAAAACGAAATAATTAATACAAGAAAAATCTATAAAGAACTGTTTCACAATGCACAGCTTGCAATTGACAAGCAGCTTATGAATTTAAAAAAAGCCTCTCTTTGCAATCACTGTAAAGCTGATTGTGATATAGATTTTAATAAAATAACGCTGTTTCAAAAATTTCCGGATGGCTGCAGATACAAATTCTGGCAGGAAGCAGCTATAGATTGTCTTGAAAATAAAATTTCAAAAGATATCCTTGAAAAAATACAAAAAATCGAAGAAAGAAGAAAATGCTATAACTGCGGGTGCTGTTCTTCCTGCTGTAAGCTGGCAAGCTCGGAATATTCATATGAAGAATTAAAGCAAAGGGCAAATAACGGTGACAAATTTTCTAAAGAATTTGTAAGTGTTTTTGTTCCGTATACTTCTTTTGATGAGCCGCAAAAGCTTTATCCTGATTATGTAAAGCTTTTAAGAGAACATTTTAATGACAAAGATTTGTATTTTTATTACTGCCCGAAATTAGGCAAAGACGGATTGTGCACGGATTACGAAAACAGACCGTCTATATGCAGAGATTTTCCGAATAATCCGCTTGTTGCTCTGCCTTTAGGCTGCTCTTTTAATGAGTGGAAACAGGAAGTCGAAATCACTGCACTGACATTGCATGCCCTGATTGATATTGCAGGTTTTTACAAAGATAAAATAAAAGCTGTTTTATAGCTGTTCGTTTACCAAATCCGAACGCAAAATCTTTGCTGCACCGAGATAGATATGTTTTATTTCATCCTGTTTTTTATCGGTATTTATAACCATGAGGATTCTAAGACATTTCTTTAAACTCGGCTCAATATCCATTTCATTCACACATAAAAGAGGAACATACTGAATTTTGAAATTTCTTCGTATAAACTTTGCCGGAAACGCACATTTTATATCTTTTGTAAGCGTAAAAATTATGTGCGAAATATCTTCTGTTTTAATATCGTTAGCCTCTATTATTTTAGAATAAAGTTCCACAGCTGCTTTTTCCAGCAATTCTGCATTGTCTTCTTCTATTGTAATTGCGCCTCTGACGCCTCTTGAATACATATAATCTCCTTATTTAAACTTATCGCCTGTTTGTAATTTTGCTCCGTTTGTCCAGTTATAAGCCGGCATTTGAGCTTTTCCTTCAGGCTTTAGTTCCTGTATTAACAGTATACCTTTTTTTGCGGTTACTGCAATACCTTCTTTTGATATATTAATTATTTCACCGCTGTTTTCATTAATTGTATCGTTATCCAGAACGGAAGTCTTTAAGATTTTAACATTTTTATCGTTAATTGTTGTGCAGGCTACAGGCCATGTTGTCATGGAACGAACCTGATTGTGGATTTCTTGTGCAGACTTTGTCCAGTCAATCACAGCATCTTCTTTTTTAAACTTTTTAGCGATTGTAACCTTTGTCTCATCCTGTTTTTGCGGAGTCAGAATCTTATTATAAAGTTGTTTTATTGTAGGATACATTATAAAAGGAGCCTTGTCGCTTATTATGTTCATCAGCTCTTTATCAGTCATATCAGATGTTATTTTAATTTTTTCCTGAAGACAGATATCACCTGCATCCAGCGCAAGCACGGTGAGCATAGTTGTGATGCCTGTTTCTTGTTTACCGTCATATATTGCCCTTTGAATCGGATTTGCACCTCTGTATTCAGGAAGCAGCGAGGCATGAAGGTTTATTGTTGCAATTTGGGGAATATCCAAAATCTCCTGAGTGAGAAGCTGACCGAAAGCGAATGTTATAAAAAAGTCAGGATTTAATTCCCTTAATTTTGTTTTAATAGCCTCATCGTTTTTTAATGCTTCTGTTTGCAAAACTTCTATGCCGTGATTAAGCGCGAATTCTTTCACAGGCGGTGCCGTCAGCTTGTTGCCTCTGCCTGAGGGTCTGTCAGGCTGTGTGACTATCGCCTGTATATTAATATCATTAAAATTCAAAAGCTTTTGCAAACAGTTAACGGCAATTTCCGGTGTCGCCATATAAACAATATTAATCAACTTTTTCTTCTCCGTCATTTTTCTCCTCTGTTAAACCGGGAACAACTGTTTCACCGGGGTTAACAGGGATTGACTCCAGTGCCTTTTCAAGCTCAGGCTCTTCTAAAATTTTATCAGCTTCAACCGGTTCAAGGCCTTTTTCTGTCAGGATTCTGTCGGCTTCAAATCTGTTTCTGCAATGGTCGATAAATAATATTCCATCCAGATGGTCAAATTCATGCTGGATTGCTCTTGCCAGCAGGCTGCCGTTTTTGCCTTCCAGAATAAACGGTTTACCGTGTATATTCAATGCTTTAACCGTTACATCAGAATATCTTTTTACATCCGTATATGCTTCCGGAAAACTCAGACAGCCTTCATAACTGCTGCAAGCACCTGATTTTTTAATAATCTTCGGGTTGATAAATACAATCGGGTTAAGAGGCTGGTTGCCGGTAGATACATCAATAACAAATACCCTCAAATTTTCTCCAATCTGAGGTGCGGCAAGCCCCACACCATTTTGGGCATACATTGTATCTAAAAGGTCATGGACAAGTGTCTGAATTTTTTTAGAGATTTTAGATACTTCTTTTGATGGTCGGCGAAGAGTTGCATCACCGTATTTTACAACTTTTTTTATGGACATTTTATTTTTACCTTTACTTAAAATTCTTCTCTAAAATAATAACACTAAGGTCTGTCTGCGTCTAATTCCTGTCTTATTTGCTCAACGGTTACATATTGAACGGGAGTGTTTTCATCTTTTTGCAGATAAACATCTTTTATACCGGCCTGAACAATGAAACGTTTACATAATATACAGATAAAATTATGACCGTATATGTACATGGTTGCATCTTTACATCTGTCCTGACCTGCCTGAATAATTGCATTTTGCTCAGCGTGGATACTTCGGCATGTTTCATATCTTGTACCGGAAGGGATATTATTTTCTATTCTGTAGCATTTGCCTATTTCGTAGCAGGAGGTCACTTTTGAAGGTGTTCCGTTATAGCCTGTTGCTTTTATTTTTTTGTCTTCACCTACTATAACCGCGCCTACCTTGGCTCTAAAACAGTTTGAACGTGAGGCGCAAGTTTTTGCTATTTCTAAAAAATATTCATTCCATGGTTTTATCATTATTTTATCCTCTTTATTGTATTTGCTGCGATTGTAAAGCTCTTAATAATTCCTGAATCTGTGCATTCAGCTCTTCTTCATTAATATTGCTATTATAATGATTTGTTGAGTTATGCCGGCGGCTGCGTCTGCTTCGTGAGGAATTTTTGTTTAAATTATTTTGTTTATTCATCTCCTGCTGAAGCATATTAGTAAGAATAGTAAGCGTTTGTTCCAATTTTTGCTGTCTTTGTGTTATCACATTAAAATCATGATTGTTCCCCTCAGAAAATGAAGTAGAACCATCTTCTGCAATCCAGCCTATTACATTACCATTTCTATCTTTAAAATACATTTTATTAATAATGACTATCCCGTGTTTGTTTTCATTAGTCGTCTCTCCCAAAATGATATCTCTGTGGCCTGTAGGTCGGATTGCAGTTTTTATTTCAGTATCCGGCATCCACAGGACTTTCATGGGATTATCACGTTTCTTCTTTGTAATCACAGGAACGCTTACGATAGTAATTATGCAGACTATTAACAGTGTAATGAGTGCTTCTGCAAGCGAAAATGCCTTATTGTGATTCATAAATAATCCCCTTAATTCCTGCTTATATATTCATTTTATTTGCATTTAAGGTGAAAGTAAAGATTTTATCTTAGAATTACAGGAAAAAAACCAACAAAAAGATGAAAAAATCCAGTAAAAAAGTACTTGCCAATATTCAAAAATTTTATATAATAAGAATTGTACATTTTAAGAAAAGGGGTTTAAATACTATGAACAAAGAAGAATTAGTACAAGAAGTATCAAAAAAATCTAAAGTTACTCAAAAAGAAACAGCTGAAATCATCAATGCTTTGATGGAAACTATTGAAAAAACAGTTGCTAAAGGTAAAAAAGTTACTTTAGTAGGTTTTGGTACATTTGAAGCTAGAAAAAGAGCTGCTAGAACAGGCCGCAACCCTCAAACTGGTAAAGAAATCAAAATCGCTGCAAAAACAGTTCCTGCTTTCTCTGCTGGTAAAAAATTCAAAGAAGCTGTTAACGGCAAAGTAGCTGCTAAAAAATAGTTCATAAGTTTTTATAAAAATCCGCTTAAATGTTAGTTTAAGCGGATTTTTTTTGTTCAATAGGACAAATAAAAATAAAAACCCCTCCCTTTTATATAAGGAAGGAGTTTTTTATACAATTAAAATTTTTAACCGAAATATCTTTTTAACAAGCCCTGGAATGCCTGACCGTGACGGGCTTCGTCTTTGCACATTTCGTGTACTGTGTCATGGATAGCATCCAGATTGAGTTCTTTTGCTCTTGATGCAATAGCTTTTTTAGCTGCACAAGCGCCTGACTCAGCTTCTACACGCATTTCAAGGTTTTTCTTAGTAGAGCTTGTAACAACTTCACCGAGAAGTTCTGCAAATTTTGCAGCGTGTTCAGCTTCTTCCCATGCTATTCTTTTATAAGCTTCTGCAACTTCAGGATAACCTTCTCTGTCAGCCTGTCTGCTCATTGCAAGGTACATTCCGACTTCTGTGCATTCGCCTAAGAAGTGATCTTTCAAACCTTGTTTTACTTCTGCATCAACATCTGCGCCTACGCCGATTCTGTGTTCGTCAGCCCAGCCGATAGCTCCTGCGCCTTCTTCAACTTTATTAAATTTATCGGCACCAACACCGCACATAGGACATTTTTCAGGAGCTTTATCTCCTTCATATACATAACCGCAAACTGAGCATACAAATTTTGCCATAATTTACCTCTTTCATATTTACCATAATTCTATCAGAATCATTCTTATTAAGAATTATTCCTAATAAGATTATTATACATATATGCATTATAAATTGCAAGGTTTTTATAAAAAGAAGTTATTTATTTTCTAAAATCCCGTATACTACACGCTTTATACCTGATAAATCAGTCAGGTAATTTATATCTTTATAGCCGTTATTTTTCATAATTTCCATGACATTTTCTGCCTGATTTATGCCTACTTCATAAATTAATGAAGCATTTTGTGTCATATATTTGTGTGCTTCTGCAGTTATCTTTATGTAAAACTCCAAACCTTTTTCATCTTGTGTAAACAGTGCTGCAGCCGGCTCATGGTTTTTTACCTCAATTTGCAGACCTTCTCTGTCCTGCGGGGGGATGTAAGGGGGATTCGAGACTATCATATCAAATTTTTCGTCTTCTCTTATTTTTGAAAACAAATCAGACTTTCTAAAGATAGCTCTGTTCATTAAATCAAGGTGTATAGCGTTATTCAGACATATTTTTAGCGCTTCGTTTGATATATCTACACCGAGCACCTGTGCATTTGTTTTTTTTGCTATTATACAAGCAATGCAGCCGGAACCGGCTCCTATATCAAGTATTTGCTTATAATTATTATTTTTTACAAGTTCAACAGCCTTTCTGACAAGCAGTTCTGTTTCAGGTCTCGGTATCAGGGTATCTTTTGTTATTTCAAATCTGTATCCCATAAAATAGGCGCAGCCAAGTATCTGCGCCATCGGCGCTCTTGTAGACAAGCGGATATTAACAGCGGATTCCAGTTTTTCAATATCTTTTGAAGAAGGCATTATGCCTATAATAAGGTCTTTCATCGTTAAGCCGCAAAGTATTTCTATAGCAAAATCCAATTCTGCAGTTGCTTCTTCAAAACTAAAACCATTGTCAGTATATTTCTTTATCAAATCTGATTTTTTTAGCTGTTTCTTGTTCATTATCTATTATTTCTGAAATTTTATTTTTTAAGTCTAATTTTGAAAGTGAGCTTGTATCATCCATATCTAAATTATATTTTTTACACAGTTTTTCGTAATAGTAAAGCTGTTTTTTTGTAGGCGGCTGTTTTGACATTTTGAATTCGGAAGTTTTTTTTCTTTGCTCTTTTGCAATCTTTTTTTGCATTTCAAGAAAAGGTTTCTGTTTTTCTTTTATCTCGAGCTGTTTTTTATTCTCGTTTATTAATATTTTTAACTCTTTTATAAAGTTGTCTTTTTCAAATTCTTTAATAATCCATTCAAAATGCGGATTGTTCTGCGCATAGTAGTATTGTTCATCTTCAATATATAACTGCAGTATCTCATCGCAGCTTTTATCGCAGTGCTTTTTAACAAAACTTTTTATAAAACAGAAAAGCGAAGACTTCTGATTTTTTGTGAGTTCTAAAAAAAGAGTATTTTTTAAATAATACATATAATCTCAATTATCTCAAAAGGTCATTTATATCAAACTTTTTGGAGATGTTGTCATTTTGGAACTGCGCAAGTTTTTTAAAAATAGGATTCGTTGATTTTTTAAAAGTTTTTGCAGGTTTATTTGCAACAGTATCATCTGCTGTTGCTTCAGCATTTTCTCCTATTCTTGATGTTATATCTGTTATTTTCTCCATAATTCTATTTTAACTCTATTTTATGTCTTTTGCTATATATAAATAAACAATTATTTTTTTTATTAATTGCCATATAAATTTATAAATATTATTTAAACAAATTCAATGGAAAATTCATTATTTAATATCTTTACAAAGCCGTGTAATACCTGTTAAAATACATAAAATTGTAATCAAACTTAATCTTCTCTATAAATTTTAGCAAATTTTTCAAGTTAGGGTTTTTGTAAGATTATATCAGGAAGGTCATGCTTTGAATTTTAATAATTTCAATAATTTTAAAAATCTCTCGGATAATCTGTCTTCTCAAAAAGCTGATACCGATAAGCAAGGGGTTGATTCCAAACATTCAAGCCCAATAATTCCAAGCGGACTTATTTCCAAAATCAATTCCATTAATAACCGCACAACATCAAACAGAATGTATGCCGGTTATAACAATAAAATGTGGCGAGGCAGCGAAAATATTGACTATCTGGAGCTTATTAGAGTTTTGAATGAGGTCACAGAAGGAAAAAAAACTCAAAACGAGCTATTTTATTCGCTGCATAATATTTTTACGAATAAACTCAGTGCTTCATTTTCCGCACTTGGCCTGTACTGCCAGCAATCAAAATGCATAAATTTTAAGATAGTTGATAAAATAGGTTCAACATTTACATCAAGAATATTAATCAACGGTTCTGACAGTCCTGTTGAAAAAGCTTTTCATACAAAAACATTGCAATATGCGTCAAGCAGCGCTTTTTTGAATGTCCATTATCTTAATGACTCACCTGTTGTAATAATTCCTTTGTGCGCAGTAAATGATTGCCTCGGGGTAATGATTGTAGGTGATAGTAATTATGAGGCATCTTGTGAAATTTATAAATTTATGTCAAGATATTTTGCTTTATTTATACAAAATAAAGACTTATCCGCAAAAGTTTTAATGAATACTGATACAGATGCGTTAACAGGACTGAATAATCACAGAAAATTTCAAGAACTTCTCGCCGGAGAAATTGATAAAGCTAAAAGAACAAATACTCAGACTTCTATTGTTATCTTTGATATAAATAATATTTCTCAAATTAATAAAGATTTTGGAGCCGCTAAAGGCGATGAAATTATAAAACTTGTTGCAGATAAAATTAAGCAGGGTATAAGAAGCAATGACTCTGCCGCAAGATACGGCGGTGACGAAATTGCTATTATTCTGCCGGAAACTAATTCTTCCGAAGCAAAATATCTTGCAGAGTATTTGACTTATTCATTGTCCTGTTGTCTTGTTGACGATGTCGGGCCTATTAAAGCTTCGGTTGGTATTGCCACATATCCAAATTCAACACAGGATTTAGAAAAACTGCTTATACTGGCAGAACAGGCAATGTATATTTCTAAAAGCAAGGGATATAAAAACGGTATGTCAACAATTGTATGCTCTGAAGATTTTGATTTTTGGGATGATACGGCTCTCAGCTCTTTTGCTTCGGTTATAGCAAAAAGACATGCCTCAATCGGTATTAACTTTGATGAAGAACTTGTAAATAAATTCCATTCAGAAGAAATTATAAATCAGGGGCATTTGATTGAAGTTGTTACTTCACTTGCAAGCGCTATTGATGCAAAAGATGAATACACAAAAGGTCACTCAACATCTGTGTCCAGATACTCAGAAGCTCTTGCAAGAGCTTTGAATCTTCCTGAAAAAGACGTAGAAAGAATAAAACTTGGTGCATTATTGCATGACATAGGCAAGATTGGAATTCCGGAATCAGTACTACGAAAACCGTCAAAATTGACAGATGACGAGTGGGAAATAATGAAACAACACCCTACAATCGGTGCAGAGAAGGTTCTTTTGCCGAATGAATCATTGCATGATTTGATTCCGATTGTAAAATATCACCATGAACACTGGGATGGTTCAGGTTATCCGGAAAAACTTAAGGGTGAAGATATACCTCTGGCCGCAAGAATAGTCTCTGTTGCTGATGCATATCATGCATTGATATCTGACAGGCCGTACCGTAAAGGTATGTCTAATGAAAAAGCTTGTGAAATATTAAAAATAGGCGCAGGTATTCAATGGGATAAAAATCTTGTAAGAGAGTTTATTAATATTTCCGAATCTCTTTATACCAAAATTTAAGGAAAAGACCCTTTAAAAGGGTCTTAAAGTTTAAATAAGAAGAGAGAGCTTTCATATTATATAAAGTATTTCTCTTTTTTATAATTGCGTATTTTTACAAAATTTTATATTTTAAATTGTCATCAAATTACTTAACATATACAAACCAGAGGAAGTACAACGACCGAAGGATCTATGTGTAGTAGATTCTTCTGGCTAAAGCAATCAGAATGAACGGTTTTCACTCACATGACCAGTCACTGAATTATGTAGCACAGATAAGAGTAACTATAAGAATTCATATTGTTAGTATTTTGTTCAAATGGAAAATTACCCACAAATTACACACAGAAACAAAAAAGACCCTCTTTCGAGAGTCTTTAAAAGCTTGCCCTGAGCCAGACTTGTCTACGGGAGTTAATGAGGCGAAGCCGAATGTTACGCCCGTGGATGCCGGCAATTTCCGGAGGAAATTGAACGGTAAACCG
>CASFNW010000003.1 GCA_949296245.1 uncultured bacterium
TTGGATGGTGCCCTGAGCCAGACTTGAACTGGCACTGGGGGTGAGCCCAATCGGATTTTAAGTCCGACGCGTCTACCGATTCCGCCACCAGGGCAAATTATTTAATTTTCAATTGCGTGTATTGTGGCGGAGCACTTCGTGCATTCTGACCGCAATGCAAAACTGTATAACTATATTCCTTTAAAATAGTAAATATGTCAAGCAATTATTGGATTAGTAATATGTCTGAGGCAGCCTCGCTTGTACTCAAGAGTATCCTGATATGTACGGCGTTGTTAATTTTTATACTGCACGGAGATACTTCGTATCTCCGTGCAGTATAAAAATTGGAAACTGTCCTAGCGTGAAGAAAATCTAAGAAGCAGATTTTGAGCGGCTGTGGAGTCGAACGAAGTGAGCGAACAGCCATGTGAGTAAGGTTGTTGAAGAGAAGAAATTTTAGAATAAAATTTCGAAACGGAATACAAAACCTTACGAACGCCAATAATCCAAGACGTAGCAGGAGTCAGTTGACGATATGAAATTTTTATATTTTGCAAATAAGCTAAAAAACGTTAAAATTGAATTATGGAAAATACAGAAAATAACATAAAAAAAATTACAGAACTAAACGAAAAAATTGAACAGGATCCTACAGACTTTAAAACAAGACGGGAACTTGCTACGGAATTAATGGAAAACGGATACAATGAAGAGGCATTAAAACACCTTTATTACCTTTTGAAAAGATTTCCGGAAGATTCCAGATTGCATTACAATGCAGGTATTGTTCTTGAAAATCTGAAAAAATTTGATAAAGCGATAATATCTTATCAAAATGCGCTGAACATAAATCCAGATGAACCGGATTTCTTATACAACCTTGGATATGCTTATTTGCAGACACAGGAGTTTGATAAAGCGATACCGTTTTTCAAACGTGTACTGCAGCTGGAAGAGGATGACGCAAACAGCTATTTTAATCTTGGATATCTATATTCAAAAAAAGAAGAGCATGACACATCTATAACATGCCTGAAAGCAGCTATTGAACTTAACCCTGATGATCATCTCGCGTATTTTTACCTTGCTTATGAATATGATAAGACCGGACAAAGAGATTTGTGCAAACAGAACTATGAAAAAGTATTAGAACTGTGTCCCGACTACAGCTGGGCTTATTTTAATCTCGGCTCAATATTTTATGACGAGGAGGATATCCAAAAGGCAAAAGAATATTTGCAAAAGACACTCGAGTTAAATCCAAAAGATGACAATGCCTCAATTATACTGTCTAAAATATTTGCAAAAGAAAAAGACTTTGAAACAGCAATTAATCTTTTGAAAAAGGCGCTCGAAAATAATCCTTACAACGGAGAAGTATATTATACACTTGCTCATATGTTCAAGGAAATTGGCGATACCGAAAACTACAAACAATGCCTTAAAGAAGCACTAAATAACAACGATACGCTAAATGCCGGTATTAAGCAACTGCAGGCCGAACTGAAAAGCCTTGAATAGGATTTGTTACGGTATGCTTTTTACCGTATTTTTTATCCAGTGCATCAAGAATCTTTTGAGGAACTCTTGCTGATTTCAAAACTTCCATTGCTTCTTCATGTGTTTTTGCTTTTTTGTAAGAACGTTCTTCTCTCATTGCAGAATAAATATCAGCAGCCCTTACAATCTGTGCCATTGGATTTTTTGACATAGGATTGTGGTGGTCTCTTGCTATTTCTGCAACATTTACACCGTAGCCTGCTGATTTTAAAATTTCATAGCCAATAACAGAATGGTAATTTATAATTTCACGTTCTTCTTTTGTCAATCTGCCCTTCTTGTTTAAAATTGACGGAGGAATAAATGCTTTTCCTATGTCATGCAAAGAGGCACCAACTTCTATGACATGAATTTGTTCTTTTGAATACCCGAGAACCTCTGCTATCGCACGGGCATAAACAATTGTCGTAGCCAAGTGTGTATATTTTATAGTTTTTAAATTTTCATAATGTAATACATCTTTAGTTTTCATTCCGGATATCCCCTGTGATGCTGTTATACTATGCAATTTGAATTCCGTAATTAGCAGCGATTTGATTCATTTGAGCAACAATTGCCTGTGACCTCGGGCTTGATTCATACATTGCTCTCATATCAGGTTCAGTAATCATATATCTTTGAATTAAATCAAGAGTATGATTATCAATAACCGTATCTAATCTGTCTACGCCGTATCTTATTCTGTTGAAATAATTTCCTATTGCTGCTAATGCACCTGTTCTAATATTTGCAGGTAATTCTTCTGCTTTTACCTGTGACTGCTGAGTTTTCAGTTTAGACTCAAAAAGAGCTTCTTCAACACTATTACCCTTTTGTGCAGACTGAGGCAAAGTTTGTCCGTTAATTGCATATTCACGGGAGTCTATCAATCCAGTATTGAATAGCAATGGTTTTGTTGCATTAAAACCGGATTCAATCGATGCTGAATCAGCGCCCGTTGATGACAAACTTATATTTAATTGTGGGATTTTTAAATTTTCGCCACTCAAAATAATATTCCTTTTTTACCTTCGGTTTCCTATATAATAATAAAAAACATTTTTTTCAATGAATTTACCGGATTTAAGGAATTGTTAAAATATTTTTACATTTTTGTTAATAAAAATTTTTCTAAATTCTACCCAAAATATTTTTCTAAAGCCTTTTTATCGAAAACTTCAATACTGTCTTTATTGTGAAGAAATATTAAGCAAGTTAGAAGAGATTTAAACATGGAAAACTCATTTAGAGCCATTTTTTTCATCAAATCAGCCATATTTTCAGCCAAAAACTCAGTAATCAGAGTCTTATTTTTCAATACAAGAGAGGTAAAATAATCCAGTCCCTCTTTTGTGTTAATACCTTCAAAATAAAGGATATCAGGAGACTGAAACTCTATAAATCTCATAGCCTTATCTAGATTGAAACCTATATGCTCGTTCAACTCGCACTGATTTATATTTTCCAGATTATACTTTGTTATCGACTCTATTGTCATAATATTACGTGAATCATCTGCAATATCTGATAATATAGAATAAATCATATGTGTTTTGCCGCACAAACCTGAACCGCACACAAGTATAATACCGGGTTCTTTTAACGCATTATGGATAATATTTATTTTTTTTGCATCTAAAGCTGTTTCACTCAATTTTTTAGGCGGCTTATATATTTTTATAGATATTCTTTCCCCATGTATGGTAGGAAATGCAGAAATGCTTGCAATAAGAGCCATATCATCCACTTTAAAGCTCAACTTGCCAAGCTGCGGCAGCTCTGAAACTGTCGGATCAAGGTTGGAAAGAGTTTTTAGCCGTGCAATAAATGGAGCGGCAAGAATCAAAGGAATTTCTCCGGTAGAAATATTCTGGGCATCTTTCCTGAATGTAACGCTCAATCCCTCAGGAACATGTTCGAAAAACAGTTCGTGAATATCATCAGATATTGCCTGTTTCAAAATAGCCCGTATCAGTTTTTGAATATGCTCATCAGAAAGCCCGAGCGAAACATTTTCATTGTTTAAAACATCTCTCCAGTCATATTTGGGTTTATCTTCATCTATAAAAATCTGCCCTACGGAACTTGCGCTTGTATAATACTCCTCAATCTTTTTTAAAATAGCATTTTCTGATGAAATTACAGGTTCTATTTCACATTTTGCATCTTCTACAATTTTATCTATTGCAAACAAATCAAGAGGATCTGACATAGCTACAGTCAAAATTCCTTCTATCTCAAAAAGTGGAATTACCTTGTATTTTTGTGCATTGTTTAAATTTATATAATCAAGACATTTTTTATCAAGAGAATAGTCTTCAAGGTTTACATAAGGGATATGAAGCTTAGTTTCCAGAAATTTCAGCAGAGTTTCTTCTTCTATAAGCCCCGAGGATATCAACACCTGCCCTACGTTTACATGCTGAACTTGTGCGACTTGTTCTGCAGTTTCCAGGTCTTCATATTTTATAAGGTTGTCTCGAACAAGATCATATTTTAGTTTTTCTAATGTTTTGTTTCTTACAAACTCCATTTTTATGTTTTTCTCCTGCTTCGAACCAATGTCCTATGCCAGATATTCATTTACTTTTGCAATAACCTCATCCAGTTCAAAAGGCTTTGTTATATATTCATTAACACCTGTTTCCTGCCCTATTAATTTATCCTCCTCCTGTGAACGGGCTGTCACCATAATAATCGGAATATCCTTATATTTGTTATCATATTTTAAAAGCCGGCTGATTTTGTATCCGTTTATTTTTGGCATCATTACATCAAGAATCATCAAGTCAGGAAGAACTTCCTTTGCCATACTAAGACCGCTCTCTCCGTCATAAGCACAAAAACAATCATAACCCTGAGCTTCCAGCATAAATTTTAAAGTTTCAACAATATCCTGCTCATCATCAACTATAAGTATTTTTTTGCTTTCGCTCATCTGTTTTATACCTCCGCCTTTATGTTTTTATTAAAGCTCAACTTTAAAAATTCCATCAAAGAAATTACATCTTCACCATTATCAGGGAAAATTGCAGTTGAATACAATATATCATATTTTGGGCTATTTTTTTCGTCTAATTCTGATATCAAAATACTTTCGATTTTCTTTTCTATAAATCCCTGTGCAAATTTATCAGCCTCAGGTATCATAATCTCAAGATATTTTTTTCCATCCTCTTCGTAATACGCTTCTTTTGTATTCGAAGTTTTTCTTATTATAGAAAATTTTTCTTCCCTTACTGCCTCTATAAAAGAATTTCGCTCACATTCATTTTCCTCAATAAGTACAAGAAGAACATTGTGAGAACAAGCCTTGGACTTTAGCAGTTCTTTTTCCAAATCAGCAGAAAATTTTTCTTTTTCACCCAATACAGGTATCACAAAAGAAAATGTAGTGCCGTGATTCAATTCGCTTTCTACCCAGATAAAACCTCTGTGAGCTTCTATCAGCTGCTTTGCAATAGGAAGTCCCAAACCAGTTCCGCCATTTTTACGATTCAAAGAATTTTCTATCTGCTGGAACTGGTCAAATACTTTTTTCAAATCCTCCTGAGCTATACCTATTCCGCTGTCAGCTACGGAAACTTTTACATAATTGTCATAAAATACAGGTTTTTCTATATCGAAAAGTTTTGTTTTATCGATATCAGACAGTGTGATATTTTCTGTTTTAACGGTTATTTTACCGCCTTCATTTGTAAATTTTATTGCATTTGAAATAAGGTTTGAAACTACCTGCTCTATTCTTTGGTTATCAATATAGGTATCACTTATATTTTTATCTTTATCCAGAATCAGCTCTATATTCTTTTCTCTTGCGACATTTTCAAATGTATTTTTTATAAATTCTACGGGAGAATTAATACTCGTTTTTTCAAACTTAAAGTCCATTTTACCGGCTTCTACTTTTGATAAATCAAGCAAATCATTAATAATACCTGACAATCTTGTTACGTTGCGCGCCGCCATATTCAAAAACTTGTCCATTATGGAGCTTACATCTCCGGCTTTACCGCTCAAACAGATTTCAAGAGAGTTTTTTATTGCCGTTAAAGGAGTTCTTAATTCATGAGAAACAATAGAAATAAACTCTGATTTTAATCTTTCCAGTTTCTCAAGTTTCGTATTTGTATTTTTTATTTCTTCATATAAAGAAGCATTTTCCAGAGGAAGCGAGACCTGTCTTGCAAGAGTTTGAAAGCAGGTTGTGTCCTCTTGCGAAAAATCAGTCTCTCTAAAAACTTCAATCAAGCCGAAAAATTTTTCGCCGACATTTATCGGTGCAAAAAGATTATCAAACTTTAATATATTAAGATCATACTCTTCCAAATGATGCTTAATATTCTTTATAACCCTTATATCGTTTACATTAAGTTCATAAGGAACTCTTTTTTTATCAAAAAGTGCACGATAACTCAATATTGCACGTAATTTTAAAGAATGTTCAAGCCTCGGTGAAATTCCATATAAAGAATTAATAATAAGCTCAACATTATGCTCATCATTGAATACAAGAGTAGAAGACAAAGAAAAGCTCAAACTCTTTTCTAATCCGTCTATCATTATATTTATAAGCTTTTGTTTGTCTAGTGAGCCTGCAAGATGAGTCGAAGTATTATATAAAACATCAAGCTGGTACAGACTTTTAGCGAGTTCACTGTTATTAAGGGTCAAAGTATCAACAGCTTTTTTTAATTTTATATTAGATGCAACCGAAGCAGTTAATATTTTTTCATTTACTGGCTTTGTTATATAAGCATTTGAATGTTTTAAAAGTTCAATATTTTCTGTTTTTGAATTTACGAGGGCTATTATTGCTATATTTTCTTTTATGGCTGCAGCGTGAAGTTGTTTACAAAAAATAGCGGAATCCTGTTTTTTTAAATCTTCATCTATCAGAACAAGTGACACTATTCCGTTTTGTAAATAGTTTATAACAGATGTTTCATCGCATGAACAGATAACTGCAAATGAAGATTTTGCAAGAGATTTGGTTATTTGTTTGTTTTGTTTTATATTTTCCGATATCAATAGTATCTTTGTCATAAGGACATGTTAACATAGCGCAATTTTAGAGGCTAATTATTAAAATATTTTTAAATTTATCATATAATAAGAGGAAGAATGTCATGAAAAATTTTGATTACATGTGAATGTAAAAAAAATATTGGGGATTAGGGGAAATTAAGATGGGTTACCACTTCGAAATAATAACAGGGCCTATGAGCTGCGGGAAAACAGAAGAACTTTTGCGCAGGGTAAAAAGGTGTATTATTGCTCAAAAAAAGGTAAAAGTAATCTCCCCAGAGCTTGATACAAGAGCCAAAGGTGATTATATAGAATCCCGTAACGGCCTCTGGCTTGATGCAATAACTGTTAAAACAGCAAGAGATATTCTCAATAAAATTTCTTCAGAAGATGAAGTAATTGCTATTGATGAGATACAATTTTTTGACAGTGATATAATCACTGTTGTCAAAAAGCTGGTTGAGCACGGAAAAAGAGTGATAGCATCAGGTCTTGATTTAGACTTCAAAGGTGAACCATTCGGTTCAATGCCGGAACTTCTGTGTATTGCTGACAGAGTAGATAAACTAACTGCTGTTTGTATGAAATGCGGTTCAGATCACGCCACAAGAACACAAAGGCTTATAAACGGATTCCCCGCAGACAAATCTTCACCGCTTATTATGATAGGCGGTGATGAAACTTATGAAGCAAGATGCCTGGATTGTTATGAACTGCCGGACAGAGAGGCTGATAATAAGAAAAAATCGTTCAGACTTCTCAATTTCACTAAATAATTAGAATTTAAAATAATCACAGATAAGCTTTCTGTCTTTAGAATTATTAGAAAATTTTTTTAAAAGTTTTTGGACAATAGGTGTATTTGAGTCTTCAAGCTCTTTTTTACATATTGCTTTTTTTATTAAAATTTTATTATATTTAATGTTAGCATCATCTGAAGCTAGCAATTGGGTCTTTAATTTTAAGAGTTCTGTATTGTATTTTAGTATTGATTGACGGAGCTTGAGGACTTTTTTACTGCTCATTAGTGAATAACCTTCCTGTTTATAGCTGGGGTATTTTTATTTTTTAATAATCGACGATTTTCAACTTTTCTATAATAATAAATTTGCTAAATTCATGACTCCACCAAAAAGTCTAAAAAACATTAAGAAGAGTAAATCTTTCGTATGGTTATTGAGTTTTTTATATAATAAAAAAATGGATAACGAGTTAAAAAAAGTTCTTATATTACGCCTCAGTGCACTGGGAGACACAATCCACACACTTCCTGCTGCGTATGCAATAAAAAGGTCGTTTCCCGACTGCAAAATAGGATGGGTTGTAGAAGACAAAGCACAGCTTTTTATAAAAGATAACCCACTGATTGATAAATGCTATGTATTGCCTAAAAAGGAGTGGAATAAACGCGGAATAATTTCTCTAAAAAACATTAAAGAATTTAAAGATATTGTAGATTCTATTAATGAGGAACATTATGACGCAGTTCTTGATACCCAGCAGCTTTTTAAAAGTGCCTCTATACTTCCGTTTTTAAATATAAAAAGAAAGATTACGCTAACTGGCGGCAGGGAGTTTTACTGGTTGTTTTCAAATGAGATATACCCCCAATCTCACAAGCTGTTTGATCCTGAGTATCACGTAGTAAAAAGGAATCTCGAATTTGCAGCTCATCTCGGTGCGGATACGTCTGAAATAAAGTTTGTTTTAAAAGATTCATCAAAACAGGTCAAAGAAAAAATTGATAAACTGCTTGAAGGTGTTGATAAAACAAAAAAAATTATAGCAGTTTCACCGGCAACTACCTGGAAAAACAAGCACTGGCATGAGCCCTACTGGTCGAAAATTGTTGATTATTATAAAGACAAAGTCAACATTATATTTACAGGCATGGAATCTGATAATGCACTTATAAAAAGAATATTAGAGAAAACTACCTGCACAAACAGTATAAATCTTGCAGGTAAAACCAATCTCGAAGAACTCGCAGAGTTGTTCAGACGCTGTGACATTGTAATTTCACCCGATTCAGGAAGTGCTCATATAGCCTGGGCTGTTTCAAAACCTGCAATAATAACTTTATTCAGTGCTACAGCGGAGAAAAGAAGTGCACCCTTCGGCGACAATTGTTATGTACTTGCTCCTGAATTAGGCTGTCGTCCTTGTCTTAAAAAGAATTGCAGACTTAAAACGGATAAAAACAAATGCTGTAAGCTGATAAAGCCGGAACAACTAATATCTCTTATTGACAAAATTTTGTTATAAGGTGACTTAGATAGAATTTTTATTAGATATTCTAAAATCAATAATAATGTCCTTTCTGTATTTTGTATATTGATAATATTTATTATTTAAATAACAATCTGTCATCCTGAGGGTGAAACCCGAAGGATCTTTTATTGTTTTATATTCTTCAGTCATTTCACTCCTTCAGAATGACGGTTTTTAAAATGCAGGTGGTACGGGGCGGCACGCCCCTGTTGTAAGCTTGGTTAGAAACAGTTGTGTTTTTTAGTGAATTTTGCCAGACACTGTGGATGCAAATCTTTGATAATTTTTTATAAAAAATGAACATTTTTATTTTTGATTCGTTATAGTATATGTAAGGAATAAAAAAATGAAAGAAAACAACACAACAAACTGTAACGGATACGAAGCAATGTTCACTTTCTTGGGTGACGAGGATTTTCAAAAACACCTTGAAACTTGTGAAGAATGTGCAGCAGAGCATGCAAAAATGCAAAGGGTATCAGAACTTATACAGGAAGCTAAACCATATATAAAGCAAAAGAAAAAACAATGGAAGGTTCTGGCTACTGCAGCAGTATTTTTTGCAGCGGTTTTTGCAACACTGAGCGTTCCTTTGTGTATGGTAGGGGTTGATGTATATGACAATGTCGTTGCACAAAATACCTATGATGCTCAAGAACTCGGACTTCCTGTAGACGAATACGGCTTTTTATATATAGAATAGAAATATGGATATAAAAACAATAATTAAAAATCACGGTTCTACCGTGAGGCATATCATAAAACGTATTACAAATGAACAAAACGAAGACCTTGAACAGGTGGTCTACACAAAGGTATGGAAAAATGCAGAAAAGTATCAGGAAAAAGGTACTTTTAACGCATGGATAAGAACAATCAGCGCTAACTTATCCAAGGATTACTTAAAATCTTCACAAAAAAAAATGTCTGATAATTCCACTGGAGACGAAACTGTTCTTTCTCTCGTGCAGGATTCAAAAGACACACCGGAATCTCTTTTGTTAAAAAGAGAACGCCAAAAAATGATTTCTGAAGCTATTAACAATCTAAAACCTAAATTCAGAGAAGTAATTATGCTATATGAAATCGAAAACCAGTCGTACGAAGAAATTTCACATAAATTAAAATGTCCTATAGGTACTGTAAAATCTCGTTTATACAATGCAAAAAAAGAACTGGCGACTGCCCTGCAGGAGCTTATGTAGAAAGGATATTAATTATGAAAAAATCACTTTTAATTGCAGGTATTGCTGCAGCTGTTATGATGTCTTCTTCATTGACTTATGCTGCCACAACAACACAAACTGATACAAAGACACAGCCTACATGTCAAAAACAATTGCCTTCAAAGAATTGCAAAGATTTTAAAGGTAAAAAACATGCTAAAGCTCAAAGACCAAATCTTGATGATCGTTTAAAATTAACAGAAGAACAAAAAAAGCAGGCTCATGAAATCAGAATGCAGGGTCATGAAAAGATGAAACCGGTCTTTGAACAAATGAAGGCTAAAAAAGCAGAAATCAAAAAAATAGCAGATAGTAATCTTTCTCAAGCTGAAAAAGAGAAACAAATTGCTCCTTTAAAAAATGATTTAAGAGAACTTAAAAAACAAGCCAGAGAAATTCGTATGGAAAATACCAAAGAATTTGAAGCTATCCTGACGCCCGAACAAAAAGCAGAATTTGTGAAAATTAAACAGGAAGCAAGAGAAAATGCAAGAAAACATCATCAAATGAAAAGACAAAATAAACCTTGCCCTGTTAAAAAATAATCAAAATATTATAACAAAAATGCCCCGCTTAAAACGGGGCATTTTTCATGAATATTTATTTGTTACATACGTGATTTAATTTTTTATATAGGGTAAAATTTTTAATATGAAAAAGATTGTTTCTTACATATTATTATTAACTGTTTCTTTTTTTTATACGGCGATTGATATTGCTGCATACAGTGCGATAAATCCTGTACAAGAAGCTGCAGATAATGCGCTAAATTCAGATGATGTATTCAAAGGACGTGCCGAAATCAATGATAAGCTGGAGAAAGAGAATAAAGAACTTTTTACGGGAGAAATTGACCAGCTTGATACAAAAGATGTTATAAAAATGACTGTATCCCAGGTGCTGACGTCAGGTATAACAGAAGAAGGCGATGAATTTTTTGCTGAAATCACAAGTGAGGTAGAAGGAGATAAAGGTGTTATTCTTCCTGCCGGAACTATAGCTCATGGAAGTGTAAGAGAAATTCAGGAATCTAAAAGATTCGGGCGTGATGCCTGGATAGAGGTAAATTTTGATTATCTTATTACTCCTGACGGCAGAGAAATTCCTATCGAAGGCAAAATGAGTACAAAAATGAATCCTGTTGTCGGAACATCTAAGATGATAGCCAAAAGTGCAGGCTATACAGCAGCAGGCGGTGTTGTAGGAGGATTCCTTGCTTTGAATCTGTTTGGGCTTCCTGCTGCAGTCGCAAGTCAGGGATATACTCTGGCAGGCGGGGCTGCTCTTGGCGGTGCAGTCGGGCTTGGTATGGCTCTGTATAAAAAAGGAAAAGATGTTTTAATCTCACCCGGGGATGAAATAAGAGTTAAAGTAACAAAAGAACTTGATCTTCCCGTATTTAAAAATGAAGCATTAAAGCAGGAAGAATTTACCTGTGACGGATTAAATGTGAAAATTACAAATATAAATTTTGAAGAAGATCCGTTTGGCGAACTAAATACAATAACAATAGCTCTTGTTATTACAAATCTGACGGATAAATATTTTACGGGGTTTGATATTTCACTCGTAAACGATTTAAATGCTTCTTTTTATCCGTCGGTTTTTGGGGATACAACAATAATGTTTTCTAAAATTAAACCGGGTGACAGAACTGCCGGCAGAATTTCTTTTTCCGTAGATAATATAAAAAGAAAACACTGGCTTGTTTTTTATGACAGAATGCAAAGAAAACAGATAGCAAAATTATCTATAGATAATGCATATAAAGAAATTCAAGCAAAAAAGAAAAAATCAAAGAAAAAGAAAAAAGCATAATTTTTAATTAAATCGGGTATTAAAAAATAAAGGATAATAAGATGAAAAATTTTTCTTTAAAGATTAAAGCGTTCACTCTCTCCGAAATGGTAATTGCTCTAGGTATTATCGCTGTAATTGCTGCAATGACAATACCTTCTGTTGTGTATAACGTAAATAATAGAGCTAATTCAGCTTTATTAAAAAAAGCTGTAGTTAAACTCAATGATGTAGTGGAATTATCTATGTCAGAATCCAGATTCCAGCCATATCCAAAATGTTTTTATAACAGGAAAGACCCAACGGTTACAGATTTTACTCAGTGTAAAGAACTATATACTTTTATAAAAGAAAATTTAAGAACAACAAAAATTTGTGATACAAACGGACTATCAGAAGGCTGTATACCACAGTATAAAGGTAAGGATACCGTCTTTAAAGAAAATAACCCTGAGCCTCCGGCGGATGCAACTCAAGAAGAAAAAGATAAATATCAGGAAGGTTTGGAGGCGTCAACAGCTGGATGTATTGGGTGGTCATACGATAGTCTTAAGACAAAAACTGCAATTGTTACCTCAGACGGTATTACTCTAATTCCATATAGAAACGATTTTAGCGAGTGGCCTTTATTGGCAGTTGATGTAAATGGTAAAAAAGCACCTAACCGTTTTGGTTATGATGTCTTTTTCGTTCAGCTATACGGTGGTGCCGGTGAAATTCCAAGTTTTGATGCCCCGGTTTATTGTGAATACATAGAAAAAGGCGGATATACAACACAGGAAATGATGAACTTTACTAAAGAAAGATTCGAATAGTTAATGAATAAAAGCCGGCATAATAGAGCCGGCTTTTATTTTAAAAATTAATTGTTTACACCGTATCCAAACATTGCAAAATCATATTTTACAGGATCGTCATAATCAAACTCCCTTAGCTTTTTTGTGAGTTCTATCACAGCATTATAATCATTCTGGTTTCTTGCAAGAAGATTTAATTCCCGTGAAATTTTTGCTACATGTACATCTAACGGTATCAAAAGTTCTGATTTTGACATAAAGTTCCAGATACCTAAATCAACTTTACCATCACGTATCATCCATCTTAAAAACATATTCAAACGCTTACAGGCGCTTTTTTTAGCCGGATTTGGCAACAGATGGTAAAACCCTTTTGTTACAGGAAGCGTAACTCTTGCGTAAAAATAATCAACTGCTGTTTGCAGCATTCCTGAGACTTTTTCGGTATTTTTCCATCCGTATTCAAACAACGATTCCAGTGATTCTCCCGAGTTGTATAAAGATTGCAATATCAGTACAATTTGCTTTATATCAATGCCTACAGAAAATCTATAATCAAAATCATCAAGATCGTTTTTGTCTATATTGAATGTTTTTATAAACTCATATGGTTGATTATTCATTTTTTCAAAAAGTATATTTAATTTTTTTATAAAAACTTCTCTTTTCCCGTATGCGAATATTGCTGCCAAAAAACCTGCTATTTCAATATCTTTTTTGTCATTATATCTGTGTGAAAATTGGATAGGATCATCTTTTATGAAATCAGGCGTTTCGTATGTTTCTACAAGCATATCCATATATTCTTTTGTGTTTATGTTCATTTAATCCTCTCTTAGCAATTTGAAATAATTGTCCAGAATTGTTTTGCACTCCAACTCCATTATACCCCCTTTATATTTCAGATTCGAGTTTGCAAGGTAAATAATATTGGGGTTAGTGCTTATTGCTCCGTATATGGTGTCATATGCTCCAAAATAGAGATTTTTTATTCTGGCTTGCAAAATTGCCCACATACACATAGGACATGGTTCAAGTGTTACATACAAATCACAATCGTCCAATCTCCAGTTCTTAAGCAGTTGCGATGCTCTTTTTATTGCAAGTATTTCTGCGTGTGCAGTAACATCATTATCCGCCTCTTTTTGATTATGAGCAGATGATAAAACAATATTATTTTTTACAATAACAGCTCCTATAGGGATGTCTTTGCCTGAAAGATTCGCTGTTTCTATCGCTTTGTGCATAAATTTATGGTTCATATAAATTTAAATATATTACAAAATATTACAAAAATTGTATTTTTTTTAGCTTTTTTGTAATATTTCTTCACAAAAAGCTTGCATTTGTATATACTAAGTGATATATTAAGTATATACATAAGTTGTGCAAATTTTTTGTTTTGTTCCCGTTAGCCCGCTTTATTTATCAGCAAAATTATGCAGATAGATATTTCTATACTGTGCAATTTTTCTGCGAAAAATTATTGTATAAATTAGGATATTTAAATAAATTAGGAGTAAGTGTATGTCAAAATCTTCAGTCTCACAAAAAACAGTATTAACAAAACCTCATTCCAACAATGTTGTGCCGGCATCTGTATCAGATGATACATTAAATTTCTACATCAGAAAGATTTCTTCTTATCCTGTGCTATCGGCAGAAGAAGAAAAAGAAACAGCTAAAATTGCTCATGAAGGAGATGTCCTTCAATCATTGGAAGCAAAACAGAAACTGGTTAAATCAAATCTTAAACTTGTTGTAAATATTGCAAGAAAAACTGTCCAGGTTTCCCATCTTCCGATGATTGATCTTATTCAGGAGGGCAATCTTGGGCTTATGGTTGCTGTGGAAAAATTTGATTATAAACTTGGTTATCGTTTTTCCACATACGCTGCATGGTGGATTAAGCAGGCTATATTCAAGGCAATATCAGAACAATCACACTGTGTTAAAATCCCTGTTTATATACAGGAAACTCTTTCAAAATTTTCCAAGGTTAAAGCATCTCTGGAGCAAAAATATAATGCTCAGGTTCGTAATGAAGATGTTGCAAAACAAATGAATATTTCTGCAGAAAAAATAGATGCATTTCTAGGTGCATATACAAAGTCTATTTCTATGGATTCTGCTTACGAACTAAATTCCGGTAATGAAGTTATTCTGTCTGATATTATCGAAGATCCAAATGCTGCAGTTGCTGCAGATGTTGAGTACGAAAATCTAAAAAAAGATATTGAAACAGTTGTATCCCAGCTCAAAGAACGAGAACAGGCAGTTGTTCGTATGCGATTCGGACTTGGCGAATTTGGCAGACGTACACTTGAAGAAATAGGTAAAATCTACGGAGTAACAAAAGAATGTATCAGGCAGACTGAAAACAGAGCATTAAAAAAGCTCAGAGAAATGACTGATACAAATTGCCTGCTGACTTCATATCTGTATTAATTATTCACTACAAACATAGACATATACCATACGCCCTGTTTAGGGCGTTTTTTATTACGGGCAGATACTTTCCCAGTCAATATCATCTTCATCATCTTCACCGGGCTCTGGTATTCTTTCTCCGTCTTCCAGCATAATTTGGAGCATTAATTTAAGCTGATTTTTGTAATTTGCAAGTGCTATTTCTCTTGTTTTGGCACAAAATGCAAAGCTCGGAAATTCTTTTATTTCGATATAGTGGTAAGGATTCCCGTTAAAGTCTAAGTCTGTACCTTCAATAAGAGTCCAATCCAAATTTAAATAGTAATCTAAATCTTTATCCATCTAACGAATTCTCTTTTAGCGGTTGTGATATCATAATACCTTCACCGCCCAATACTTCTGCCTGTTTACCGTCTATATATAAGTATATCGGTTTATTCGGACTGTTTATAAGTGCCGTTTTAATAAACTGCTTCATTCTGCTGTACAGACTGTCTGCGCCTCCGCCTGTTTGAATATTGCCTGTAACATCAATAATTATTTTCTTATCGCTTTCAACGATTCCAAGTATTTTTACATCTTTTGGTATCTCAGAGTATACTCCCACACTTTTTTCATATTGTGTAGGGCCTGTGATTAATTGATTGAGTGCAAATTTCAATTTTGTCTGTCCGGCAGGAAGTTCTCTTTTTACTTTTTTAAATATACTTGTATCATTTTTATCCATACCTAAAAAGTAAACAGTTACATAAGTTTTTTCTTTTTTCGGTGTTTGTATCTTTTTTTCTTCTGATTGAGGCTGCTTTTTTACAGGTTCAACAACCTGTTCTTCTGCAATGAGTTTTTTTTCTACTTTAGTATGCGGTGTATCAAAGAAGTTGACTTTTACATAGAAAAAAGCCAGCGCCGCAAGTGCTAATATAACCAGTTTTGACCAGAATCCCATATATCCGTATTTCCTTATTATAATCTTTTAATTATTATAATAGTTTTTAGGAACAATAACCAGTCCTTTTATATTAATTCTATTATTCTCAATTTTAACGTCTTTTATTTCAATGATGCTTTCCGGATTGTTGAGTATTCCGGCATGGATTACAAACGGGTTGAGTTTATTTATTACGGGCAGTATAGAATTTAAGTTTACAGAGGAGTGATTCGGTGTTACTTTAATATCTGTAAAAACAAATTTTCCGTCCTGCACATCCAGACCCATTTCTGTAGAAATCAATTTGGGCTCGTTAAAAGTCAATGGTGATGATACTCGCAGAGAAAACACCAGTTTGTTATTTTTTATTTCAGCTTTCGGGGAAAACACTTTGAACAATGATATATTTCCAAAATTCACATTCATAGAGTTTATGAGCTTTGTATACTCAGGGGTTGAAACGGATTTTTGCAAATCCTCTGAAGTTATATTCGCACTGAATCCCAGCAGAAAGTTTTCGTTTGTATAAACCTGACCGTTTTTGTAAATAAAATGGTTATATCCGCAAAGTGACTCTGCTGTTATATTTGATAAATATATGCCTTCTGTGTATGCGGAATCGGTCTGAAAACTGATTTTTTTGAATTTCCCTTCAAGCATACTCTTTGCGCCAAAAGGAGTAATCTCTACTTTAAAATCAGCGTTCAATGCTTTATTTATCTGTTTTCTTACCTGCGACTCCAGTGTTGCCGAAATTATTGCATTCATACCTGTAATTTTGCTCAATGCTGCGGAAACGGGTCCGTTTACCTGTGGTACTGCCGGACACATTGATTTATTTTCTTCAGTACAATTTTGTGCCGATACGGATGATATATTAAACAGAATAATAAGACATGTTATTAATGTTTTTAAGCTTTTCATGATACAAATACCTTTTGAATTTTAAGTTTGCTTGATTCCGGCATTTTTTGAGCAATTGCGCACAGATTACTGTTAAAAGTAAGACAGATGTATTGGGATTCTTTAAAGTATTCATCATTTTTAATTTCTATACCCTGTCCATGCCTTATCTTTTGATACTCAAATTCTGAAATCTTGTAACTTTTATATGATAAAACTTCAATTGGATTAATCAAATGTTTTTCAACCTCCTCAATGTCTGATAGAGCATCTAATTTTACGGAATTTTCAATTGTAAACAAGCCGGATTGTGTTCTTGTCAGTGCTGTCATTATTGCACCGGTTTCCAATTTTTGCCCGAGGTCATTTATTAAGGAGCGTATGTAGGTTCCTTTAGAACAATTGACCTCAATTTTGGCTGTTTGTTGTTCATAATCAAATTGAATCAAATCAAGTTTTGTTATTTGTACTGTTCTTTTGGGAATATCGTCAGGTATAATACCTTCTCTTGCCAGTTCATACAGCCTTTTACCATTATAGTGCAGAGCAGAAAATGCCGGCGGGGTCTGTATTATTTCTCCTTTAAAAATTTTTAGCGCTGCTAAAAATTCGTCTTTTGTAATTTTCCTGCCGTTGATAAATTCCACAGAGCCTTCTATATCATAAGTATCTGAAATTTTACCGAGTTCAAGTTCTGCAATATATCCTTTATTTTCCTGTAAGTATTCTATAAGCCTTGCTGCTTTTCCGATTGCTACAGGCAAAACACCTTCTGCCATCGGATCAAGTGTCCCTGTGTGGCCTATTTGCTTGATTTTTGTGATGCGGCGCAAAACTGAAACAACATCATGAGATGTTATTCCAACAGGTTTATTTATATTTAAGAAACCAAACATGAGAAATTATATTTCCCCTTTTGAAATTTTATCTATCAAATCCATAACCTTAGTTCCTCTTTCCAAGGAGTCGTCAGGTATAAAACGAAGCTCAGGAGTCAGGCGCAGGCGAATTCTTTTCCCTACTTCATAGCGTATTTTTGATACATTTTCTTCAAGTGCTTCTATAGTTTTTTGTTTTGTTTCTTCGTTAGTTGTAAAAACGGAAAAATAAACTTTTGCAAATGAGTTATCATGGGCAAGTTCAATATCGGTTATCGAAATTATGCCGGAAATACGCGGATCTTTGATATCCTTTTGTATAATGTCGGCGATTTCTTTCATTAATGTTTTTCTAACACGTTCATTCCTTAAAGACATAAATTTCTCCCTTATTGTATAACTTAAATTTATATCATTTGTCTTTGAGTTATACCAGTGCCTGTCTTTCTATTTCTTCTGTTGTTGATACTTCAATTATATCGCCTTCTTGAATATCATTGAATTTTGCAAAAGATATACCGCATTCAAAACCGGTAGCAACTTCTTTGACGTCATCTTTGAAACGTTTGAGCTGATCAATTGTCCCTGTAAAGATAGTTTCACCGTTTCTGACAACTTTAGCTGTTTTTCCTCGCAGTATTTTACCTTCCGTGACATAACAGCCTGCAATTCTGCCTGTTTTACCGACTGTAAATACCTGTCTGACTTCTGCTTTACCAAGTGCAACTTCTTTAATTTCCGGTTGTAAAAGATGAAGCATTGTCTTTTCAAGGTCTTCAAGAATCTGATAAATAATATCAAATTTTTTGATTGTAACACCTTCTCTTTGTGCTGCCAATTCTGCATTATTATCTTCTTTTACGCTAAAGCCAAGTATAATAGCCTTACTTGCGGCAGCAAGCATAACATCAGCTTCTGAGATGTCACCTACGCCAACGTGTATCAATTTAATAATGATTTCATTTGATTTAAATTGTCCTATTGCCTGTGATAATGCTTCGGCAGAACCGTTTGTATTGGCTTTAATAATAAGGTTAAGATGCTGGAAGCCATCATCACCTTCTCCGACAATTTCGTTTCTGATATGAGCAGGCAGCATTGCTTCAAGACGGTTTGTGCGTTCTTTTTCTTTTCTTTCAGCAACAATTGCTCTCATTACTTTTTCATTTTCAACGACTTCAAACTTGTCTCCTGCCTGCGGTACTTCTGTTAAACCTAAAATTTCAACCGGTGTAGAAGGAGCGGCTTTTTTGACTCTTTCACCTGAGTCGGAAAGTAAGGCTCTTACTTTTCCGCAAACATTTCCGACAACTACACAGTTACCTGTTTTTAGTGTTCCGTTTTGAACCAGCAGTGTTGCAACCGGTCCTTTTCCTTTGTCAAGATTTGCCTCAATTACTACACCTGATGCAGGTGCGTCAGGGTTTGCTTTTAAATCTTGAACTTCTGCAAGAAGAAGAATATATTCTAACAGTTCATCAATTCCTGTGCCCTGTAGTGCACTGACTTTTACACAAACCGTATCACCGCCCCATTCTTCCGGAACAAGCCCGTGTTCTGTGAGCTGTTGGAGGATTTTATCAGGATTTGCATCGGGTTTATCACATTTATTGACTGCAACAATTATAGGAACATTAGCTGCTTTTGCGTGGTTTATTGCTTCAATTGTCTGAGGCATTATGCCGTCATCTGCTGCAACTACCAGAATGGCAATATCAGTAGCCTGTGCACCTCTTGCTCTCATTTCCGTGAAAGCTTCGTGACCCGGTGTATCTATAAATACAATCTTTTTATTATTTAAGTATACTGTATATGCACCTATAGACTGGGTAATACCGCCTACTTCTGTTGAAACTATTTTGTGTTTGGAAGCACGAATTGAATCAAGAAGAGTTGTTTTCCCATGGTCAACGTGACCCATGATACTTATAACGGGAGCTCTTCTTTTTAGAAGTTTGGGATCAACAGCGGCAAGTTCTTTTGCTGCTTCTTCTTTTTGTAATTCTTCTTCAATATATGCATCAAGGTCTTCTTCTTGGACTTCAATCTCAAAGTGTTCACAAACTTTTTTGGCTGTAGCAACATCTATAACCTGATTAACGGTAGCAAGTATACCTTCCAACATTAGAAATTTTACAATTTCGGCAGACGCTTTGTTTATTTTTTCTGATAATTCGCCGACGGTAAGCGGCTGGTTTATTACTACACTTTTTACTTCTTCAACAGCCTCTTCAACATGTGTTCTTTTTTTATGCTTTTGAGCATTAGCTTTTTCAAGACTTATTCTTTCCTGTTCTTCTTCTTTTGATTTGTATAATTTTTCCTTTTTCTTAGAACCTTTTTTCTTGGAGCCGCCTTTAGATTCATATATCTCTTGCGGAATTATATGTCTTTGAATCGGTTTTTTTTCAGGTCTGGTATTAGACGCAGGCGCTAAATTCTCTTTTTTTATTTCTTGGGAATTTTTTTCTGTTTCTTTTGTAGGAGTATCTTTACTTACAGGTTTTGTTTGTTTCTGAGGTCTTGGCGGGATAACCGGTTCGATTTTTCCCAGTTTTACACGTGGTGCAGGAACAACTGCCGGTTGTTCAACTTTGCCTAATTTAACTTTTTCAACCGGTTTGGACTCTGCAGGTTTATCTTCTTTTGGAGGAACCTCTTCTTCTTTTGGCTTTGCTTTTTTTACTATAAAAGCCTTAGGCTTCTTTACCTGATCAGCCTTAGGCTCTTTTAGCAGTTCTTTAAATTTTTTTGCCTGCAATTCGGAGATAACGCTTGAGTGAGACTTAACTTTTATGCCAAGCTTTTTGTCCAGCAATTCTATTACTTCTTTGTTGGGCAGGTTAAGTTCTTTTGCTAAGTCATAAACTCTTACGGTATCTGTCATTATATGTATTTTTCTCCAAATTTATTCTGTCTCTACTATATTTTTAACACAATCTATTTCTCAAGTACAGCCCTGATTTTTTCTTCAAATATTGTATCAGGTTTAATCCTTAGTATTTTGTATATTTTTCCTTTTTTGAAGATATTTTTTATACAATCGTTATTTTTGCAAATATATACGGATCTTCCGAAAAATTTGGAATCCGGCATTATTTTTATTTCTTTTGCTTTGTTTACAGTGATTTTTATAAAATTATCTCTGCTTTTTAAAGTATTGCATGAGGCACATTTCCTTATAATTTTTTTTTTCGTCCACATTAGCATCCTATTAAAACTATTTTTCCTATATCTTTTCTGTATTTCATAGATTCAAAATTGATAAAAGATACTCCTTCATAAGCTTTTTGGGCTGATTTTTCGAGAGTTGAAGCATTAGCTGTTACAACAATTGTGCGCCCACCTGCTGTAAGAAAATTGTCTTCATTATCTTTTATTGTATTAAAATGGGCAATTTCGCAGAATTCACCGGCTTCTTCCAACCCATGTATTGTTGAACCGTATTTCCCTTCTGACGGATAATTTCCTGAATTTAAAACAACTGATGTACTAAATAATGGTTTTGTATTTATTTCTGTATACTTATCAACAAGAGTACCTTCAATCGCTGCTTTCATAATATTTGTAATATTCTCATCAAGCAGGTCTAAAATGCATTGTGCATCAGGTTCTTTAAAAAACGGATTAAATTCTATAACATTAAAATTACCTGTCCTGTCTAGAATTATATCAATACCAAGTATACCTATGTATTGATTGCCGTTTTTTGAGAGTTCATCCAGTGCCGGATATACTATTTCTTTAAAAATCTTACTTTCTATATTCCTGTCTATCATATAAAACGGTGAATATGCGCCAAGGCCGGATGTAATTATTCCCCCGTTACCTTCGAGTGTACCTTTATATGTAACAACAGAACCGATTGGCATAGCGTTGTATCCATCTGTAACAACATAATATGAAAATTCTTGCCCCGGAATAAAATCTTCAATTATTACCTTTTTTTGTTTATTTGCAAACATATCTTCTATTGCTCTTTTGGCAATTTTAAAGTTGTCACATATGTATACATTTTCTCCATGCATATGTTCATCTGTTTTAATAACCAGCGGATATTTTGATTTTCTTGCATAGTCCAATGCCATGTTCTCTCTGTCAAAAATACCAAACTTTGCAGTTGGGATTTTTGTTTTATACATAAATTTTTTGCTTACTGATTTGCTGCTTGTGATTCTTGCAGCTTCTGCAGAAGGTGCAAAAATCATAAGTCCTGCTTCGTTAAATTGTTCGGCTATGTTCTTTTCGATTGATTTTTCAGAGCAGGCAATTGTCAAATCGATTTCATTAACTTTTGCAAATTCTACAAGATTGTCAATGTCGTCTGCTTTTATATCAATACAATTTGCAAATTCATCTATTGCAGCATTGCCCGGTGCAACAAAAACGAGAGATGTATTTTCATATTGTGATATCAATTTTGCAAGAGAATATTCTTTTGCTCCTGAGCCTATTATCAATATTTTCATATATTATTCCTTAAATCTGTATTAAATAATTATACTACATTTAACAGATTTAAAAAAAGCTCTTACGAATTGTAAGAGCTTTTTTGGGGGTTAGTTTGTTATGAATTGGGGTAATTATTTACATTATAGCGCCTATGGCTCCTGCTATTGCACCTATTCCTGCACCGATAGCTGTACCGATACCCGGGCATATCAATGAACCGATGCCAGCTCCGGCTAATGTTGTTGCTGTTACACCGCCAACCTTGCCGAAAATTTGTTTTGTTCTTTCTGATTTTGGTGCTTCGGAACCTTCAATATGTGCAATAACTTCTTCTGCTGAGTATGTTTGAGCATTACCGAAGGAAATTGTATTCCAGAATGAATTTGCAAGCGAGCTGTCACAGTTTTGTTGAATCATTGCTTTAAGATCCTGTCCCGTTACTGCCTGGAATTGTTCTTTTGCACAGTTTCTAAGTGTCATTTCCAGTCTAGTCGGGTCATCTTTAAATTCTTCCTGTAGTCTTGTGTAAAGCGGAGAATGTCTCAATGAATTAACAATTCTTTCAAATTGTGTAACTATTTGATCTGATTCACCTTCTATAATAACAGTCTGAAGTGCATTGCAAGCTTCTCTTATTGAACCGGTCAATCCGTCTGTTGCAGATGCATAGTTCTTTGAAGATTTACCTTCAGTATATTGCAATTCTCTTGCTGTATCTCTAAGGTCAGCATCATAGGCTAAGCGGTCTTTAAAATCCATGTTAAGGTATTCTAAATATCTTGGAGACATCATCATGTATGGATTGTACATCCCCATTCCATACATACCCATGCCCATTCCCATTGCACCGCCATACATACCGCCAAAGCCCATACTAACATCTACAGGCAAGTTATAAATCGGTGCTGTTCCTAATCCGAAATCACGGGCATAATCAGCATTTAACTGAGTTAAACCTGCTCCCGTCGGATTTGCCATCACTTGGAACTGATTTGGATAATATCCGTAAAATCCTGAAATTCCGTTCATAACTAACCTCCAAATTTGCCCTTGCGGGTACATAACCTTTTTATCTAACCTTACTTATATAAAAACAATCGGTGGAGTTAAATTGCTTGATTGAAAATATTTTCTTAACATTTGTTAACATATTCTTCTTTTTTAAATGCTAAAATGGTTATGGGAGTAAGGCATGTTAATACAGGGCAGCGCTGTTTCGGGCAGAACCGATTATATTACAAATGCGTATATTAATCTTTTGGGCAAAGGAGTTGATGCTTCAAAAATTCTGGTGCTTTGCTTAAATTCTTATAAAAAAAATCAGTTTTTAAACACATTAAAAGAAAAGCTGAATGTAAAACATTATGAAAATCCTAAAATATATTCATTCTTTGGACTTGTTTATAACACGATAACAGATAACTGGCCGTTAATAGAAAATAATATAAATATTGGCAATTCTGTGATTTCTCCCAATCTGACAGGGCTTGAAATTTCCCAGATATTTTTTAAAAAAGCAATAAAAAGCGTTGGTTTTAATGACTATAATTCTAAGATAAATCTTATACACCAGCTTTTTCGCCGTTATTCTTTAATAGCAAATAATAATCTTTCTGATAGTGAGGTTTTGTTGCGCTCTGAAATTCTAGGAGAACAATTTGCACCTGATGCTAAAAATGCTATTGATTTTTATAAGAAAAAAACACTCGAATACAGAGCATTTGATTATATAAGACAGTTAGGGCTCTTTGAGTACCTGTATAAAAATACTGATTGTTTAAAAAACATAGAATATTTAATCCTTGATGATGCCGATGAGATTACTCCTTTTGAATTTGAATTTATCAAAACTTTAAAACCGTCTTTAAAAGAGGCCTATATTGCTTATGACAGATATGGCTCAAGCCGTTTGGGTTTTTTGAATACGGACATAGATACTATTGATAACATTGAAAATCTTTTTTTTAATGAAGAAAAAATTATTCTTGACAATATTGGTTATATAAAACCTGATGTAAAAATAACTTCTTTGTCGAGACGCCTTGAGATGGTGAATGCTGTTTTGCAAAAGATTAATTCTCTTATATCATCCGGAGTTAGACCAGGTGATATATGTATAATTACCCCGATAATTGATAAGTCGTTAAAATTTGCAATATCAGAAGCCTTTGAGCCCCAAAATATCAGCTATCAATATTTTTCCGGAAGTGAAAAGCTATCATCAGTGCCGGTTGTAAATAATATTTTGAATATGCTTGATATTGCGATGAATGAGTCAACCGATATTTATAAGATTCGTTCTGTAATAAGCGGTATGCTAAAAATCCCGTTAAAACATTGTATAAAAATAATAGAATCATTAAAATCTCACAATAGTATTGAAAATATTGATATCGGCATAGAAGAATATAATAAAATTTTTTCACTGTTTAAAGAAACTTTGGAAAAGATAAAAGATGAGAGTCTGCTTTTATCAGAGAAAGTTATTTGTATTTATGACAATCTTGTCCGTTTGGAGCCGCATGAGGTTGAACAAACTGCGGCTTTAAGGTTCTTTATTAAACAAATAGAAGATTTTGAAGAAGTTTTTGCCGAACATAATAAAAATTTGTCATTTCAAAAATCTTTTTTAATGCAGCTTGAAAATTCTATTATTTCGGAGAATCCTTCTTCTGCTCCAGAATTAAAGGAAAATGCGATAATAATAGGTACGGCACAAAAAATTATAGATTTTTCTTTAAAGGCAAAGTATCAATTTTGGCTGGACATCTCATCAAATGAGTGGGGCAGGAATGATTTTGGCATGCTTTATAATGCCTGGGTCTTTCAAAAATCATGGAATAAAAGTGAATTTACTTATGAAGACAATATTGTGTTGGCTGATTTAAAGATAAAAAAGCAATTGAGAAAACTCTCTCTTTTGTGTTCAAAAGAAATTTATGCTTATTCGAGCCTTTTTGATATGGAAGGAAATGAAAACTTTGACGGAATTGAAAACTATATTCAGACTGATATAAAAGATTCTTCTTCTGAAATAAATTTTACTTTTGTTCCAAGAGAAGACCAGAAGCCGGTTTTGGACTATAAAGAAGGTTTTCTATCTGTGTCTGCTGTACCCGGTGCAGGGAAAACAACTATACTTCTTGCTTTGATTATAAAACTTATTCAATCCGGTGTAAAAAGCGAGAACATATTTGTGCTTACTTATATGGATTCTGCAGCAAGAAACTTTAAGGAAAGAATAAAAAATGCGTGCCCATCTTTGGAAAAGCTGCCAAATGTATCCACGATTCATGGTATTGCTTTGAGAATACTAAAAGAGAATTCTAATTTTGTAAAAGCAGGTTTAAATGAAAATTTTGAAGTATGCGATGATAATCTGCGGCAGAAAATTATCAGAGAAATTATGTATAAAATGCAGATTGAGCAGGATGATTATGACAGGTATGAACGGGCTTTATCTGTATTAAAGCTTTCTGACATAAAACAAATTCCGTTTGTAAAAGATGCTGAAATTAAGAAATTTTTGAAATTTTATGTACTTTATAATCAGTATTTGAAAAATATTAACACTATTGATTATGATGATATGCTCTGTTGCTGCGTAAGAATTCTTGAGGAGAATAAAGATATTGCAGAATATTATCAAACAGCCTGCGTTTATTTGATTGAAGATGAGGCGCAGGACTCCTCCTCAATTCAACAAAAATTGCTTTCAATTCTAAGCGCAAAACATAAAAATCTTGTGCGCTGCGGAGATATCAATCAGGCTATAACAACAACTTTTACAAATGCTGATTTGGAAGGCTTCAGGTCATTTGTTGAACAATCGCAGAATGTTACAATGGATCATTCACAAAGATGTGCAAGCGGAATATATTCTTTTGCTAATGATTTAATAGACATCTCTCTTTCTGTTGATGATTTAAAACATTCCTTTTTTCCTATAAAAATGATGCCCGTGAAGGGGAGAAATCCGGAGAGACAAGATGCTCTTGCTGTCTTATCTTTTGAAGATTATAAACAGGAGAAAAACTTTATACTTGAACAGATAAGAAAGATATTTGCGGAGGATGTGAATGCGTCGGTAGCTATACTTGTCAGAAATAATTATCATATAGAAGATTATTCGGAGTTTCTTTCCGATTACGGGTATGCGGTAATTACGAAGAATGATACTCTGGAATCACAGAGCGTGTTTTCTTTGATATATGCTATTTTAAAATTTTGTGCACATCCCTGGCAAAATGAGCATGTTTTGCATTTTTACATGGTGCTTGTAAAGCAAAAACTGATAAAATTTCAAAGCTGTGATGAAGAGTTTATAAAAAATCTGTCTTCTCCTTTTATTTTGCTTTCTCAGGATGATTTAAAATCAGAAGCATTGATACAGCTTTTATGGGATTTAAATTATTGGCTTCAGATGTCGTATTTGGATATAGAAGAATTTGCCATAAAATCAGGCTGTTATTATTGCTCTTCTGAAATTGAAAAATCAAATGTCTATATGGTTGCCTTACTATTAAAAAGACTTTCAATCCAGTATAAAAATCAGTCTAATCTTTTAGAAAAACTGGAAGAACTATCTAAAAGACCGGTTCTGGGTAAGTTTAAATTCTTTAATGATGAAGATAAAGACAGTGATTCTTTTTGCAAAGGTAAAATTCAGATTATGACTTATCATAAATCAAAGGGTGATGAGTTTGATTATGTATTTATACCCCAATTATGCGAGGATATTTTGCCTTTAGATTTGAAAAATATAAAAATTAAATCAAAAGAACGGTTTCTGGAGTCAGTAAAAGCGTTAAAATCTAATTACAAAAGAAAAGATGAATATCAGCTAAAGCGTTTTATTGCAGAAGAGAATATGAGACTTTTGTATGTTGCAGTTACAAGAGCAAAACAAAAACTTTATATTACCTGCGCAAAGAAATATAAAAGATATTCCAAGCTAAAAGAAGTAAAACCTTCCATGATATTTGAAAAAATCTTGAGTAATACCGGAGCCGTATTGGATGACAAGCGATAACCAAACATATACACTCAACAAATTACAAATGTATGAAGAGTGTCCTCAAAAATATAAACTCTGCTACATTGATAAAGTTCATATTATTGAGCCGATATCAAAAACAAAAACAGGAAATAATATCCATGCTCTTATTAATTATTATTTAAAAGGGATGGATGTTTCAAAGCTGGTTGAATCTTTAAGCAAGGCAGAGAAGCTATTGTGGTTCAATTTTAAAAACAGTGATGTTTCAAAATACAAATGCTTTGCAAGTGAATATGCTTTCAATGTAAAAATTGCTGAATACTGGCTTACCGGCAGAATAGATGCTCTGTTTGAAACAAATGACAGATATATTATTGCTGACTGGAAAACAGGTGATAATTTTTCTCCTGAAAATGTTAAGTTTCAGACCTCATTTTATCTTTTGTGCATGTATGAAATTCTGCGGATAAAAAATCTTATTAAAGAGCCGGAGCAGCTTTCATTACACTATATAAATCTTGCCTCTGACAGTGTTATAAAAATCAAATTTGATGAGGACTTATACAGGCAGTATAAATCTTCGATTTTATCTGTTATCAACAAAATCAATGATAACAGAACATTTTTCTGCAATAAATCTGATAAATGTAAATATTGCAAATACTACAGAGCATGTCCTTATTATTAGTAGTTTATAAGTCTGTCTTGATAAAATTAATCCAGATAAAAAGCTGTTATAACTTTATGAGATTCTTCAGCATACTCAATAGCTTTGTGCAATGTATTTGATGTATGAGACAGGAAACAAATCAACTGCTGGCAGTCATCAATAATTTCACGGTTACAAATACGGCTTGCATCAGCAAGTGTCATCATAGCTCTGTCAGCATGTTCAATTATATTCGGTACACCGATAAGCTGATCCTGTACATCAGAAGGCTGCTGACCGATTGTTTGCGGAAGGATAACTTTCAACTTTTCAGGGTTTGCTTTCATTGCACCTCTGATAGTTGCAGCATTAGTGCCTGAAGAACCGCCTGATGTGATTACTGTATTACCTTGAGAAACCAATGCAAAAGAAAGTGTCTCAATAATTTGCTGATGAGTAATAGGCAAGTTTCTGCTGCCGATTATTGCTATTCTTTTTTCTGACTGCTGAATTGTAGCAAGTTCCATTGCGAGCTGATCAACAGTATTTGCGTCATCTTCAGAGACTTTATCCAAATCATCAATAGGAACCATAATTGATGATTGTTCTTGATTTTCTTTGTTTTCTTCTGACATTGCTTTATCCTAATTAAAAATATATCTACAAAACGTTACATATGTGATTTTACTTAAAATATTTTTTTGATTATCATAATAATATCATAAATTGACAAAATTGAAAGAGTTTTTTATTAAACACTACGGAACTTGGGGAATTGGAAGAATTATTATCATCATTAAACGAACAGCAAAGAGAGGCTGTTAAAGAAAAAGAAGGCACACTACTTGTGCTTGCGGGAGCAGGCAGCGGCAAGACTAAGGTTTTAACTACACGCATAGTCAACCTTGTTAAAAACGGTGCAAAACCTCATAATATTCTTGCTGTTACATTTACAAACAAAGCTGCAAAGGAAATGCGCGAGCGTCTTTCAAAAATGCTCGGCGAGGATGTTGTAAAAAAAATGTGGGTGGGTACATTTCACAATATCTGCGGGAGAATCCTTCGTTTTGATATAGAAAATTACAAAAGCCCTGACGGCAAAAAATGGGATAAAAATTACGTAATTTATGATGAAAACGATTCTAACACCATTATAAAAAATGCAATAAAAAAACTGAATCTCGATGAAAAAGTATATGCGGTAAAACTTGTAAAAGCGGCTATAAGCAATGCAAAAAGCAAGATGCAGGATGCCTATACTTTTTCCACAAGAGCAAGAGATTACAGAACACAAAAAATCTCTGAGATATATGAGGAGTATGAAAAACAGCTTCTGTCCAATAATGCTATAGACTTTGACGATATGCTGCTTTTAACCGTAAATTTGCTCTCAACAAATCCGGAGGTACGCCAAAAATACCACGAAAGATTTACTCATATCCTGGTTGATGAGTTTCAAGACACAAACATAAGCCAGTATATGCTTATAAAATATCTCTATGCAAACGGCAAAACAGAAGAAGAGCTGAAAGGCAGAAGCCTTTGTGTTGTAGGCGATGTTGACCAGTCCATATACAGCTGGAGAGGTGCGGATTACAAGATTATTCTTAATTTTCAGTCTGATTTTCGTAATTCAAAACTCGTTAAACTTGAAAAAAATTACCGTTCTGTAGCGACTATTCTTGATGCGGCAAATGCTATTATTGTCAACAATACTGAGCGTGTAAGCAAAAATCTTTATTCCACAAAAGGTCAGGGTGAAAAAATTGATATTTATGAGGCACAGGATGAGTCGGATGAAGCATATTATATTGCCTCAAAAATTAAACAATATGCACGGAATCTAAATGATTATGCGGTTCTTTACAGAACAAATTCACAATCCCGTGCAATAGAAGAAGCTCTGATTGCAAAAGGTATCTCGTATCGTATGGTCGGCGGGTTAAAGTTTTATGACCGTAAAGAAGTAAAGGATATTATTGCATATCTTAAAGTTCTTTATAACAGGCATGATTCCCAGAGTTTGAAAAGAATTATAAATGTCCCGAAACGTTCAATCGGTGATACAACCGTAAAAAAAATTCAGGATATTGCAAATCAGATGGATTATTCCTTCTATGATGTTTTACAAAATATAGAAGAATACGATGATTTTTCTGCAGGTGTAAAAGCAAAACTGAAAAATTTCTGCGGTTTGCTTGATAAACTTGATAAAAATCAAGATTCTCTGTTACTGCCTGAGTTTATTGCCTTTGTAATAGAAGAATCCGGCTATCTTGCAGAGTTGAAACAGGAAGATACAGAAGAAGCGGAATCCCGTATAGAAAACCTGCAGGAGCTTGTCAATGTAGCCAGAGACTTTACTCCTGATGAAGATGACAATGTGCTCGGTGAATTCCTCGCGCAGGTAGCTCTGGTCAGTGATCTTGATGAAACACCGGATGCTGAAAATGCAGTTACTCTAATGACTCTGCATGCTGCTAAAGGTCTTGAGTTTGAAAATGTATTTCTTGCAGGTCTTGAGGAAGGAATATTTCCTCACAGCCGCTCTTTAAACAGTAATACAGAAATGGAAGAAGAACGCCGTCTAATGTATGTGGGTGTAACAAGAGCCAAGCAGAAATTGTACATTTCTTATGCCAAAAGACGTCAGATGTGGGGTGAGACAAGATACTATACTCCGAGCCGTTTTCTTGCAGAAATTCCGGAAAACTTGACGGAAAGAAATATTGCAGAGGATTCTGTCTCCTATAATAAGGGTGGAACCTTTAAACAGGCTGTTAATAAAATAAAAACAGACAGAAGCGGCTATGTTGAAAAAAACACAAGTTTTGGCAAAGGTTTTGTTGCGCCGTCAGCCGGACTTTCAAATGCACAGAATATAAGTAAAGTAGTGAAGAAAAAGCCTGTTTACAACAGTGAAAGCTATAATACAGCGTCTTCTTACAAGCCTTTATCATCAACAAAACAGAATAACTTCACAAAAAAAGAAGCGTTTGTTGTTAAAAATGTCCAGAATCAGGCAAAAGACGAAGAAAAAATTAAAAAGCTTCTCGAGGACAATCCGATAAAAAGAATGCTGGAAGAAAAGAAAGCAAAAGAAGCTGCTGCCGCTGTAGCAGCTGAAAGTACATCTGACTATGCAGTAGGAGACAGGGTATTCCATGGCAAATTCGGCATAGGACATATCAGCGAGATTAAAGAAATCGGTTCTTCAAAAATGTATATTATTGACTTTGGCAAACAGGGCAAAAAAGCTGTAGATGCCCTTTATGCCAATTTAAAGAAGTTTTAAAAATAAAAAGGATTCTTAAATTTTAAGAATCCTTTTTATTTTTTAGTATTTCTATTTTAATCTCTATGAGAAAAAGTGTCCTCTTTTTGAGTTGAGTGTAATTTTGTCAAAAGAGTATAGTCTTGCAGGCCTTTTTGAACCTGATTTTGTGTATTCATCAAGCTCTTTTAAAATTGCAAGAGAAAGGAATTTTTTTCTGAAATTTCTTTTATCCAGCTTTTTCATCAATATCATTTCATAAGCTTTTTGTAATTCCGTTAGCGTGAATTTTTGCGGCAGAAGCTGGAAAGCAATAGGACAAAATTCCAGACGTTCTCTTGTTCTCTTTAGAGAATATTCAATAATTTCTTTGTGGTCAAATGCAAGAGCCGGAAGGCTGTTGACTGGATGCCATTTTACTTCGGTGATTTCCGTGTTTGGCTCAAAGGATAACACAATGTCATCAGAGCGGATAAGCGCAAAGTACGCACATGTGATTACACGTGAATTAGGGTGACGAAGCGGGTCGCCAAAAGTGTATAACTGCTCAAGATAGATGTTCTGTACATTAGTTTTCTCCTTGAGTATACGCAATGCTGCATCGTCGAGTGTTTCTGATATTCGAATATAACCGCCTGGCAATGCCCATTTGCCTTTAAACGGCTCATGTGCACGTTTAACCAACAGTACCTTAAGTTGATCATCTTTGATAGTAAAAATAACTACGTCTGTGGTGACCTCATGGGTTTTTGTCTCTTTAAACATAAATCCTCGGCTTGTTTCAAACTCTTATTATTAATATTTTATTCCAAACAGATATTAAATTAAAAAGCATTTTGTATTATTTTGAGAAAAATTTACAAAATGCTTTTTTTAATTCTTATGAATTATATTGCACCTGATAGAGTTACAATAGGCATGTTTTCAAAGTAATTTCCTTTTAAAACATTGTTCTCTTTGTCAATTGTCAATGCTTTATTCACGGTTGCAACTGAACCTTTACCCTGATATTTTATGATAGCGGGATCAGGATTAGCTTTTTGTGCATAATATTCATTCATAATCCCTTTTACAAAGCGTTTTGTCTCTGCAAAAGGCGGTACGCCTTTGTACTTGCTGACGTTACCGGGACCTGCATTATAAGCGGCAAGTGCAAGTTCTATAGAACCGAATTTTTGATACATCATTTTGTAATACATCAATCCGCCTCTAATATTGTCGCTTAGATAATACGGGTTGTAGCCTAATTTTCTTGCAGTTGACGGCATTAATTGAAATACGCCCACCGCACCGAAAGAACTTTTCTTTTCATGAACAAAGCCTGATTCCATCTTTGCAATACTCAAACCCAGTGCAGGATCAACGCCCATTTCCAAAGAGTGTTTTACAATGTAATCTTTGACTGTGGCTTTTGAAGTTTCTGCTTGTACTTGGTTTGGATTTAATAAAATGCAAAGAATGAATAGTAAGGTTAGTGTTAGTAACTTTCTAATCAATGTTAATCCTCTGTTTTGTAACTTGATACGGAACGGACATTTATAAGACTTGCTCTTATGTGAATGGTCGTTTATGCCCTCCCCGCAGAACTCTTTTTCTCATCTGATTGCTTTGACTTTCACAATGATTTTGAATCCGAGTTCTTGTTTATAATACTTCATAAAGATAAAAAGTCAAGCCCTGAGACATTTTTGACCTTTTATCCCCTTGTGCAGTGCGTTTTTTGAGAACAATTTCATTCTTTTTCAAAGTGTAATTTTTGTTAATTGGATGACTGAATATTCATTTGTGATAATATAGAAATGAGGGAGATTTGAATGCCAAGAAAAAAATGTATTGAAATTGTTCTGGATGTAGAGACAACAGGACTTGATTATAAAAAAGAGAGAATTATTGAATTTGCAGCGGTAAGACTGGAAAACGGTGTTATAAAAGACAGCTATGAGACCATGATTAATCCGAAACAGCATATCAGAAAATCGAGCATGGCTGTGCACGGTATAACAGAGGATATGGTCGCTGACAAACCTACTGAAGAGGAGGTTATGCCCAAAATCCTCGAGTTTATCGGTGATTATCCGATTGTGGCTCACAATGCAATCTTTGATTATAACTTTATAAATGAGGCATCAAAACGACTTTACGGTAAACCTATTGAGAACCAGAGAATTGATTCACAGTTTTTGTTTAAGGAAGTTTATCCCGAGTTTGAGTCTCACGGGCTTGAAAATTTGATGAATAAATTCGGGGTTGAATTTGATACAAGACACCGTGCAATGGCCGATACAATAGGTCTTGCACAGGCTTACCCGAAACTTAAAAAATTGTATGAGAAAAAATATGACTGGCAGATGAAACAGATTGACAATATCGATTATCTGTTTGAAAGATTCTTGCGTATTCAACAGGCAGTGCAGACCATGCAGTCAGAGCTTCAGGATTTAAAATCAATATTTAAATTGTATTTTGATGAAGGCGGCAAACCGGTAACAGCTACTACCGGCGAGACTCTTGTTTATCAATCTAAACAGTCTTATTCATACGACTTTGTACAGATTAAAGATATTCTTGATGATATAGGTGCTCTGCCAAAGGCTGTAAAACTAAACAACGGTTTTGTTGACAGGCTGGTAAGCGGTCACAGTCTGGATGAAGAAACCAGAGAGAAAATAAAAGCTGCCAGATGTGATTTTTCTGAGACAAGAAACATTCAGGTTATAAAACCTGATAAACATCATTGCGATTGTAATAAGTAATAAAAAACCTGAACAAATTGTTCAGGTTAAATCTTTATTAGTCTAGTTGCCGTTATCTCTTTAGTTTTATATTGTGGTCAGATTGTAATGATTTGCTGTTTATTATATTAAGCGATGAAGTTTGTGCCGAATCTTGTTGCGCCTAACAAAACGCATTCTTCAAGCATTGAGTCTAAGCTTCTGTAAACTTTTCTTTTAGGAGCTTTTTCTGCTTCTTCAATACCTGCTCTTGTTTCATCATACTGTGCAGCGATTGCTAAAGTGTAGTTTGCGAATGGGTTTGTTGCGTTAATCATATCTCTCTGACCTCTTTTTGTTTTCTCTTACATATATATAAAGTCAGAAAGTATATAAAAATTGCTAAAATAGTATATACTTTTCTTAATATTTCTTAATATTATATCTGAAATGCAGATATAACAGGCTTATTCTAAAAAGTAGTTAAACTCCCGTTTAGATTTATTGCGCACACATTGTAATTTTTGTCCCAGTAAATTTTAGAATTTTGATTATTAATAGATGAAATAGTTGTTGATGCCATAGAGACTGCGGTCTGTAAGTCCAGCATTTGTTCTTTTACAAGACCCTTTATTATGTCAGCAACAAATGTTGTGCTGCCTGCCATTGTGCCGTTTGCATCTACTGCTTTGCCGTCTTTCATAAATACAGTTTTGTTGCAAAATTCCATAGAGTCTTTATCACTGTGTGTAATAGGCAAAGCATCGCTTATAAGTATAATTTTGCTCAATGGCTTTGTTCTGAAAGTTATTTTTAAAACATCTTTTTGCACATGTTTAAAATCCGCAATAAGTTCGGCAGCTATCCTGTTATCAGATAGTGCTGCAACGACTGTTGAATTATTTCTGTGAGAAAATTCACCCATTGCATTGTACAGATGTGTTACCTGAACAACATGACTTAAATCAGTTGCAAGACAGTGCCCTGCAGAAACTCTTACTCCTTTGCTTTTTAGATATTTGCATAGTGCGTAATTTTCATCAAGTTCCGGTGCCAGTGTTACTATTTTTATTATTTCGTCTTCAAGTTGAGAATAATTTTCAATAGTTGGAGCAAGCAGTTGTTTTTCGTCATGGATTCCTTTTTTGGCGGGATTTATAAAGCAGGCTTCAAGATGTACACCGGCAATTTTTGCCATAGCTGTTGTTTCGGATTCTTGCATTTTTATAGCTTTTTTTATTCGGACAATCTGCCTTTTTAGATTGTCTGTGCTATCTGTTGCAAGTGTCGGAAAGAAAGCGCATACGCCGTATTTTATGATTTTTTTTGAAAATTCAATAAATTCATCTTCACTGCATTTTGCAAAATCTATCCCAAAGCCCCCATGAATGTGTTGTTCAATGAGGGCATTTGTCTCTGTTAAATTATCTAATGGTTTGTTCATAACTTATATTATATAAGTTCTTCCAAATCTTTCAACAATCCTTTATGTTTGGAAGCATATTTGATGCCTCTGGCTTCGATTGCCATTTTTAATATTAAAGGAAGATTCAAAGCCAGACCTTTTTCAGAAATATTATTCAAATAAACTTCTTCAAAGTTATCCGGCAATCTTAGTGACCAGTTGCTGTCTCCTGATGTACCGGGTTTGTTGTAAGTATCTTTTATACCGAAGAAGTCAGTAAAGAATACCTGAATATTTTCTGCTTTTGATGCAAAAATCTCGGCAAGTTTTACATTCATCAATGCTTTTGCATCAGTAGTGAGCTTAACAATCAGGTCATCTCTTTCTTTGCCCTGAAGTTCCGAGTACATGTCATCTACCAGATTTACAACGTTAAGATAGCCTTCGTGGGTGTTAATCATTTCATCTGCCCACATAGAGATAGGCTCATTGTCGTGCGTGCCTACCATTGCCCAGCATCTCGGAACAATATTGCAGCATCTGTAAGGATGTTCAGGGTCTTCATGTTTTACAAACTGTGTGAGTCTCATACCCTGTAAATCGTATTCTTTCATTACTGATTCTACTGGGAATGTCAGTGTGCCTAAATCCTCGCAGACAATTGCGTCTTTGTTAAGACCTTCTTCTTTTGCTGCTGCAATAACAACTTTTTCTATCATTGCGCCGTATTTTTTGATTTGTTCTTTAGTTAATTTTTTAACTCTTTTTTCTTTGTCGTTTTCAAGTTCAAGATTCAAATCATCCATTGTTGCAATTGCGTATTGGGATAATTCAGGGTGTTCCGGTGAAGAATACAATCTTCCTGCACCGTCTTTTGGCATAGGTGTTTTGCCTGCTTTGTACACCCATGGGTCGATAAGCCCTACAATATGGTCTATTCTTACACCGCCCGGGTTTTCTTTGAACATTTTTTTATAAAGATGTTTTAAAAGCTGGCCGGCTTCGCCTAAAGAACCGTCTTCGTTAAACATTTTCTTGGGGTCAACAACAGGGAATCCCCATGCCTGACCGCTTTTTGAAAAATAATCCGGCGGGCATCCCAGCATCCAGCCTTCTAAAAATAATGACTGATAAGCCCAGCTGTCTCTGTCAGAGAATGCAACCTGTCTGTCCGCAATCATTTTTAAATCATCTTTTTTTGCATATTTTCTTGTTGCTTCATTCTGTTTAGCAGCAACAAACTGGCAGAAGCAGTAATAATTAATTGTATCTGAATATTTAAGCCTTATTTCTTTTTCTCTTAAAAATGCTGCTTTCTTTTCTTCATCTGTTTTTGGATTGAACATATTTCTGTCTGCTTTGTTATCCCAAAGCGGCCAGTAATCGTTGTTGTTTTCAATGGAAAGTGCTTCGTATAAGGCATCTTTTGAAAGCCAGAAATCATTTTCTTCTTTGAATTTTTCAAATTCTTTATTGAGTTTTTTGTTGTTCCATTCTTTAAAGTTCATGTAGGCTTCTTGCAAAGCTTCTTCCTGAGCTTTATAAATATAAGAATAAGCTGTTTTATTTATATCTTTGTTAGGATTTTCATTGCAAATTTTATTGTAAGTTTCTTCAGAAAGGATATTTCCCCATTCTTTTGTTGTCAACTGTTCCAAATCAATGAATAAGGGATTTATAGAAAAAATTGTACCTGTATAAGGCGATGAGTCGCAGGCTTTTGTTTTACCCTGCGGTCCAAGTTGTATTGCGTTAAATAAGCCTGATGCAAAATCCATCAAATTTTTGCCGGCTTGAGAGTTCGGTGAACCGAAACCCGTATTTTTACCGTGGATAGAAGGGAAGCTGTTGCCGTGGATTATTAATGCAAAATTCTTTTTGCCAAGTTCCTTAAGAGCTTTTTTGCATACTTTTTTGAATTTCTTCATATCTTTTGTTTTTGCTTTGTCTTCGCAACAAATCATAAATTTACACCCCTTCTTAACTACTTAATAATCATATCCAAAATTATCCTACCATTTAGTATATTATTTTTATATAGTCAGGGTGCATAATTTATAACTGTTTTTACATTTCTTTACCAAACAGCAATTAAGAATTTATAAAAAATCTTGCCAAAACATTGAAAAATCACGATAATAAAAGTAATTTAATGTTGCAGCGCAAAAGGAGAGTTAAAGTGACAACAGAATATGTTTATTTAAACGGCGAATTTGTAGATGCAAAAACAGCTTCAATCCCTGTAAGAAACCATGCTTTTTTGTACGGTACATCAGTTTTTGAAGGAATAAGAGCATACTACAATAAAGAAGAAGACCAGCTTTATGCTTTCAGGATGAAAGAACACTTTGAAAGACTTATAAACAGCTGCAAAATTATGCATATGGATCCTAAATTCACCGTTGATGAATTCTGTGCACTTACTAAAGAACTCTTAAAGAAAAACGGCTATAAAACAGACGCTTATATAAGACCGCAGGTCTATAAAAATGCATTGAAAATCGGCCCGGGGCTCATTGACAATCCGGATGCTGTTTTGATTTTTTCATTTGCAATGGGTGAATATATTGACTTGAGCAAGGGATTAAGCGTATGCGTTTCTAACTGGAGAAGAAACGATGACAATGCTATTCCGCCGAGAGCAAAAGTTTCCGGTTCTTATGCAAATACCGCTTTAATTGTTACAGATGCAAGGCTTGCGGGCTTTGACGATGCAATAGTATTGGATCAGGCAGGAAAAGTTACCGAAGGTTCCGCAATGAATCTGTTCCTTGTTGAGGGTGATACTCTTGTTACTACACAAACAACAGACAATATCCTTGTCGGAGTAACAAGAAATACGGTTCTTGAACTCGGTAAAAATGTTCTAGGTATGAAAACGTGTGAAAGAGAAATCTCAAGAACAGAACTGTATGTTGCGGATGAAGCATTCTATTGCGGAACAGGTGCACAAATCAGCCCGATTACTTCTATTGATAACAGACCTCTTGGCAAGGGTGTTGTCGGCGAACATACAAAAGAACTTCAAAAACTTTACTTTGATGTTGTTAAAGGCAAAGTTGAAAAATACAAAAAATGGTGTACACCGATATATGATTAAATATTTATTGCAGCGCCGGCTTTTTTAGCCGGCCTGTGCTTTTATTTTTGATACTTAGAAATTACCGGTATACAGAAAACTATGATTAAATTTTTAGGGCAGTGTGTTCAAAATTTTATAAGGACTTTAAAATATATTTTTAACGGACAAACAAAATTTGGCTCCGTTATATCTCAGGCTGCGATGATTAGTTATGATTCTTTGTCAATTTCTTTGACTATTGTGTTTATAGCTGCTGCCGTAATATCACTGCAGGTGTCAAAGCAGTTTCTTATGAGCGGTGCGGAAAGTTATGTGGGCGGTTTTATCGCGGTTGCATTGGTCAGAGAGATTGCACCAGGATTTGCAGCTCTTGCAATAGGCGCAAGAGCCGGTACTGCAATTTGTGCGGAAGTTGCTAATATGCGTGTTACGGAACAGGTCGATGCAATAAAGACACTGGGGGTCGATCCTGTAGGCTACTACTTTGCGCCAAGATTGATAGCTTCTGCTGTTACTGTGCCTATGGTTGTTATACTGGCAGAGTTTATCGGTATTGTGGGCGGTATGATGGTTGCATACTTTGCTATCGGGCTTCATCCAAACAGATTTATGAATACGGTATGGCTGTTGCTTCAAGCAAAAGATATTTATATAAGCATTTTTAAAGCATTTATATTTGGTATTTTGATAACACTTGTGTGTGCAACGCAGGGGTATAAAACAAGAGGCGGAGCAAAGGATGTTGGTATTTCAACTACAAGGTCTGCAATATTGTCCACTTTTTATCTTCTTGCTGCTGATTTTGTTATCAACATAATTTTTTATGTGCATGTTGGTATGTAAATTTAAGTTTGATATCTTTATTAAGAATTGTAACAATTTTATATAATATTGAAATAATATATATATAACCTGTTTTTATTTATATGTAGTATAAGTAGAAAGACAGGTGTATGTTATGGGTAATCCGTTTGCAATTACATCAGATGATCTGCTCAAAAAGCAGCAAGGTGTAAATGGCGCTCAGGGAACAGATGCTTCGCAAAATACTCGCGAGACAAGAGAAACTCGTGAAAAGGAACAACTTGCGCATACTGAAGTCTTGAATCAAACGAACGGCGGCTCTATGGCAACAACAGACGGCCGTTTTGAAAACTATGACGGGTTTGTGAGAACTACAAATATTTCTGCTGTAAAGAAATCTTCAGGAGATAGTGAATGTGAGGCAGCAACTTCTGATGCAAAAAATGCGCAAAGCGATGCAGACAGCGCAAAAAGCAAAGCAAATGATGCTGCAGATGTAGCAGAAAATGATAAAAAAGAATTAACAAAATTAACAAAACAAACAAAAACAAAGGAAAAACAAACAACATCTCAAGTAAATAAAAACACACAAGAAATTGAAACGACTAAATCAGAAAATGAAATACTTGAATCTGAAGCCGAAAGTATTAACGCTGAAATTGAGCAGTTAATGGCAGAAGACGGTCAATCTTATACTGCACCGGATGTATCAGCAAATTATGATACAGGCGCAGGTGCTGCTTCGCAAAATGCAGGCGGTCAAGAAGCTGCAGCTGCATTGACAACGGCATCGGGTACAGATGCCGGCGCTTCCGGAGGTATGTCTGTATCAGCAGGCGGAGGCATGTCAATGGGAGCCACAGGCGGCACTGACGGAGGACAGACATTTGCTATGAATTCTTTACCGTCAGTTGACAGCCAGCCTGCAGCGCCGACATCAATAACGGCTGTTTCTGCACAAAATTCTGCAGCACAGGGTAATCAGGGTGCTGCCAATAAAGCACAACAAGGACAGCAGCAACAGCAAGGTGCGGGTAACAAAGCAAACTCTGCAAGCGGTTCTTCTGTAAAAGCTTTCGGTTCAAATTTGGTACAGCCAAAAGGCAAAAATGCAGATAGAATTAATGAATTAATGTCAGAGGTCTCTTCTAAGACATCGACTATACAATCAAATTCAAGCAGAGTATCTTCACTTACTTCTCAAAGTAAAAATTTATTAAATTCAGCTTTAAGCTTTACTAATAAAGCCAAGGCCACTTCACAAACAAAGAAAGCTAATAACCAGAATGGATTTAATATATCACAGGCTACACAATTGACAGGCGCTGCAACAACTACAACTGGCGGTGTTATTACCGGTGTTGCATCATTAAAAATGTCTAATCCAGTTACGGCTACAGCAGGCGCAGCACTAATGCCATGGGGTATCGGAACGACTGCGGCTGGTAGTGCAACAACAACTGCTGGTACTTTAGCTCAGGGCAAAACAACAGAGGCAATTCAACAGGCAGGAACAGCCACAGCACAAACATTAAATAGTATTGCGTCATTAAATACAGCCAGACAAAATATTAAACAAAAATAGTTATTTCAAAACACCTGATGTATCAGGTGTTTTTTGTTTTTGCAAATCTTGTAAAAAGCAAGCTCCGACTACACCCGAGAAATCACCGAGTTTGGCTTTTTTAAATTGAATTTTTGAAGCAGGCAAAGGCAGCGCCTTTGCTTTTGCTTTTGTTATGGTTCTTTCATAAAATTCATCAACCGCATCTATCAATCCGCCGCCGAGTACAATCAGCTCCGGATTATAAAAATTAATAATTGTCGCAAGTCCGTTGGATAAATAATCTGATGCTTCATATAAAATTTGGGTAATAAGTTCATCATGGTGCGACAGCGCTTTTTTTATCATTTTAGAGCTTATAGCTTTGTCATCTCTCATGTAGTCCGTTATTACGGAAGCTCTGCCTTTTTTTAATGCTCCCATTATTCTGGCCTCTATTGCCGTGCGTGAAGCATAGGCTTCTAAACAGCCGTTGCCGCCGCATCCGCAGGGGCGGCCGCCCGCATCTACTATGATATGTCCTATTTCGCCTGCAGTGCCGGTTGCTCCGTGGCGAACCTGTCCGTTTTGTGCAATGCCAGAGCCTACTCCTGTTCCGACAAAAATACATACAAAGTCATCAAATCCTTTGCCTGCACCAAACTTCATTTCTCCAAGCGTTGCAATTTCTACGTCGTTACCGATAAATGTCGGGATATAAAACTCTCTTTCCAAAATCGCTTTTAAATTTAGATTTTCACAGTTTAAATTAGGAGCTGATACAAGAATCCCTCTTTCTCTGTCAACCTGCCCGGGTGCTCCTATACCGATGGAATCAATTTGTGCAATGTCAAAGTGAGAGGTTTCTATAAGCTCTTTAATCGAAAATTTTAGTTTTTCAACTATATTTTCCGCATCTTTTTCTTTACCAGTTTTTTGTTTTATGGAATAAAGAACTTCACCGCTGCCTTTATTTACAATACCTGTAAGTATTTTTGTTCCGCCTAAATCAATTCCGATTGCATAGTTGGGCATATTGTCACTCCGATTATGTGTTTTCGCTTTTTAGCATATCAAAATAATTATAGCATATTTGCTATGAATTATATACTTATACGAAAACCGAACTGAAGCGCTATACCGTTTCGTCCTCCGTTTCTTATCATTGCTTCCATAAATCCCGTTACTCTTTCGCCCCATCTCTTTTGTACACCTGCTCCGTATTGAACAAAAGGTTTTATTGCAAGATTGGGTAAATAAACATCATCGGCCTGAAATTTTGCGTGGTCAATAATATTCCAAACCATTGAGACTGCTAGATACGGCTGAAAATAGTTCTTAAAATTGCCTATCAGTTTAATTCTCGGCTCTATCTGTAATGCATGTAAAGGTTTGGTATTTATTCTTATATTCTGATAGGTATTATGATTAAAGGTATTTACAAACGAATAAGATGTCAAAACAGACGGCTGTACTATGAGTCTTTTTTTGAACACAGATATATTGTATCCGCTCATCTGTGCTATGCCTGTATTAAACATATTAAAATTGCTGCTGCCAAAGTAAGTTGAGGCTTCTGCAGAATTCGCACCTGCGTTTGCTGTCCAGGCTGTAAAGAAATTTCCTTTATAGAATACGGAATATATTCCTCCTAAGCCGCCGTTGTTGTAAATACTGTTCCCTTGATATGCCTGATGAGAGCCGTTATATGACACATATGCCCCGTATATTGTGTACCATCCTTTTTTTAGCTTTTTGAGCCCGCTTTCTGCCCCTACAAGGCTTCCGTAGCTTACATTTGATACGGTCGGACCGTTTTTAAGTCCAACTGATTCAAATGTAGAATAAGGTTTAAACCATATACCGTTATGCGTTTCGGGCATGATAAAAGGTGAATAGATAAAATTCTCTGTTGAAGCGGTTTTATTTACTGCATTAAAACCCGTTTTTATTTCAGGGGGTGTTATCATTACCATATCAAGGTTTGCAAAAACATTGCGGTAGGTGTCTATCTGGGTTAAATACCCTGCAAGCTGGGTTGCTACCTGTGCAGCCAGTATTGATGAGTCAAATCCGCCTCTTATAAACTGAAAATTTCCGGTTGAAGAATCATAGCTGATATTGTAATTGTATAAAGGTGTTCGGAGATTCGACGGTGTATATGAGACATAATCTTTTAGTGTGTTGTCTGCAAAAGGAATTATTATATCCTTTGCTTTTGGTGTGCCTTCAAGATTTAAGCCGGCGACAAATATATTTCCGTTCCCGCTTACAGAGGAGGCATTTATTGTGTCCATTATACTTCCTGTTAAATTTACATCTGCATACAGGTTTGTTGTGCCTGTAAGATTCAGGTTTCCAAAATTTATATTGTTAATTTCATCATTGGCCATGTTAAAGTTGACATTGCTGCCAAAAGTTGTGTTTTGAGCATTAAAATACTGTGAATCAGAAAGAAGATTTAGTGTTCCTTCATTAAAATTGAAATTTCCCGTATAATTTTGGTTTTCTCCGCCTAAATTAAGATTGCCTGCATTGTTTTTGTTAATTGTACCTGTGCCTGATATTCCGCTTTGAATTGAATTTGTACCTGTGCCGTTAAAGTTTATTGTGCCTGTATTATAGATATCGTTTTTTTCATTGTTTTTATCATAATTGTCTTTCATTACTGTGTTGTCAAGATTCAGTGTTCCTCCGTTATATACGGCGCCGCCTTCTCCGTATGTAACAGAGGAATCAGTTCTGTTGTTTGACAGAGTAGAATTTTTTAGAGTCATTGTTGCACCTGCAGAATTGTAGAGAGCACCTCCGTCACCGTAAAGTGCAGATGCAATTCTGTTGTTATCAACCGTAATATTGTCAGCCGTAAAATTTCCGCTGTTAAATATAGCACCGCCATAGGAAATAGAATTGTCGTGTGCTTTTATATAATTATTATTAAAGTTTGTATTTGTTATGGTAATACTGCCCGTGTTGTTTATTGCTCCGCCGTATACAAAACTTTGCTGAGGTCTGTCTTCTGTCAGACCTTCTGCATAATTGTTTTTAAAGCTGCTGTTATCAATAACAGCAGAACCGGTATTATTTAAGGCGCCGCCCTCTGCAAAAGTATAGCCTGAGGCATGGTTTCCGTTAAAATTTGTGCCATTTATAGTCATTTTAGCAGTTCCGCTGTCGTTATATCCGTTTGAGACAGCACCGCCTACTGCACCTGCTCCGGTTGTATAGTTTGACTCAAAATCTGCATTTTGAAGTATCATTTCTCCGCCCTGCAGATTGTAGACAGCACCGCCTATGCCGAAGTTTGTGTTTCCCGCATCTGCATAATTATTTTTAAATTCCGAGCTTATAAGGTCAGTTTCGCCTCCAAAGTTGAAAATTGCGCCTGCAAAATTTGAGTTTTGATAAATCTGACCTGCACAATTTTGCATAATAACTTCGTCAAAAGCGTTATCCCTGCTCAGTATAAATCCCCCGTAGAGATTTTCTCCGTCTATATTGTACATATTGCCGTCAAAATTTATATTATAATTGAAAAAATGTCTGTCTATGGATTCTGTTGACACAAGATTATTTGTAAATCTGTAGGTATCACCGTTATTTAGCTCTGAGTTTAAAAGCTCGAAAAATGAAGAAATATCTATTGTATCGGCAAGGCATCCTGTTTGCAGAATAATTTGTAAAAACAAAATTAATATAAGTTTTATATTCTTCATAAAACTTATATTATGTTTTGATAATTATATATCTATTCATCTTTTGTTTAGTTGTTTTGGCTAACGTGGACTAGGTTAATTATTCATAGATTATACTTGTAATCTAATCTAGTGTCACAGTTGCCGCCGGCTGTCTTGAAATCAGACACTTCTGCACTTCATAAGGACAGGCTCACTACTGCTCACTTCGTTGCGCGTGTTCGCTTTGTCAAAACTCAACATTTTCCTTCGTAGCGGCACCGGGTGCTCCGCACAAAGCGTGCCCCGCTTAACTCAGCCGGCACCTGCTCACCTTGCTTCTTTTGCCACTCTGCCGAACAAAAGTTGACTAAATGTCAAGTCTTGTGAGAGGGCTTTGCTTCAGTGCAAAATGTCTTCACGTATAGTGAACAAAAGACACTCAAAAAATTCGTGATAATGAATGAAGTGATGTGAACGAATTTTTCTAGGACATATTATGAAAAAACTCGAATTTAATGTATAATCATTCTTAAAGGAGTATATTGAGTATGCTTTTGGAGAAGTTAAATATTAAATTTATTGCAGCTATTATAGCAGTAATTGTTCTGGTTTTTACTATAATATTGTGCATTGCTTCTCCTCAAATGCATAAACCTTTTGAGATAAGTATTATTAAAAATATAATAAAAATTAATGCTGACGGAAGTACATCTGTTACAAAAGAAATAACAACTACTAAAATCAGGGAGAAATAGTTGTGAAAAAATACGTTTCATTAATATTAGCTATAGTTTATTTGTTTTCAACAAATGTATGTTTTGCGTTTAGCGAGTTGAATTATTTAAAAAACATTGATAAAAATACTTTGATACCTCAGGTAGAAGGTGTTTTGACTGACAATTCTTATGATATAAAACAAAAAAATCCCGTATATTCTGTATATTCAGTTTCATCCAAAAAACCGGAAAGACATATATCAATAGTTTTACAGCAAAGCGGTTCAAACCTTTTTTATTATTTTGAATCAGACGATTCAAGCAAAAAAGTGCATAAAAAAATTCTTAAAATGATAAAAAAACAGGATATTGTATACGAACAATCTGAAAATCAAATGCATCTTGCAAATTTTTCAAAAGTAGTTCAAAAAACAATCTCAGGTGAAAAAACAAAGTATACTTTTGAACAACCGAAACCTTCGGTATCTGCAGATAAACAATCTGCGGTGACGAAAAAGCAGGATAATACAACCCTGAAGGGCTTTGTCGGAAAAGTACCTAAGGGTACATCAATGGATGTTTATTTACAGGCAGCTATTAATACTGCTACTGCTAATAAAGGTGATAATGTTACTGCTGTTCTAAAAAGCAACTGGATGTATAAAGACTCTATTATTGCGGAACAGGGCAGTTTATTATACGGAACACTGTCTGAAGCAAATCATGCGAAACTCGGTTCAAGGAACGGCTCTGTTAAAATTGTTTTTAATAATCTTGTTACTCCGAGAGGAAAATCTTATCAAATTTCTACAGAGCCTGTAGAATTTAATGTTACAAATGACGGAAAAGTAAAGAAAGCCGTAACAAGTACGCTTGCTGCAGCTGCAATTGGTGCACTTATAGGGTTAGCTTTTGCTGCACTTACAGGTGATACATCAAATTTAGCCCAGGGAGCAATTATCGGAGCAGGAATAAGCGGCGGCGGTACTCTTATAGCTAACGTTGCAGAGAAGGGCGTAGATGCGGAAATACCTGCATATACTGATTTGCAGGTAGAGCTGGCAAGTCCATTGTCAGTTGTTTTAAGTTATTAGAAAATGAGGATTTTATGAATAATAAAAGATTGATTATACTCGGGATTATAATACTTGTTTGTGCGATTATGTGCAAATTAATCTTTATGGGGCTCAAAAATATAAAAATTGATGAATTTAAACCCGCAGCAGTTATTTTTGTGGTAGATGCATCTGCCTCAAATCAAGCAAAACTGGATGAGGAAATAAAATACCTAAAATCAATTTGTTCAATACTTGACCCTGAGGATGCTATTAAGATACTCAGAGTCTCGGAAAAATCTTACTTAATTTATGAAGGTGCACCGACTGACGGTTCAGGTATCACAAAAGCTTTAAATAAATTCACTGAATATGACAGTTCCGAATACGGTACCGCATACGGTGAAGCACTAAAAAAAGCCTTTGATCACTGTCTTACTATGAAAAAAGAAGGCTACACGCCGTCTGTGGTTGTAATAGGCGATTTAGAAAATGAAGGTGATATATCAAAACAGATTGATTGGGAAACACTGCCTCAAAATGTCAAAAATGTACAGAAATATATACCTGAAATTTCTATGATGTTTGCTTATGCAGAGCCTGAAAAATTGGATTATGTAAAAACAAAATTGAATCCTGTTTTAGGAGAAAAGAAACTTATTATTGTGAATGAGATAACCGTAAATAAATCTCAGAGAAAACTTTTAGAAGCAATCGGAAGGTAGGATAAATAAATGACTTTTACTATTATCACTAAAAAATTTCAACAGACATTTAATTCCGGTGATGTCATAAATATTACATCAGGAAAAACAAGTGAATGCTGCATAAATTTTGGCTTTGATTATGTACTGACAGTAGAATATGACAGAAACACAAATGTTTGTCATTTATTTAATCCGCTTAATTGCGACAGGCTTCTGTTCAAAGGTCAGCCGCTGCCGTCAAAGATGGATTTTACCGGTATGTGTAAAATTATGATAAAAGATGCTGACGAATTTATCACAATTAAGTATTCTGAAGAACCTGACTCTGCAGCGCAAAATCAGACTGTACCGCTGCTACATTCAGCGCAGACAGTTCATCATCAGGTTTCTCAAACACACAATGTAGCAAATAATCAGCAGCCACATCCTGATTTATCATTAAATAATGATGTACAGGGAATGTTTGATGACAGGAACGCTGCTATAAAAATGAAAATAGAAAAGAGAAAAAGCGATATTGAAAAAGTCAGAGTTTCTATTATTAAACAGGTCGGCTTTAAGATAAGTGAACTCAAACATAAAATTTCTATGAACTCTAAAGCAGGTATATTTTTGCATATTGCTCTATTTGCTTCATCGATAATACTTGCATTCGGTTTATCAGGTTATCTTACGGGATTGCCGCTGAAAGATGCTGCAACTATGATACAAATGCCTATAAATATGCGAATAGTTGTTATGTATTCGATAATTTTGTACGCAATTGGTCTTGCTCTGAAACAGGGTATTTATTTATACCTGCAAAATAAAACAGAGCGGGCTTCTTCTTCAAATCAATTTGCGGAAAAGTTTATGATATTGGCACCTTTATTATTTTATTCGGGTGTTTACGCAATAAATTTATTGTATTATATGTCACCTAAGACAATGCCGTTCTTTGCGGTATTTATGTCTTTGTTTTTTACAGCTTCCAGCATAGCATTAGCTGTTGCCTGCGGGTATTTTAAATACAGCAGTCTTGTCTATTCTCAGGAACTTGATAAATATGAATACAGGGAAGATTTTGAAAGCGTTGTAAAAGCTTATCAGCAGTGGATAGAAGCATTTGTTAATAATCTTAGTAATACAAAAATACAGAATATTAAAGATAAATTGTTTATGCTCCAGCTAAAATCCATAGGAGAAACTGTTCTCGGTATTTTGACAGCACCGTTTCTTGCATACGGTGTTTCAAACACTCTTGCTATGTGTTTCCCGGAAGCAGCAGGCTGGATAAGAATATCAGGCTTAAGGTTCAGTCCGATATTTCTTGTTTTAGCTACATTTTTAATCATTTTTGCATTTTTTGCTTTTGTAAATGCATTTTTCTGTAATAAAAAAGTTCAGGCATCAAATGTATTAAAAAACGACGGTTTCAGCAATTATCTGCAGCACGGTGTTGAAATATACGGGATTCAAGGAGTAAGAAAACTCGATACGGAAATGAGACGTTCATTTATTATCGGTATATGTATTATCTTTATTGAATTTTCAATGAACATTTCTTACTTTATGCAGGAAATGGGCGGCGACCTAAACGGTATGTTCTTAAGCTCGGTTGCGGCTCTTGTTCCTACAGCATTGTTGATTGCGGAAACATATATGCTGAGCCAGACAAAATTTGAAATCTATGCCTGTGATGAGTTAATTGCAAAAATTGATAACTAACGAAATGAGATATTATTTTGTATAAGATATTTATAGTCGCTATTATATTTTTGGCAATATTATACAGTATGTTTGTTGTGTGTTTTACCCCAAAAATGCACAATCAAATACTTGTGTATGATTCTGCTTATGAAATTGTTGATACTCATAAAGTAGAAACTGAAACCAAACAGCTTCCCACAAGAACTAATCAGCAGCCGTCTGAAAAAACAGTACAAAAGCAAACAGTGAATAAACCTGTTACCCGGTTTTTTGTGCAAAAACAGAATAAAACGGTTACAGAACCGGTTACAAAGACTGTAAAACAGCAGACTGTAAAAACTACTGCGGCTGAGAAAAAAACTCAGCCGGTAAAGCAGGTGCAGACTCAGGTTAAAAAGCAGGTGCAGACTCAGGTTAAAAAGCAGGTGCAGACTCAGGTTAAAAAGCAGGTGCAGACTCAGGTTAAAAAGCAGGTGCAAACTACAACAAAGCAGGCTTCGAAACCTCAGACTAAGAAAACAGCAACGCAAACCGTTAAAAAAACACCTGCTGCGCAGACAAAAACTGCTGAAAAACAGCAAAAAACTTCTGTTCAGATTGCTAAAGAGCAACAGGAGGCAGAACAGTTAGAGCTTATAAGATGGAACAAGTGGCGTTCGGATTTGCAAAATAAAATCATGCAGGATGTAAGACTTCCTATTGTTCCTCAGGGCACTGTTTTTAAATTTAGTTTTGATGTTGATAAATACGGAAAAGTGATGAATATCCAGACGTGGTCTACAAATCCTTCTTTCACACCATATGCTATTCAGTATATTGCACCTGTAATAAGAAGCTATCAGGGAAAATCAATTTTAAATTTTCCGGAAGGTTCTAACAGAATCAGCACCACTGTGGAAGGCGGCTGGAAAATTTCTTCATCCACAAAATACAGTACACCTGCAGATTTTAAAGATATAGAAACAGTAAGGAATTAATAATGTATAAATGCAGCGAATGCGGTAAAATGTTTTTAAATCAAAAGCCGGACTATTGTGACTGCGGCAATGATACTTTTTTGTATATTCCCGATATAAATAATGGTACTCATAATCCAGCACCTAATCAATCTGTTAACAGTAATAATTATTCATACAGACCTGCTGCAGCAAGGAGATTTGATAATAAATCATTAATAATATTTACAATTTGTATTTTGTTTTCTTTTGTTTTTCTTTTTTTTATCGGTAATGGTTCTGATAAACAGGAACAACAAGAATCTAAGCCTGTAAATAAAAAAGCATTGAACACAAAGATACCGACAATAGATGAAATTTGGATTGAAAGAAAGATTGCGCAGACATCTCCAAAAACGCTCGAAACCCAGCAAACTAAACAGGCGCCTATTGTGTCAAAAGTTATTGATACATACAACAATGTAAAAAATCAAATTGTAACTCCGGTAAAAAAATCTGCTGCTGTGTATAAGCCCTCATACACTCCTGTTAAGAAGACTTCATCTTCACAGGTTAAGAAATCAAACAAATCTCAGACAAAAAAAACTTCTGTATCAAATAAGACGTTGAGTAATGCTGTAACTTCAAAAACTGTATCTAAAAAGCCTGTTGTTTCAAATATACAAACTTCGGTAAAAACTACAGCCGCGCAAACTGCAAAGCAGGCTTCAAAACCTGTAGTTAATACAGCTGCAATTCAAAAAGAATATGCAAATTATAAAATCGGTTTACGAAATAAAATTGCATCAAATATAGATTTCACTGCTGTTGTAGGTGACGGCTCCTGCATAGTTTCTTTTAAACTTGATGCTTCAGGAAATTTAATAAATCGAGCTTTTTCACAGCAGTCAATAAATGACAGCCTCAATGATGCTGTCTATTCTGCAATGATGAATACACCGACCTACAAAACCCCTCCTGCTGCGTATAAAAATCAAACATTAAAATTATCCGTTAAAATGACAGGCGGCAATTTTGAAGTTAACTTATACTAGCTGTTTGATTGCCGGTAAGTCTGTATGTTGTTATCTGATTAAAAATCCACATATTCATAGTTTTGTTGCGGTTTTTGCTGCGGTGCTGTTTGTACAGCATCCGGCGGAGTCTGCATAGATTGTATCAACACGTTTGAAAAACTTGATACATCGTTTGTTGTATACATTTTTCCGCCCGTTATGTCAGCAAGGCATCTTAATTCCTGAGAAGATGAGGATACAAGTACAACATCAATATGTATATCATTACGTTTCTTTATCAATTCTCTGGCAAAGGCGCAAGGATCCCCCCCGCAGTTTTCACCGCCGTCTGTAATAAGTACTATTTTCTTTGCAAAATTTGCAGGCATTCCTGCAAAATCTTGCTCAACCGCCTGATATAGACCGTAAGTCAGAGGTGTTGAGCCGCCTAATGAAAAGGAATTCATACCTGTTACAAGTGCTTGAGTGTTGTTTTGCAAAACCGGTGCAGCTTGTGCTGTTGCACTGCAGGAACCTGATGTCGAGCCGAGATAATCATCACTTTTTGTTGCTACTTTATATTTTCCGTTTGCTGTTTTAATAATCTCTTTTACTTTAGCAAGGTTTGGTTTATACGGATTGTTCCCGCCGTTTTGTCCGAATACCCTGAAACCGATACGTGTAGATGGCGGCAGCTGGGAAATGATTTGCGTCATTGTTTTCTGAGCTTCCTGTATCCAGTAGAGCATACTTCCTGAGTAATCCATGACAATGTCTATTGTTCCTACCTGTCCTGCCAGTACTTTTTGTGAATTTACATACTGCGGTGCATAATAATTGTTGTATAAATTCGTCTGTGTATTTAAAACACTGTTTTGCTGCACGCTGCCTGAGGGGGAAGTAACTTTTCCGCTTGTATTAACTTTATATTTTGCAGCAAATGCAGTGAGTGAAAATGCTGTCATCAAAAAAAGTACAATGATTACTTTTTTCATATAATCTCCTTTTGCAAAATTATAACATATAAACTATTCATTATTTTTTCAAAATAAACTGAGCTGATTTACATTATCATTTTCTGTCTTTTTATATTCTTTATCAAAATTTGTAAGCTTTAGCAGGTCACGTTCTATTTTTTCTAAGAAAGGTGAAATCTCTCTACTTTCTGTTTTGCCGAATATGTGTCTTTTTTTTGCTCTTGTTAAAAACAGAAGCTGTTTTGCTCGTGTCATTCCCACGTATAAAAGACGCCTTTCTTCTTCAATTTCTTTTTCTGTTTCGGCTTTGTATAAAGGTATCAATCCGTTTTCAAGACCGGCTATAAATACACAGTTGAATTCCAATCCTTTTGAAGAATGCAAAGTCATTAAAGAAATTCTGTCCGCACGTGAATCAATTGTATCTGATTCTTTCAACAATGATACTTCGTGTATAAAATCATTTTTATTTTTATATTCAAGTGCAAGTTTTTCTATATATTCCCAGATAAAAGAATCTATTTTGTTTTCAAAATCATTTTTTAGATGTTTTAGCTGCTCACTTATATCTATATTGTTATTGAGTTTCTTTAATAAGTTTCTTACTTCTTTTTTCGTGCATAACAAATCATCGGATAGCTTTACAAACGGCATCCCTGATCTTGTAAGAGCTTCTTCTATCGGCTTTAGCTGCAGTGATGTTCTGTATAGAATCGCGATATCTCCAAATGAAAATTCGCTGCTCTGACCGTCTGTCCTGTCAGTATCTATTGAAAAGAGATTGTGCCCGCCTATCAAATTTTCGATTGTGCTTACTATAAATTCCGCTTCGGATTTTTCTGCGGGAGCTGTATGGATTGTGATTTTATTATTTACGGAAATGCCTTTTGAAATTGTGTTGAACGACTCTATCATTTGATTTGAAGCGTTTACTATGTCTTTTGTACTCCTGTAGTTGTTTTTCAAATTGATAGTCGCAACATCAGAATAATCATTTGTAAAATTGTTGAAAAATTTAGCGTCTCCTCCTCTAAAACCGTATATTGCCTGATTAGGGTCTCCTATGACGCACATATTTGTATCATCAGTTGCAAGCATTTTTATAAGCTTATACTGCTGTTCATCAATATCCTGATATTCATCGACAGAAATATATTTAAATTTTGTCCTATATGCTGAAAGAACATCAGGATGATTATCGAAAAGTTTTATTGTTAATTTGATTAAATCGTCAAAGCATAACATATTATCAGGGAGGTTGTTATATAAAGCTTTTTCCTCTTCCGATATAACCTGAAAATCTTCAGTCAGTCCGGCAAGACTGTAATTTTCTTTTAATATCGAAAAACATAACGAATGGAATGTATTTATACTGATTGCTTCTGTCTGTTTATTCTCAAGAAGTATGGCAAGTCTGTCTTTTAGTTCTTGTGCTGCTTTTCTTGTAAAAGTTATCGCCAGACAGCTTTCTGCCGGTATATTCTTTTCTTTAATTAAATAAGCTATACGTTTTGTAAGTACAGTTGTCTTACCGGATCCGGGGCCTGCTGTTATCAACAGCTTTTTAGCTGTGTTTTCAACTGCTGCATACTGGTATTCATCCAGTTTTGCTGTCTTTGTCGTCTCTGTATTCTGTGTATTTGCCGGATTGGGGCTTACATTACTCAAATTATTTAGAGAATACTCTTTAGTATTTAATGAGTTTTTTGCGTTATTGTTTTCTATTTCCGGTGTATTTGGAATGTTTATATCGAGTTTTAAATTAACGGAGTTTTTTTTTACAATTTCATCATCATTGAATAGTTTTATTATGCCGTATTCTCCGTCATATCCAGATTGTCTTATAACTTCTCCTTTTCTTAGTCTTGAAATTGCTTCTGCTAATAGAGGAGAATGAACTTTTTCTATTTCTTCGACAGGTATACTTGTAAGAATTGAAAGTTCAGAACCCAGTTTGTGTATTAAATTTTCATATTCAAAAGACACTGATTTACTTGCAGGACCAACCTGCATTATTTCAGAAAGAATTTCCGGCAGAGGAACAAGACTTACCACTTTTCCTGCAGTAGCAGGCGGTGTAACCTGACCTTGTCTGTCAGAAAGCTCATATACTCTGTTTGCTACACCTATTGTAAGAGGCTTCCCGCATACGGGACAGATTCCGTTTAGCTTTTTAGTCTCGGAGGGTGTAAGGCAAATGTTGCATTTTCTGTGCCCGTCATCATGGTATTTTCCTTCTTCAGGGAAGAATTCTACCGTTCCTACATATCCTCTGCCCGTTTTTAGTGCATTCATCATACTGAAATAATCAGGTTCCGTATCAAATATCGTAGCTTCTCTTGCCAGTTTCGACGGAGAATGCGCATCAGAGTTTGAAACAAGTCTGTATTTATCAAGGCTTGAAACATGCCAGTTCATCTCAGGATCAGATGAAAGCCCTGTTTCAACCGCAAAAATATGGTCTGACAAATCTTCATAGCATTCCTCAATGGAATCAAATCCCGATTTTGAACCCAGAACAGAAAACCATGGGGTCCAAATATGTGCAGGGATTATAAAACTTCCTTCTCCTGATTCAAGAACTGTTTCCAGAAGATTTCTTGAATCCAATCCGAGTATCGGTCTGCCGTCAGAGTTTATATTTCCTATTGCACCAAGTTTCTGCCTGAAATTCTGTGCGGATTCCATATCCGGAGAAAAAACGACATGATGAACTTTTCTTGTTTTGTCTCCTTTTTTATATATTGTGGAAATTTCAACGGAAAGTATAAAATATACAGGCTTTTCAGGGGTTAAAATTTGTTTTTCTATATCCGGACGCAGTCTGAATATACCGTTTCCTGCAGGCACGAGTTTTTCTTTAATTTCATTAAACCATGCAGGATGTGTAAAATCGCCTGTAGAAATAACACTCAATCCTTTTTTCTGTGCCCATACGGCGAGTTCTTCAAGGTTGCAGTTTTTGCTGGTGGCTCTTGAATATTTGGAATGTATGTGTAAATCCGCATAAAATAACATTTGATATACTCCAGATTCAATATTAACCCAATTTTAATCCAACTTTATTTAGTGTGTCCAGTTGATAATTGTTGTTACTTTAGAGCAGCTCTAATCTTTTGTGCTAAAATACTATATAGATTGGAGATGAAATATGTATACAGTTAAAGAAGTTGCAGAAAAAATGGACGTATCGGAGCACACAATCCGCTTCTGGGCAAAATGCGGATTTTTTCCTTTTGTAAAAAGAAATGAAAATAATATAAGACTCTTTTCAGACAGTGATCTTGAGTGGGTAAAAATCGTAAAATGCCTGCGTTCTGTAGGTACGGAAAATAAATCAATCAAGCGTTATATTGATTTGTGTATTATAGGTGATTCCACCATACAGGAGAGGTATGAAATTATTCGTGCTACAAAAAATAAAGCACTGTCTCAAATGAAAGAATTACAAACGCAGCTTGATATTTTAGATTATAAAGAGAATTTTTACCAGAATCTTATAAAAAATAATCTGAAAGACACCTGGAACCCTATGAACAATACTAAACCGGAAGAAAAAGCTGTCTAAAATTTATTTGTTTTTATCAAGCTTTCTATATTCTTATATAAATCAAATTCAGTGTTTTTCTTTTGAAAAATAATATTTCTTGATTTGTCTTTTTCAACGGAGTGTCTGAGCATTTTGTTTAAAAAATGCGGAACTATAAAACCGAGTACTGCCATATTTGTAATCAAAGATACCCAGTATAAAATTGCTCCAATATTTTTTGTTTTCTTAATTACATCCGGAGAAACATTTTTCAGGTTATCCAGTTGCCTGAAACGTCTTGTCGGCAGCAAAAAGCTTTTTAGAAAACCTATTTTTTGACCTTTATACTTATCTGTATTCATAATCTTTGTACCTAAAAAACGGTCGGAGAGTCTGCCTAAAATGTTATTTATTAAGAAATCCCCGCCGAAAAACATTACAAAAGTGGCTCCTTCTCTTGCTGTTCTGTCTCTTAATTCGTATTTGTCACGGGAAGAAGGCAGCTTTGCCAAAAAGCCTGTAAATGCCCACTTCATAGCATTAACTGTTTTTGACATACTTACGCCGGACGTGTAGTTAAAATTTTGAGCATTATTTTTTATTATGTTTGCTGTTGTCGAACTTAGTCCTTTTGTCACAACTTTTGATAGTAAAACACCGGGAATGAAGGCAAATGCAAGTGTGCCGGCAAGACGTTTCAATTTACTTTTTCTATGTTCTTTTTTTGATATTTCTTTTTCTTCAAGCATATTAAAGGTTGCTGAAAAACCTTTTCGTCCGGTTTTGTATTCGGTGATTCCTGTTGCAATCCACGGGATACTGCCCATCAAAAGTCCCGTGGAGATAAAATCGGAACGTAATATCTGTTCATGTGCTTTTAAAAGCTTCGTTTTTAAATCTTGTTCTTTACCTTTAAATCTTTGTAGTATATTTTCAAAATCAGCTTCCGCTTTCAGTTGTTTTGCCGATTCTCTTATGCCTTTTATCATTGTTTGGGTATCTTTTGTCAGATATTCTTTTGAAACCTGGATAATTTTCTTTTCATTGTTTGCAAAGTTTTTTACGATACTGTTTTTAGACAAAAAGAATTTGTTGTACCTTGGCAGCAAAAATAAAGGCATTATAAAGGCAAAAGTCACACTGAGTGTAGACATTCCTATTCTCTCAAGCGCCTCTTCTTTTGTATTAGACATAATCGCATTAGGGATTGCACAGCCGCCAATATTTGTCAGCCCTCTGTTTAAAAGAGTATGAGCCTGAATAAAGGCTGTTGCATCATATAGGCCTCCTTTAAAATTTAATGCAGAATTTTTTCTTGTATTTAAATAAAGCAGATTAAGCTTTTTATCCAGTATTTTATATTCCTCAGGTGACATGCCGTTCTTATAAAACTGTTTTTCGTATTCAATGCCTTTTGGGAAAACTTTTTGTTTCAAAATCTGATATCCTTCATAAGGATTGTCTGTATTTAGAACGGATTTTTCTAAAGGACATTTTATCTTTAAATTTTTGTCTAATACACTGTCTGTTATTTGATCTGCTTTGCAGTTTATACCTTGTTTTATAAAAAATTCCTGTGCCGACTTTGTCATTATCGGAGTTGTGATATTTTTTGCATTTCCGTACGCAAACAGAATTGCAGAAGCCTTGCTTATTCTTCTGTCTACAATATAGCAGTCTTTAAAGTCGTTATTAAAATCTTTTAATGCCAGAAAAACAGGTTTCAGATTTCTCTGGTTGTAATAATGTATTTGACCGTTTTTGTATATGGCAAGAGTGTGTTTATCAAGATTTTTTAGCATTTCATTTACCTGCTGTGCTGTAGGAACGGCAGGTTGTTTTATCTTTCTATAACTTGTATTATTGCTTGGTGCGGCTTTATTCAGATGTGTGATCATGATTTTATCAATATATATATTAACCTTGAGAGTTTACTCTAAGTCAATAGATGTCGGTTTAGTGACACATAAATTCTTTCAATCGGCATATACAAGGCTGTGTAAAGTCTGCAGTATTCTTTAAACATTTTTCTTTTCAATAAAACGTGCTGCAAACATCCCTGCCTCGAATAAAAGCCATGTCGGTATCCCGAGCATAAGTTGGCTGACAATATCAGGCGGTGTAAAAATAGCAGCAAGAATAAGAATGCCGACGATTATATAAGGTCTTGCATTTTCAAGCATTTTTACACTCAAAATACCGAATTTTATCCCTATCAAAACCGCAAGTGGCACCTGAAACATTAAGCCAAAGGCAAGCATCATGCCGGCTGACAAATTTATAAAGCTTTCCAGTCCGAGTGTTGCCTCCAGTTGAGCTGTAGAAAATGCTGCTGAAAAGTTCATTATTAAAGGCATTATCATAAATACACAAAAACAAACACCTGTCACAAACAAAAAAGTAGCAAGAACAACAAGCCAGTCCATAAACTTTCGCTCGTGTTCATACAGCGCAGGCAGAACAAATTTCCGCACCTGCAGTGCAATATAAGGGAATGCCAGAGTAAAAGCTATAACAAGCCCTGCCTTTAGCTGTATTACAAAAACTTCCATCGGTGAAAAATAGTGCAGCTTTGTTATTCCCTGAGGCAGAGTATTTCTTATCAAAAAATCAATAAATTTGGGCGCAGCATAAAACCCTGCAGGTGACAATATTAAAACTGCGACTATAGACCTTATCAGCATACTTCTAAGGGCTTCAAGATGATGTATAAAAGTTTGCTCTTCCTGTTGTTTATCCTCTGTACTCATTATTTTGAAGAAACTTCTGTCTGTGATTCGGTCTGAGCAGTCTGTATACTTTTAGCCTCTGCTTCAGCTGCTTTTTGTGCATTTTCTGTTAACTCCTGAGCTTCTTTTTGCAGAGTTTCTTTTGCATTCTTAAACTCATACGCAGCTCTGCCCAATGCCTTAGCAAGTTCAGGTATTCTCTTCGAACCGAAAAGTAAAAGTATCACAACAAGTATTAAAAATATTTCTGTAAAACCTATAGACATAACCTTCTCCTATTTTATATTCCATTTTAATTATATCTGACTTTGTTTCTTTATGGAAACAACTTCTATTGCTTGTGCTGGACATATATTCTGACAGGCACCGCAGCCTATACATTTTGCAGCCAGATATTCAGGTACATTCCCTGCGCTGTGTCTTAAGGCCCCTTTGGGACATACATGCGAGCACAAACCGCATTTTGAACACATATCTCTGTCCAGTTTTACGAGTCCGATTCTGCAATTTTGTTTTTCATCCAGTGTCATTTTTCTTATTGCACCTGTCGGACAAATATCAGAGCAATTTTTGCAATTATATTCACATTTCCCTTTAGAAAAATCAATATGCACTGTTTCATAGTCAGCATCAGGTTTTTTAAGGATTTTCCCTTTGCAGTGTTCTACACATAACCCGCAGTTTGTACACTTTTGCGCAAAGTCCTCTGGTGATACTGCCCCCGGAGGCAGTATCGGTCTGTTCTTGAAAGAATCGACAACCGTTTTTGCAATATCTTTGCCTTTTGCAAGGACACCCGCAGCAACTGCTAGAACCACACCTGTTGTTATAAAATTCCTCCTCGACGGCTCAAATTTAACAGGTACTGAAGTATTCTGTACTCCAAATAAGATTCCATGTCCCGGACATTTTGCGACACATCTCATACAGCGTATGCATCTTTCGTTATCAAGAGTTTTTTTCTCGGAGTCTATAGCTCCTGCCGGACACTCTTTTTCGCATTGACCGCATTTTTTGCAAATATCCGGTGATATATACATTTTAAAAATACCATATTTTGAACATAATCCAAGAAATGTACCTACCGGACACAAGGTTGTACAAAATATTCTGTTTTTCCACAAAACCAGTAAAACCAATATTATGAGAGGAGCAAACGTATACAAAGAAACTTCTTTATAATGAACAAAACCAGTGATTATATTTCCGAAATTTGAATACGGGTCAAGATATCTGAATATTGCACTAATACCAATAAAAGCGCAAGCAAGTGTAGCCGCCAGTACTATATATCTTATGTAATAAAAGTTTGGCGATTTACCGCTTCTTCTTCTGAAAACAGAGCCTATTATATCCTGCAGAATACCAAACGGACAGAATACCGAGCAGTAAAAACGCCCGAAAACAAAAGCCAATAAAATATTAATAATAACAATAGCAATTGTAATTATTGAAAAATCAACAAACACTCTTGTCAGAGCAGGCGCAAAATTAAATTGCATAATATACACAGCAGGTTTAAAGTGACTAAAAAAAGCAGTCAATGCAATTATAAAGAATACAAATGTTAGACTCAATCTTATAAAATAAGGTTTTTTACTGCCTCTGAAATTTTTAAACATACTAAGCGCCTTTAATCTGTCTGTATGCTTTGTCTACTTTTTCAAGAAGTGCAGGGATATCAAGCCGCTGCGGGCATTTTGTTTTACATAGTCCGCATTTTATACATTTATCTGCTCTTTCTGATTCTTTCAATGCTTCATAATGGCTGATAAATCCATTTTTACCCATGCCTGTTGTATCCTGTTTGTATTGATTATAAACAGAAAATATACTGGCAATATCTACTCCTATAGGGCATTCACAGTATCTGCATGTTGTACAGCCTATTGCCTGTGTTTTCAAATGAGCAGCTATCGCTCTGTCATACACTTCATTTTCTTCTTTAGAGAGCGGTGTAAGATTTGTAAATGTTTTGATGTTATCCTCCAGATGTTCAGGCAGAGTCATACCGCTAAGCATAGTCAAAATTCCATCCAAACCGGCAAGCCATCTGAACGCCCACGAGGCAACACTCACATCCGGATTGTAATCTTTGAGTATTTTTGTTGCAGATGTATTCAAGTTTGCAAGTGCACTGCCTCTTAAGGGCTCCATAACAATAATCGGCAAATTTTCCTTTCTTGCAATTTCGTATTGTTCTTTACCTCTGCAAGCTTTCCAATCGAGTCTGTTTATCTGCAGCTGGACAAATTCCCATTTGTCATAGTAGTCTATAATTTCCTGCAAAAGTTCAGGTGTATCATGGTGAGAAAAGCCAAGGTGTTTAATTTTTCCTTCTTTTTTCATTCTTTCCAAAAAAGGAATTACATTATATTTTTTAGTATTTTCCCAGTTATGTTTATTCAGACAGTGTACAAGATAAAAATCAAAGTAATCTGTCTGGCATCTTTGCAGCTGTTCATTGAAAATTCTTTCAACATCCTCTTCTTTTTCGAGCAGCATAACAGGCATTTTGGTTGTAAGGTTAAATGACTCTCTATCATATTTTTTCAGAGCATCTCCCATTGCTTTTTCACTTTTTCCTCTCATATACATATAGGCTGTATCAAAATAGTTTATGCCTGCATCAATTGCTCTTTGCACCATCTTTTTATTAAGTTCATCATCTATAATTCCGTTTGAGGTAGTCGGAAGTCTCATTGCTCCAAAGCCTAGCATAGATATGTCAAGATGTTTAAATTTAGTAGTTGTAACTTTTGAAGATGATAAACTATTACTTGTTGTTCTAAAAGTACATCCGCTTAACAAAACAGCACCGCTTGCAGCCAATAGTGAATTTTTGATAAATTCTCTTCTGTTCATCTCTACCTCAAATATTTACCTAATGCCTTGTATTTATAATCTATCACCTAATAGCAGCTCTAAGTCAAGTTTTTCATATTATTTTGATAATTCTTCGTAAGAGCCCAAACGGCTTGAAAAAAGAAGGACAAATTTTACTTTTTCTTATCTAATCTAGTGTTGCAGTTGGCGCCTCGAGCCTGTCTTGGAATACTGACGCTACGGCAAAGCGTGGTTTGTCTTCGCATGGGGTAAAGCCCCGTCAGATTCCGCTTTGAGCCGTCACTGCTAACCTTTTCAATGTGACATAATTACTATACTGCACGCAAAAGCTTCGCTTGTGCGTGCAGTATAAAGATTTACGAGCCGTACATATCAAAATGCCCTTCGGGTACGGCTGACGCTTCAGAATGACGTAGGAATAGATTCTTCGATCACTTCGTTTCCTCAGAATGACGAATGAGACATGTAATAAAATAATCTGTCATTCTGAACACTCAGCCGAACAAAAAGATTAAGTATAGTTTTGTGAGAGGACGAAGAATCCATCACATATAGTCCTTCACTCAGTTCGTTCAACTACACAGCATTGTCAAAATCCGCTGCATAATAAATATTATCAATATTAAAATCTGTCATTGAATTGTGTAACATCTACAATTCTGACCCGGATATTTTATTTAGTATTTTATTAAAATCAAAAACACAATCCTTTGCTTTTTTTTGTATCATCTGCGTTTGAATTGCTTTTAATTTATCGAATAATGTGTTTAAATCTTCATTTTCATTTAACTCTGAACATGGCAAATCAAACCTGTCAGCGAGTTTCTTTACTTTTGTGTCATAACTCAGAGCAAGTGTGGGGATTCCGTATTTTAGCGCAAGAAGGCAGGCATGGTATCTCATACCTATCAAATAATTCAATTCTGCAAAAGACTCTACAGTATTTTCTATGCTCATTGCATTTATCAGCTTTGTCTTGATATCAGGCTTTAGAAGCTTTAGCTGTGCTTCAAAATGTTTGCATATATCCAAATCAAGTGCGTCTTGAAATGAATATATATATATTTGCTTATCCGGAAAATAATCAACTACACTTTTTGCAAGATTAAAAAGATATTTTTGAGACAGCCCCTTCCAGCTTCTTAGCTGTATACCGACCTTGTCTGCAGGATTGTATGCTTTTGTTCTAATATTCCATACGGGGTCTGATACAAGCTCAGGGTTGAGCTTCCAGCTTCTTAATAAAAAGAGGCTTTTTTCATCCCGTACAGTTATGTATTTACATTTTTTCAGTGCAATTTTTGTAAGCAATTTCCCAAAAATATTTTTTATAGGCCCTATTCCCTGTGCAAAAATAATTACATCTTTTTTTAAAAATTCTGCACACAAAATCACAAAAACATAATACAAAAGACTCTTTAAACTCGTTGAATCCTGTAAAAGGCTGCCGCCTCCGCTTATCAGTACATCGCAGTTTTTCAGAGTTTTTATTATTGACTTTATATTAAATGTGTAAACAGCATTTACTCCGAGGTTAAATCCTGTTTTTTCAGGATTTTTTGAAAAGACTGTTATGTAAAAATTGTTTTTCTTTAATTCTTTTGTCAAAACATTTAAAATTGCTTCGTCACCGAAATTGTCAAACCCGTAATAACCGGAAACCGCAATGTGTTTAACTTTATCAGACATAATAGTACCTGCTATTGACCGTAATATGCTGAATACACTTCTTCTTTGTACGGTGTGGACTTAATCGCGCCCATCCCTTTGCATTGTATTGCCGCATCTATCGCTGCCAGTTTTGCTGCTTCGAATGCTGTCATACCGGAATTTAGCCCGTGTAAAAATGCACCGTTAAAGGCATCACCGGAACCCGTAGAGTCCACTACTTCTTCTGTTTGAAATTTTATAAAAGTTATATCGCCTTCAAAACCGACAAAATATCCTTTGTCCTTTGCTGATTTTACAACGACAATACTTATTCCTTTGTCCCACAAATATTTTATGCATTTGTCCGGTGAATCTATTTCAAAAAGCTTTATACAATCGTGTTCCAAACTTAAAAACATAATACTTATGTAGTCTGATATTTCATCAAAGGCATCTTTCGCATCCTGTACTCCCCAGAGTCTCGGGTCAAAATTTGGATCATATGCCGTTGTCATATTATTTTCAGAGGCTATTTGAAAAGCTTTTTTCACTGCTTCTTTGGCGCTTAAAGAAAGCGATTGTGTAACACCTGTTGCATAAATAATGTCCGCACTGAGTATATACTCTTTATATATATCATCAATTGAAAGTTTGGTTGCGGCAGTTTTTTTTCTGTAATAAACAAACTCTTTTTCTTCATTTTCCGGATGTCCGATAAAATATACACCGTTAAACCCGTCAATGAGTTTTACCTGTGATATATCAAGCCCTTCCGACTGCCAGGCGTCCATGAGATATTCTCTAAAAGGATCGTTTGCAACCCTTGAAATGTAACCTGCCTGAGAACCGAGTCTCTGGGCTGCTACTGCCGTACACAGAGTGTCACCGCCGTAATATTTGTCCAGTGTTTTTGAATACGCAAGACTTGTCGGGCTGGAAAGCTCAATAAGGCTTTCACCTATTGTTATAATATCTAATTTTTCACCCATAATATTATCCTTAGAAATGACAATATCATAAGCAATATAATAGAGCAAATTTTAATATTAAGAAATGTTAACAAAGTATATACTAAAATAGCAATTTTTTGAATGGTATATACTTTATATATATAAGAGTACAAAAGTTGAGAGAAAGAACATGAACGGCAACAGTTTACAGAATTATAAAGACAGTGTTATATGTTCGAACACCAACAAAGGTTGGCCTCTTGTTAATCAGTCTACTGATAACACAGGCAACCCTAACCCAATCTATTCAACCAATGTTGGCACTCTTCTTAACGGTCAAAATACACCGAAAATAAACTGGGGCAGTCCTACAGTTCCGGATAGAATTTTATATTCAAACGGACTCTGGAACTCAGCATCGTCATCATCATCTTCTTCCAAATCCGGTAACGGATTTGCAATATTTGGCACGATAATAAGCTCACTTGGCGCTGTTTTTAGTCTTGTCCCGCTGATTTCTATGTTTATATCGAAAAAAGACGGTGATAGTGCACAGAATACAGGATTTTCTAAATCAGAAAGAAAAGAAATCTCACAGAATACAGTAGACTATGAAGATGACATGTCTGCCTTAAATCAAAATATATTAGCTGCTCAGGGTTTAGATGAAAATACAAAACCAGAAACGCTTAAAAACGCTAGTAATGGGCTAATGAACTCAATAACCAGAATAAATGGAAAAATTAATGAGGCATCAAATTATATAACTACTGCAGAAACCACAAAGAAAAATGCGAATAAGGCTTTGACTGACGAAAATATTACTTTAGGTAATTTAATGAATGAAGAAAGAAGTTTAACGAATACCATCGAAACTCTAGAAAAGCAAGATAATTTATCTGATGAAGATAAAAAGAAACTTGCCGATGCTAAAGATAGATTGACCAAAGTAAAAAAAGAAATTGCTACGAGTAAAAATACAGTAAGTCAACTACAAACTACAATAAAACAGCAGGATGAAATTATAAAAGCAAATCAACAAATATTAAATACACTTAATGATAGAGTTGCTACAGCAAAGGGTTTGCAAGACAAAATACATCAATGGCTGCCGGATGGATATAAAGAATAAATTTTTTATAACAAATTGCAACATTCAATTACAAACAATTGTATTTGATAGATATTTCATATATCCTTTTATTATAGACCTTCGGGGTAAGTTTTTATTTTAACGGGTTAAAGGATATGGAACTAAATACCAGATACATTATAGATTTGACACATGCAGGCACACCTGCTGATGTTGTTTTTGAACTCAGCAATATCATAGAAAAACAGGAAGCTGCAAATAAAAGAATATGGCTGAAACTGGGAGACATTACTCTAAACCAGTCTCAGCTTTTAAGTATTAATTCTTTGATAAACAGTATAAATTCCACTCTGTCATTAATAGAGTCACAATCACAGCAGACAGAACTTGCTGCTGCCACTCTCGGTATCAGCACAAAGGATGTGGAAGAAGAGCTGCAGGAAGAGCTTTCTTCACTGGAAGCAAAAGACCCTGTTGATGCGCCTTCTGAACAGTATATCCCGATGACAGAGCATATTGAAGAAGAGTCTAAAAATAAAGATAATGAAGATGATGATACTGATGCTGTTGATGTAAACAACGATACAGTAAATGCTGAGGTTATTGATAATGAAAAGGAAACAGCTGCTGTATCTGATGAAAAAACTGAACAGACTGAGTCTGCTTTAGAGAATTCACAGGATAAGAGCGATGTTTTGGATTCTTCATCAAAAGAAACTTGTGACGGTGTCAATTCAGAAAACACAGCAGAAACAACTGATAAAGAAATTCCTGCACATAATGACTTTACAGCACTGCCTGCAGAACCTATGACAGAAGAAAAAGAAGAAGAGATACAGGAGCAGCTGGATAGTATTTTTGATTCAGAAACAAAACTTGAGAATATTTTGAGTGATGAAAAAGAATTGTCTGATATGAAAAACTGGCCTTTAACAAAAGAGGCTGAAGATAATTTTGAAATCCCCGAGGAAGAAATGACAGACGAGGATTATGAAATTCTGCAGATGAATACTCAATATCATAAGCAGACAGTACGTTCCGGACAGGTTATAAAATCAAACGGAAATGTTGTTATTATAGGTGACTGTCATCCGGGATGTGAAATCCACGCAGCGGGTGATATTACCGTATGGGGTATTTTGGGAGGTATTGCCCATGCCGGCTGTAAAGGCAACACAAAGGCCAGAATCAGAGCTCTTACGCTCAATGCTATACAATTGCGCATTGCAGATTCATACGCCAGAAGACCGGATCATATAAAAAATATTTATGTGGAAAAATCTAATACTTTTACTCCGGAAGAAGCGAGAAATGTTAACGGAAGTATTGTGATTTTAAAAATTAATGACAGATAGTGACAAGTAAAAGACAGGTAAAGGAGCATAATAGAGATGACAGGTAGAGTAATAGTAATTACTTCCGGCAAAGGCGGTGTAGGTAAAACTACTACCTCTGCCAATATAGGAACTGCACTTGCAAAAAGCGGATCCAGTGTAGTACTGGTAGATACTGATATCGGGCTTAGAAATTTGGATTTGCTTCTGGGGCTGGAAAACCGTATTGTATATACTCTTGTTGATGTTGTTGAAGAACGCTGCAAGTTAAAACAGGCTCTTGTTAAAGATAAAAAGAACCCTAATTTGTGCCTTTTGGCTGCTGCTCAAACTCGCGACAAGTCTGCTGTCAGCTCTGAGCAATTAAAATCTATTTGCGAACAGCTGCAGGAGGATTTTGATTTTGTACTTGTTGATTGTCCTGCAGGTATAGAAGAAGGTTTTAAAACTGCAGTATCCGGTGCTTCGGAAGCTATTGTCGTAACAACTCCCGAGATGTCGGCGGTCAGAGATGCGGACAGAATCATAGGACTTTTGGAAGCAAGAGAAGAAATCAAATCGTATAAGCTGCTTGTAAACAGAGTGCGTCCGAATATGATTCAATCTAATGATATGATGAGCGTAGAGGATGTATGTGATATTCTTTCCAGTGATTTAATAGGCGTTATACCGGAGGATACTGGTATTATTACTTCTACAAACAGAGGCGAGCCGATTGTTAATGTAGAAGATTCTCCGGCCGGTAAGGCTTATATAAATGTAGCAAGACGTATAAAAGGCGAGGAAGTTCCTTTTATGGATATAAACCAGCCTACAGGTTTTGCTGCTTTTATTGATAAAATAAAAAAACTCTTTGGTATTAAATCTAAACAGGATAATGAATAGGAAGGAGGCAGGACAATGAGTGAAAATATTTTCAGTAATTTATACAACAGAGTCTTGAACTTCTTTCAAAAAGACAGGCTGCAGGATGCTGAGTCATCTAAAGATACTGCAACAAACAGATTAAAGCTCGTTTTGATGCAGGATAGATCTAATCTGGACGGTGCAACTATGCAGAAAATGCGAGAACAGCTTATCACCGTCATTTCTAAGTATGTGGAAATTGATCAGGAAGCTCTTGATTTAAATCTGGAGGCTGACGGCGATGAAATAGCTCTTATGCTGAACATACCTGTTATAAGAGCAAGAACTAAAGAAGAAATTGAAGAAATAGAAGCACAAGAACAGGAATCTCTCAATTCAGCCGGTAATGATTCAGAAGAAGAATGTGAGGTTTCTGGCAATACTGATGAAAACGAATCTGAGGAAGAGTCATCTGACAACTGTGAAAAAAATGATGACAATAACGAAAATACTGATTCAGAAGCTGATGAAAATCAGGAAGATACAAGTTCTGATACAGACGCAGCGGAAGAAGATTCTTCAGATGAATTAGCTGATAATGATGAACACGCTGAGGCTGATACGGGGTCCTCAGATGTTGATACAAATGAGAATAAAAAATCTAAGAAGCATAAAAATAATTAAAAATTTGGTATAATATTTTTGTTACTGAATACAGGATTATTTTTGTGTCTTACGATAATAATGAATCAAGAATAAGAAGCGCTGTTCCCCGTTATGGAAATCATGGCGCTTCTTCTAATATAGAATTCGGATACGATACTGAAAAATTAAAAAAAGAAAACAGGTATCGTGTTAAGGGACAGGCTTTCCCTAAAAATATTAACTGCTTTAACTGGGGTGCCTGCATAATAACCCCGATATGGGGCTTGTGTAATAATACGCCTATTGCCTGTATTGCATTTGTACTGCCTTTTATTCCTTATATTGGATGGCTGCTTTCTATTCTTTTCTCAATTTATTGCGGCACTAAGGGAAATGAATGGGCGTGGGAAAATAAAGAATGGGAGAGTATAAATCACTTTCATTCCGTGCAAAGAAAATGGGCTCTCTGGGCATTAGCCATAGAAACAGCAATAATAGTAGTTTTCTTTAGCTCTATTATGTATTTTTCTCAGGTATTTTCTCATTATATAAGAACTGCTGTATAGATGTGAAATAAATAGTAAAGTCCGGATTTATTTAAAATCCGGACTTTTATATTGCTACGTGTTTATTTATCTTTTATTCTGTTCTGCCTGTTCTAATAAGATTTATGTATTTATCAAGGGCTCCGCCTTCTTTGTTCCAGCTAAAGTCGTTTTGCATTGCTGTTTTTTGCATTTGTTCAAATTTTGAATGGTTGTTGTAATATACATCCAGTGCTCTTTCAAGAGCTTCACAGTATGCATCGTTATTGTTTGCAAATCCGCCGCCGTACAGCAGTTGTTTGCTGCCTGTTTCATCATAGAAAGCTTTTGTTCTGAATCCGTCAACATTATCATTGATTGTATTAACGAGTCCTCCGGTTGATGTTGCAACAGGCAGAGAACCTTTTGCCATTGCTTCAAGCTGCGTCAACCCGCAAGGCTCAAATACTGACGGTACAAGGAACATATCAGAAGCAGCCGCAACAAGATTTGTGTTCAAGAAGCCATGTACCAGTATTATTCTCTTACCTACATTTGGGTAGAATTCTGTCATATAATGTTTAAATTCTTTTAGCTTATCATAGGCGCCTTTTTGAGAGATTGCTCCGCCGAGTATGAATACAGGAAGTTTTTCTTCCGGCGTGTTTTTATTGTGTTCGGCAAATTTCCACATTGCTTCTTTGAAGATACTATCCACACCTTTTTGAGGGTCAATACGGCCGGAATAAGCAATAACCGGAGTATTTGTAAAATCATCTTCTTTTATTGAGGTTCTGTCTGCTTCAAAAAGCATGTATTTCCTTGCAGGCTGGGCATATTCATCGTAAGGAAGATGTTTCTCTCTTTCTATTAACTGTTTGAACACCTGCATTATTGCATTTTTATTCTGTACTTTTTTATCCAGAGAATCCGCATCATATGCTTTTAATTCAAAATTTGATAAATCTATGGAAGGAACATCAGACGGAAGCTGCATTGTAAAATCTTTTTTTGTTGCTTCTGTCAGATTTTTCATATTTTTTGCTGTCGGTTCAATAAGTGATTTTGAATAACCGTTAGTAATAGGTGTGAGCGTATGTCCGGGACCGTAAAATCTGGCTTTCATCAAATCCATCATTCCTCTGGCTTTTTCATTGGAATGAACAAGTTCCTGCGCATAATACTCAGATACAGGAACAACCCTGTCAACAAGAGAAATACCTGTTTTGGCAGAATTAAAGTTTGTATATCTCATCAATGCACTTTTATCTTCATTAGGAGAATCATCCCAGCTTTTTGAATTCGAAAGGATTTCTGCTCCGTACGCACCGAACAATGTGCCGAAAATGTTTTTTCTGTTCCAGTCATTACCGTCAGTAGCGCCCTGATGTTCACAGTTGTGTACAATGTAAAGGGTAGGTATTTCATCAAAATAACGGCCTGTCTCTTTTGAAATTGCTCCGGTATCAGCTTCTGCATTTGCTGTATAGTGCATCATTGCAGCAAGAGAACCCGCCTGCCAGTCGTTAAGTATAACAGAGTTTGGTGCTTTTATTCCATTGAAATCACCCTCTTTTATACTTTTCATAAGTTCATATACACCTTTTGAGAAAAATGCCATTCTGTATACGGGGTCTGAAAACTCAGAATTTGCATAAGGTGTATTATGATTTGCATTTCTTGTATCTTTATCAATTATATTAAAGAATTGATTAAATGTCGTGTATTGTCCGTTTGCATCATCACCGTATTCAGGGATTTCAAGCATGATGTATTTTGTCGGTTTGGGCTTATCTGTATGAAGCTCTGTTGTAAAAATTCTTACATCCACATCTTTTAACCTTGTATTGTGCGGAGAACCGAAATACATCGGAACATTAATTTTTCCTTCGTATTTTACTTCTTTTTCTTTTTCACCTCGTTTACCGTAGTGGTATGTGTATTTCCCGTTGTTGTATTCCAGTCTGTACTCTTTTCCGTTAACATACATAGGTGTTACTACAGACATAAAATTTTTATTGTCTTTATTAAATCTTTTGTTAAAACTGTTTGGCAAATCAGCTGCAACTTTTCCTAGACCGCCGTCTGATTTAAATTCATCTGTTTCTGCAGTAACCATCCACGCATTGATGTCGTCTATTTGCGGCCAGGGTCTTGTTCCGAATATTCTTGATGATGCCTCATTGTAAATTTTATTTTTTGCATAATCTGACAAAGTAGGTTTAAAAACATCTACATCAAAACTTTGTCCGTAAGGACGAACAAGTGCCTGCTCCATTGGTATTGCCGGTACAAATTCTTTGTCCTCTGCTCCGTGTCTTGTGGGGGCATATCCAAAAGACACAATTGCTTTATTATTATTTGCCATCATGGACAGATAATTTGATAATAAATCGGAGGAAGATGCCTTAATAATTTTTATATTGTTCAGTTTTGAATTATTTTGTCCTCTGGGCAATGAATGGTTTTGTGTATTTTGGACTTTTTGTATAGATGTCATTTATTAATTCCTTTTATATATAAAGCACCAGTAGCTTTAAATCCAAACAAGAAATAATTTGTTATTCATTTTATGTTAACAAATTGAAAAGTTACAATTTTTAATAAAATTGAATAAGTATGCTAATATTTTTTGTATGGCTTTGATAGATAGAATTAAAAATAAATTACAAATTTTTACCGGCGATTTATTCGGCGGTATTAATTCTGCTATTATTACACTGCCTCAGGCACTTGCTTTCGGTGTAGCAACAGGATTCGGAGCAGGAGCCGGCATCTGGGGAGCGATTATTTTATGCTTTGTTGCAGGCATGCTGGGTCCAAAAGTTCCTTTGATATCAGGAACGACAGGGCCTGTTGCAATAGTTGTTGCTTCCGCAATGATTGCTCTTAAAAACGATATACACGCAGCTGTGACGGTAATGCTAATGGCCGCATTGTTTCAGATTGTTGCTTCTTTAACAAACATTCCAGGGCTTGTTAAGTATATTCCGTATCCTGTTATATCAGGATTTATGAATGGTGTCGGTATTATAATTATTATATTGCAGCTGAATCCTCTTATGGGGCATAAAGCTCTTCCATCTACGGTTGATACGGTGATGACTTTGCATCAGAGCATACTGTCCTTGAATCACAGTGCCATTTTTATTGGAATTATTACATTAATTATTGTGTTTTTTACTCCAAAAATAATTAATAAATACCTTCCGTCTCAAATTATTGCTCTGATTTTTTGCACATGGCTTTCTGTGAAGCTTGGCTTAAATTTAGACAGAATATCCGAAGTTTCTGTTTCATTCCCGTCTTTAGTAAAACCTTATCTTGATTTTAATCATATAGTTAATTATCTGCCTTATGCACTTACAATAGCAGTTGTATTTTCTGCAGAAAGTATGCTTACCGGACTTGTTGCTGATTCTTTGACAAAAACAAGACACAATCCAAAACATTTACTTGCAGCACAGGGTGCAGGAAATATCTTTTGTGCGCTTACCGGTTCTTTAGGCGGATCAGCTGCGACTATGCGTTCTGTAGCCGCATTGAACGCCGGTGCAACAACGAAAATGTCTGCCGTGATTAATCCTTTGCTTTTAGTAATACTTCTTTTCAAATTTTCCGGTTTTGTTGCACAGATTCCTCTGGCGGTACTTGCTGCAATATTAATAAAAATAGGTTATGACATTATAGATGTAAAACTTTTAAAAGTATTGAAATATGCCCCGAAAGATGACTTGTATGTTCTTTTTACAGTGTTTCTTCTGACGGTTTTTTACAATCTTATATTTGCAGTAGGCGTCGGCATTACTCTTGCGGCACTTTTGTATGCAAAAAGAGTCGCAGACAAAGCTAAACTTGTTCATAAACCTGTCTTTGATACGAATATTATGGAATACGAGAAAACACTTGAAAGTGATTTTCATCATAAAATAAGAGTCGTGCATATTTCGGGACAATTTTTCTTCGGCTCTGCCACCCAGTTGATATCAAAATTTGAAGATATGCTCGGTACAAAATATTTGATTCTGAATTATGAATCCGATGACCTGCTCGATATTTCCGCAATTTTTGCTCTGGAGGATATAATTCTAAGATTAAAATCTCAGGATGTTGAAATGCTTCTTGTTATAAAAAATGAAGATGTTCTAAAACAGTTGAAAGAGCATAATATCGTAAGTCAGATTGGTGAAAACTGTACATTTTTTGAAGAAATGACTGCAATTGAATATGCAAAGGAACTATTAAAAAAAGACAAGAATTAGTTTATCTTACAGATAACAAAATTTAGTACTGAAGCAAAGCCTGACCATATTAAATAAGGTATAAGAAGCACTGCCGAAATAAATGAAATTTTATAATAAACAAAAATCATTACAGCAACTGTCAAAAACAAAAATAAGCTGATTATCACTGCCGTACAAATTTTTTGTGCTTTAAAAAACACTGGCATCCACGAAATATTCAGTATCATTTGAATAGCAAACAGAATATATGCCAAAGTCTTAAGATTGTTCTGGGGCGCTTTTATTATTAATATTAAAGATAAAAGCAGCAAAATATAAATAACTGTCCATACCGGTGCAAAGAGCCATTTTGGAGGTTGAAAAAACGGCTTATTTAGATTTTTATAAAATTCTGTATCTCCGGGATTTTTCATAGCAACAGATTATCACTTTATTTAATTCTTTATATTCCACACACGGGCAGTGTATTTATGTTTCTGTTTTGTGATAAATTGTTTTATATGAATAAAAAAATTATATATCTAATATCACTGCTGGTATTTTTGTGTTTGGTTTTGGCAAGCTGTATAAGAGCTGATAAACCTGATTCACAAGACACTTCTGCATCGAAAAACGTAAATAATCAAGAGATTTATACTCCTAAACCTGTTTCTACGAAAACAATAAACGGAGTTGATTATATTCTCTCAAGAAGTCCTTCCGGCAAATACGGCGGAACCATTGTTACAAGTACAATAGGAGAAGGCCCAAAAACTTTTAACAGCTGGAACTCTATGGATGCTACATCTTCTCAAGCCGCAGATATTATGTTTGATGCTCTTGTTACAACAGACCCGTATACTGGTGAAGTAATCCCCAAAATTGCAAAAAGCATTGATGTGCTGCCTGACAACAAAACTTATATTGTAAAATTAAGACACGGGTTAAAATGGTCTGACGGTAAACCGATAACAGCAGATGATGTATATTTTACATGGAATACAATAATCTTTGGCGGGTATGGCAATACAAGTACAAGAGATGCAATGTATGTAGGTGATAAACTTCCTAAAATTGAAAAAATTGATGACTATACCGTGAAATTTACTACACCTGAACCTTTTTCTCCTTTCTTAAGACAGCTCAGCGTGCCTATTGCGCCTAAGCACATACTTGAGCCCGTTACAAAGAAAGGGAAAAGAGCTTTTGCATCTTTTTGGAGTTCTAATACAAAACCTTCGGATTTTGTAACAAGCGGTGCTTTCAGACTAAAAGAATATGTACCGGCGCAAAGGCTGGTTTATGAAAAAAATCCGGATTATTACATGATTGACGAAAAAGGTCAGAAACTACCGTATCTTGATAAATATATTATTTTAATCGTTGGTGATTTGAATAATGAACTTTTAAAATTTAAAGCAGGTGAACTTGATACAGTAGGACTTAGAGGAACAAATGTTGCTCTGTTTAAAGAGAAAGAAAAGTTTTCGGATTATAAAATATATAACCTCGGTCCGGATACGGGTACAATGTATTTTGCTTTTAATTTAAATACAAGAAAAAATGATAATGGAAAATATTATGTAAATCCTGTAAAACAAAAATGGTTTAATGACAAAAATTTCCGCTATGCTGTGGATTATGCTCTAGACAGAGAAAATATGGTGTTTAATATAGCAAGCGGAGTTGCAGCACCTTTATTTACATCAGAACCTTTATCTTCCATATATCTGAATGAACAGGTGGCAAAAGGTCATCCACGAGACTTGAAAAAATCAAAGGAATTTCTTGAAAAATCAGGCTTTTACTGGAAAAAAGGAAAATTATACGACAAAGACGGTAACAAAGTCGAATTTGACCTTTATACAAATGCCGGCAATACAGAGCGTGAATCAATCGGCGTTATGGTTAAACAGGATCTTGAAGAGCTCGGTATGACAGTGAACTTTAAGCCTATAGAATTTAATACTCTTGTGAGTAAACTGGTAAATACAAATGATTTTGACACCGTTATTATGGGATTTACCGGCAGTCCTCTTGAACCATACGGCGGCAAAAATGTCTGGTATTCAAACGGAACATTGCATGTGTTTAATATGAGAAAAACACCTGAGGAAAATAAAAATCTTTTTGCATGGGAGAAAAAGCTTAATGAATTATTTGACAGAGCTTCTCTGGAACTTGATTTTGATAAACGAAAAGCCTTATATGAAGAGTATCAAAAGCTTATTTATGACGAAAAACCTATAATTTATCTTTATTCACCAATAAGAATAAGTGCAATAAGAAAAAAATTTGCAAATGTACATCCGACCCCGCTGGGAGGAGTTATTCACAATCTTGAAGAAATTTATATAAAATAAAAGCCGGTTGATAACCGGCTTTTATTTTGATATTGATTAATTATTCTTCATCAAGCCCTGCTGCTTTTTTCATATTTGTTCTCAGGGTAATTGTTGATTGTTCAAGAATTTTTTGTTCATCAGCAGTCAATGTCTCTCCTGAAAGATATTTGTTAACTACTCTGTTGATTTCCTGATTATTTGCATTCATTCCTGTAACTGCGCTGAACATCCCGCTTTCTCCTGCGTTGGTAATTACACCGTCTGCTTTTCCGTCCATTTCATCCGCGTTTTTGTTGAAGAATGCAAGTTCTTGTGCTGAAATTATACCGTCTCCGTTCATATCCAGATTGCGTGCAAATAAATTGCCGGATCTTTCTGATATAGTTTGGTTTAATTCTTCATTGTTCATTGGCTGCAAGCCCAAAGATGCAAGACCTGCTTGATATTCTTCCTGAGATATTTTGCCGTCATCATTAGTGTCATAAGCCTCTAAAAGATCTCTTTTCTCAGGATTTGTTTCAATATCTGTTATTACATCATTATCGAGCTTCTGTCCTTGAATATTTAAAGCACTAGCAGAGCCTTCTGCTTCCTTTTTACCAAACTCTTCTGTTGTGACCGTACCGTCACCGTTTAAGTCATAATATTCTTTTAAAAGCTGTTCTGAATATGCAGTATATGCCTGTTGTCTTTGTTCATCAGTTTTTACTTCTGATGAGAAGATAGAAACAGAACTATTTGATAATCTGTCTAAGTCGTTATAGTTTGTTATGTTATTGAAACCGATTCTTTCATTTGCTGCTGTTTGTGCCTGCTGTGTGATTGGATTGGCTGCTGTGTCAGTGTTTCCTTGAGATGCAGCATCCTGCTCATCTGCTTTTTCTATTGTTAATCCTATATCCAGATTAATTGTTTGTCCGGCAAATATGAGATTCTGGTTTTGTATGTTATTTGCTTTGGCAACTTTATTTACTGTATTTGCTATATCAGCATTATTGGTTAAGTTAAATTGTCTTTTAACAATGTTCCATAGATTATCGCCTGATTTTACAGAATATGATGTACTCATTTATCTCTCCAAACTTTTACGTGTTATATATATAAACGAATTTTGTATAAAAATATTTACTTTTTATATATCATTTTGTAACAAATGTTCAAAATAATGTATAATAACATAATAGTTTTGTTATTTTTCAGGGAGTTTAGAGAATGAAAGTTTTAATTACAGATAAAATTAATGAAACAGCAAAAAATATTATTGATGAAGTTGCTCAGGGTGTTATCCTTCCTACAATGAGTGAAGACGAACTTTGTAAGGTGATAGGTGAATATGATGCATTAATGGTTCGAAGCCAGACAAAAGTTACACCCAAAGTTATAGAAGCAGGTAAAAATTTAAAAATAATCGGCAGAGCCGGAGTGGGGGTAGATAATATAAATCTTGAGGCTGCTACACAAAACGGTATTATTGTTGTAAATTCTCCTGACGGAAATACTAATGCAGCTGCAGAACACACTGTAGCATTGATGCTTGCAATGTCAAGAAATATTGCAAAAGCAGCTGTTTCCACAAAAGAAGGAAACTGGGAACGCTCTAAATTTACCGGTCATGAAGTCTTTGGAAAAACTCTCGGTGTAATCGGTTTCGGGAAAATAGGCCACCACGTAGCTGAAGCAGCTAAGGCACTTGGCATGAAAATAGTAGTTTTTGACCCGTATACAACAAAAGAAGTTGTTGAAAAATTCGGTGCAAAATATGTCGAGACTCTAGATGAATTATGGCCGCTGTGTGATTATATTACGGTACATGTCCCAAAGACTAAAGAAACAATGCACATGATTAATAAAGAATCTATCGCAAAAATGAAAAAGGGCGTACGTCTTATTAACTGCGCCAGAGGCGGCATAATAGATGAGGCTGCTCTTGCTGAGGCTCTTGAAAACGGTCATGTAGCACAGGCTGCTATTGATGTATATGAGACAGAACCTGATATAAAAGATTCACCTCTTGTTAAAACAACCGGGGATATATTGTTGACACCTCATCTCGGTGCAAGCACGGAAGAGGCACAGCTAAAAGTTGCAGAAGATGTAGCTGAACAAATAAGAGACGTACTCTCAGGCGGTTCAGCCCGTTCAGCGGTAAACATTCCTTCTTTAAAACCTGAAAAATTAGAACCTGTAAAAGACTATATGCAGCTTGCAGAAAATATAGGTGAACTTGCAATGCAAATCTCTTCAGGCGCATTAAAAGGTATATATGTTACAGTAAAGGGAACACTTGCCGATATGGATGTGTCTCCACTGGAAACCGCAGTTGTAAAAGGTGTTATTTCTTCATTTATGACGGATGTAAATTATGTTAATGCACCGGTGATAGCCAAGAGAAAAGGTCTTGATGTTACAACAACAAAGTCCAATACTTCAACCGATTATATAGGTTCTATTACACTGAAACTGGTTACAGATAAAGGTACAAATACGGTTTCCGGTGCATTGATAGCGCAGGATATGCCCAGAATAGTAAAAATAAACGGTTACAATGCAAGTATTGAGCCGGAAAAACATATGATTCTAGTTCCGCATGAAAACAAACCTGCTATGGTTGCAAAAGTAGCTACAGTATTAGGCAACAAGAATATAAACATTACAAGAATGAATGTTGCACAAAACCGTTCATCTGATAATAATATTTCATTGATGATTATTAATACAGGCAGTGAAGTTGACGAAAGCACGCTTTCTGAAATAGCCAGTATAAACGGTGTAGCAAAGGCAAAATATGTTAATTTGACAGCATAGAACCAAATGCAAATAATTGTTTTGTGTACACTTTATTAAGAATTGTAAAAAAACTTTACTTTTTTAATGATTTTTGAATATAATTAGCAAATAATTCTCTTTACAGACTTAAAGTGAATACGTCACATACATAAAATAGATTGGAAAACCAATGAAAACCGAAAATCTAGCTTATCATAGTCATTATCAGCATTATTTAGCAAATAATAATCAAAATAGAAGTGCGAATAAAACGACCGCAGGATTAAATCCGAGCGGTCGTTTGAGTTTTAAAGCCAACCCTGTTCCTGTAGCTAAAACCATAGGTGAAAAACTTGCAAGAAGCAGAGCTTTTAACTGGTTTTTGGATGTGCTTGCTGATAACTCTTTAATGGCTGATGCTATTATTGCCCTTGGATTGACAGCAATTGCCAGACCCGGATTAATTGCTGCATTTCCTTCAAAAGATCCTGTTGAAAAAAGGAAAAATGAATATCAGATTGGTCACTCAATAGGAACCGGTATTTTAGGACTTGCTACTACCTTTGCAGTTGCAGAACCTGTAAAACGCGGTGTTAAAAAATTGATGGAAAATCCTTCCAAATATATGAAAAATGATACTTCTTACATAAAACAGCATGCCAGAGTATTCAAAGAAACCGCAGGAAGATTACATCAGCCTATATTTTTACCATTGAGAGCTGCAGCAACTATTGCGGTTGTTCCCCCTATCTTGAATGCACTTGGACTTTCTAAAAACGGTAAACCATTAACACCGACAGATAAAGCTAAAATTGATTATTCATTTATGAGCTTTAAAGGTAATGATTCAAAACCATTTAATAAATTTACAAGAATGAAGGCTGATTCTTTGTCCGCTCAGAACAAACCTTCTTTTAAAGGTGCCGGTGCAATGGTAACAGAAGGAATTGCAAAAGGCATAGGCAAAATTGCAGATACCAGTTATGCAAAAAGATTTATTAACTGGTTTGCCGAAAAGAAAGATTGGTTCCCGCATTTGATAGCTGCTGAGAGTCTTTGGCTTTCCGGCTGGTATATGCAAAGAACTGCCAGATCCAAAACAATTGAAAAAGATCAGAAATTGCCTATGATATTGAATCAGGGGATTACAGCACTTCTTTGTACAATCGGTGCTTATAAGCTTGATGGCGTTATAAATAAAAAGCTGGCCAGTTATAAAGAAACATATAAACGCATGAATCCGGAAATGGTTAGAAAATCCGAGTTGTATGAAGGCTTATTAAAAAGATATGCTAATAATCCTGAAATTCTTGAAAAAATATCAAAAGGAGAAAAATACGCAGATATAAGAAAAGCAAATAAACTGCTTAATAACAGAATGATAGGTATTAGGCTGCTTGGACCGATAGTTATTTTCACTACAATATACAGATTCGTCGGACCTGTAGTAGTTACTCCGATTGCAAACTGGATAAGCGAAAAAATTGAACCGCACAACAAAAATAAAGCTGCATAAACTAAACATATTTATATTGAAATTAAAAGGGCTCTGTGTAAGCAGAACCTATCTAATCTAGTGTCGCAGTTGCCGCCGGCTGTCTTGAAATCAGACGCTGCGGAAAACTCACCGTTTTCCTTCGCTGTGGCACTGGGTGCTCCGCACACGGCGTGCCAGTCTGATTCCGCTCAACGCTCACGAACAGTGAACAAATGACACTCACCTACACTTAACTTCGTTAAGTTTCGGAGACAGGCTCACTACTGCTCGCTTCGTTGCGCGTGTTCGCTTTGTCAAAAATTTTGCTCTTCCCATCCATTTTGACTTGACATTTAGTCAACTCAAAACGGAGTCCTTCTTATCGCAAAATTTTCTCGAACATTTTAATATAAACATTAATGACACAAAATACTATTTAGTATATATTTATAATAATATTACTTGTGGATGATAAGAGGATTAGGTTGAATGAAATTAAAAGATACACTGGCTGCAAATTCTTTTGATTATGCATATCTTACAAAGCGAATATACAAATATATAAAACCGTATCTTTTCAGAATAATACTTGGTTTTTTAATTGCATTGCCCGTAGGTGCATTAGACGGTGTCATCGCATACGCATTGAAACCGTATATGGATGAAGTTCTTATAAAAAAGAACATGCTTCTTGCATATATAATTCCGTTTGGTATAGTTGCTTTTGCAGCTTTGCAGGGGCTTTTGAGATATCTTAATGATTATCTTACAAACTGGACAGGGCAAAAAGTAACAAATGACGTAAAGCTGGGGCTATTTAAAAAACTTGTTCAAATGGATGCAAAGTTTTATGATGAAAATTCATCCGGAATAATACTTACCAGATATTTGACAGACCCTGACACTGCATCAAAAGGCATTTTGGATAACTTAAAAGCATTGATGAGTTCAGGCATAGGGGCACTTGCGCTTATAGGTGTTATGTTATATAACTCATGGGAACTTGCGTTAGTAGGGGTAATCGTTTTATGCATTGCATTTTTACCAGCAGCAATTATCAGAAAGAGAATTAAATCAGCCTCTAATAAAACAATGAAAATCGGCGGTAATATCATGACCGATTTTAATGAAACAACACAGGGCAACAAAATAGTTGCTTCCTATAACCTTGCTGATTATCAGTTTTCAAAATTTTCTAAAGAAATCAGGGATTCTTTTGATGTAAATATGTCTCTTGTAAAAAGAGTCGCCTGGATGTCTCCGATTATGTACACAATTGCCTCTGTCGGTATTGCAATTGTTATGGCATTTGGTACATATCTTGTATTGTCAGGACGTATGACAAGCGGCAGTTTACTGTCATTTGTAACTTCGCTTTTACTTTTATACAAACCTGTTAAAACACTCGGAAATACCCTGACTACTTTGCAGACAATATTTGTTTCACTTTGCAGAACTCTCGAATTATTCGATATAGAGCCGGATATAAAAGATAATGAAAACGCTGTTGGAATAGATGAAATAAAGGAAGGTGTATCTTTAGAAAATGTCTGCTTTGAATATGTTAAAGACACACCGGTACTGAAAAACATAAATCTATCGGCAAAAGTTGGTGAAACAGTGGCAATAGTCGGAAACTCCGGCGGTGGTAAAACAACCATTGCAAATCTTATACCGAGATTTTATGATGTTACCTCCGGTGCTGTTAAAATTGACGGAGTGGATATAAGAAACATTAAGATTGATTCTTTAAGGTATCATATTTCCGTAGTTTTTCAGGATAATTTCTTATTCAGCGGAACAATCAAAGAAAATTTACTTATGGGTAACTTTGACGCAACTGAAGAGGATTTGGAAAAAGTTATTCAGGCTGCACATATTGATGAATTTTTATCTGAAATGCCTGAGGGGCTGGACACAGAAATAGGTGAAAGAGGAACTACTCTTTCGGGCGGTCAGAGACAGCGTGTTGCCATAGCAAGAGCTATGCTTAAGGATTCTCCTATAATAATTCTTGATGAGGCTACATCCGCACTTGATAACAAATCAGAAGCAGTTGTTCAAAAAGCTCTCGATAACCTTATGCAGAACAAAACGGTTTTTGTAATTGCACACAGACTTTCTACAATTAAAAATGCAGATAAAATAGCTGTAATAAATGAAGGCGAGCTTGTAGAACTCGGTACGCATGACGAACTTTTAGCAAAAGAAAACGGCTTTTATAAACGTCTGTATGAAATGCAGTTTGCAAAAAAAGATGCAGTGCTTGCAGAATAATGTCATCGAATTAGGTAACATATAAAATCCTGAGGAAATGACAGAAGAATTTACGTTTAATAGATATTTTGCGCTCTCTCAAAACGATACTTAATCGTTTTGTCAGGCAGAGTGCTAAATATGACGCATTTTTTGAAATTCTGGATTGAATTTGTTATATATCTCCCACGCGTTTCTATTTACGGTTGTTATAAAAAGTATTATAATTATCTGCTGAATACACTTAAAAAGGATAGAATATGAATACACTTTGGTCAAAATATGCTCAGGTTCTTGTTGATTATTCAACAAAAGTCAAAAAAGGAGAAATGGTTATAATTAGGGCAACAAGCCATCAGGCACAGCCGCTTGTAAAAGAAATATACAAACAGGTGCTGCAAAAAGGTGCTAATCCGATTGTAAAAACTTCAATGGAAGGATTGGCAGAAACCTTTATAAAGTATGCTAATGATGAACAGCTTGCATATATTGACCCTATGACAGAACTTGAATACGAAAAAGCTGATGTAATGATTTCTATAGGCGCACCGGCAAACACAAAATCCATGGCAAAAGCAGACTCTAAAAAAATGGCAAAACGCTCGGCTGCAACAAGAGAACTTTCTAATAAAATGCTGAAGCGCTCGGCTGAAGGTTCTTTAAGATGGGTTATTGCGGATTTTCCGACAAATGCTCTTGCACAGGAGGCAAAAATGTCTCTTGAGGATTACACAGATTTCTTGATAAAAGCCTGCTATCTGCATTTAGACAATCCGATTGAAAAATGGCGGGAAATAAATAAAGAACAGCAAAGACTCGCTGATTATTTAAATAAAACAACAAAACTCCATATAATTGGAGAAGAAACTGATATAACCTTTGATACAACAGGAAGAAAATGGCTTAACTGCTCGGGTGAGTGCAATTTCCCTGACGGAGAAATTTACACATCTCCGGTAGAAGACAGCGCAAACGGAACAATATACTTTGATTTTCCTCAAATCTACAGAGGCAACGAAGCCCACAAAGTCCGTCTGCGTCTTGAAAACGGTAAAGTAGTGGAAGCATCGGCAGAAAAAGGCGAAGAATATTTCCTTAATATGATAAATATGGATGAAGGTTCACGTTTTGTCGGTGAAATTGCTATCGGCACAAACAATATGATTCAGGAAATCACAGGTAACATTCTGTTTGATGAAAAAATCGGCGGTGCAATACACATGGCACTCGGTGCTTCTTATCCTGAGGCAGGCGGAAAGAATCAATCCGGATTGCACTGGGATTTGATAAAGAATATGAAAAACGGTTCAGAAATCTATGCTGACGATACTCTTATTTATAAAGACGGAAAATTTGTAATATAAAATTCTATAAAATAAAAAAACAGGGCTTGTTATTACATAGCCCTGTTTTTATTTCTAAATCAATTTTAAACCGCAGTTTTTTCCGCAATTTCTTCCAGATATTTTACGGCATAACATCCGGCTACAGCACCGTCTGCTGCGGCTGTTATTACCTGTCTTAGAGGAGTTGTTCTGACATCGCCTATTGCATAAACTCCTGCTACAGATGTTTCCATTCTATCATTTGCAACAATAAATCCGGCTTCGTTTTGCTCTAACTGTGCATTTATGTATTCAATATTCGGTGTAAAGCCTATATAAGGGAACACTCCGTCTGTCTCAAGTTCAAATGTTTTATCTGTTTTAACATTTTTAAGCACGATTTTTTCTACACAGTCACTGCCTTTTATTTCAAGAGGAATTGTGTCGTAAATAAACTCTACTTTGTCGTTTTTAAAGGCACGTTCCTGAACAATCTTGTCGGCTCTTAACTGGTCTCTTCTGTGAATAATGTACACTTTTTTTGCAAATTTTGTTAAGTAACAGCCTTCTTCTACAGCAGCATTGCCTCCGCCGACTACAGCAACTGTTTTGTCTTTATAAAATGCACCGTCACAAACAGCACAGTAGCTTACGCCTCTGCCGATAAATTCTTTTTCTCCAGGGATTCCCAGTTTTTTTGCCTGTGCACCGGTTGCTATAATTACTGATTTTGCTTCAAAAATCGAGCCTTTTGTTTCTACAATTTTGGGCTGAGAAAGTAGATCAATCTTCTCAATTTCCTGCATCGGATATTTGTCTGCATTAAACATGTCAGCATGTTCTTCAAATTTTTCCATCATATCATAGCCGCCGATTTTACCTAGTGCAGGGTAGTTTTCAAGCTCCAGATAATTTGAGGGCTGTCCGCCGAACATAGAAATATCAACAATGGCAGTTTTGGCATTGCCTCTTGCTGCATATATTGCGGCAGAAAGTCCTGCTGGTCCGCCGCCAAGTATCAGTACGTCATATTCAAGTTTCTTTTTCTCGCTCATTTTTACTCTCTCTGATTAAATTTATTTTCCACTCATAAATAATTTTAAAGAACTTCCCGATATTTTTTGCGCCTGTATTTTATAGACAACAATATCGGTGCTGATTTTTTTTCCGTCTTTAAATTTTTCTATAACTATTTTATCAGTTCCATAAAAAATTTCACCACTTAAACTCAAAGTAGGCGTTTCTGTCATTTTAGCGTTTTTGTTTTCTGTCGTATGTGTAAATGTTATTTGATTGTCTTTTACATCCTCAACAGTTACAGAGGCTCTTGCTCCTGAAAAAGGATTTGCTAATGTAATGACGTCACCGGCTTTAGATAAGTTCCAAAAATCGACTGTTTCTTCATTAAATATTTCTTTGTTGTTTGTATATGTCATGGTTGAGTTAATTTTCCATGTGCCAAAAAATCCTTTAGGTACTCTGTCTGACATAGATACGCCTGCTTGGAGTACAAGGTTCTCTGCACACGCATATTGCAGCGGATATACAAAAATAAATAAGAGAAGTATGATTATTAATTTATTCATAATTACTTATATAAGGTTTGTTTCATGTTTTTCAATTTTTTGCAATTGTTCATGATATTCTTTTGTTATGAAAAAGATATTTTCAACCACCGTTAAAAATCTTGATGAGACTAATATTCTTGCTGAAAAATTTGCAAAAGCTATAAAGAATACCGGTGCTTTTGTATGTTTGTACGGAGATATAGGCGCTGGAAAAACGGCTTTTACAAAACTTGTTGCAAAACATTTGAACGTAAAAGAAAAAGTTACAAGCCCGAGCTTTGTCATAATAAATGAATATTTGTCAGGAGACCTTCCTGTCTATCATTTTGACTTATACAGATTAGAAAAAGAAGGCGTTGTAACAATTCTTGATGAGCTTGTTGAATATTCAAAACCGGGTGTTTTGACTTGTGTTGAGTGGGCTGAGTTTTCCGATATTGAGCTTCCTTTTGACAGAATTGAGATAAAAATTGATTATATAAATGAAACTGAACGAAAATTCAACTTTTTTGCTCAGGGAGAAGATTATACAAAAATTTTAGAAGGATTGAAAAATTGAAAATTTTAACTTTTGATACAAGCCTTGATAAAACATACGTAACTTTATCTGAAAATGATAAAATTCTTTCTGATGTAATTGTTGAAAACCATGATGAAAAATACCATTCGGCATATTTGATACCGACTATTGTCAGCATTTTAAAAGAACATAATATGACAATGAAAGATATTGATGCTATAGGTACAAACATCGGTCCGGGCAGTTTTACCGGCATCAGAGCCTGCGTTACAGCAGCAAGAGTGATTGCGCAGCAGTTGAATCTGCCGCTTGTCGGCATAAGTTCTCTTGAAATACTTTCACGTATAAATTCCACTCCTTCAAAAACACTGGTTGTACTGGATGCAAGAAAAAATCAATTTTATACAGCAGTATATGAAGGCGGCAGGGAAATCAAGGCACCTGCACTTACAGACGCAAACGATTTAAAAAACTGTGATTTTTCAAATACTTTTATTATTGCGGACAAAACTTCTGCTGGGTTTCTAAAAACAGAGTGTTCAGTTGAATCCAATATATATACAGAAATCCATGCTGATTTAGGCAAATTTTTGAACAGTATTGTATATGAAAAACTCCAAAAATTTGATACAGAAGAATTTCTCTGGGGGAAATTAAAACCTTTGTACCTTCAGACTCCGCCTGTGACAATTTCACAGAAAATAGCTAAAGCCTAATATAAATAAATGATTTCAAAATTACATGATTATTATTTAATAATAAATAATAATCATGTAATTTTATATTGGAGATTAGATTAGTATGGATTTTACCTCTTTAGTAGGCGTATTTTTCGGGATTGTATGTATTCTAATAGGTCAGGCATTAGAAGGCGGTAATGTCGGACAGCTTTTGCAGATAACCGCAGCTTTTATTGTATTCGGCGGTACAATGGGTGCTATAATTTTAAGCTTTTCCGCTGTAGAGCTTAAAAATTCACTTGTCCTTTTAAAAGATGTTTTTATGGGAGAAAATGTCAATTTTGATGATTTGATTGCAGAGATTATAAAATTTGCAACAAAAGCCAGAAGAGAGGGTGCAATATCTCTTGAAAAAGAAGCAAGGACAGCCTCGGATTCTCTTATGGTAATGGGGTTGGAAGCGGTAGCAGACGGCACAGATCCGGCTTTAGTCAGACAAATGATGGAAACACAGGTTATGCTTTTGGAAGAGAAAGTTAATGGCGGTGCAAAAGTTTGGGAATCAGCCGGCGGTTTTTCACCAACAATCGGTATTATCGGCGCAGTGCTCGGTTTGATTCAGGTAATGCAAAACCTTTCTGACCCGTCTAAGTTGGGTGCTGGTATCGCTGTAGCATTTGTTGCAACAGTTTATGGTGTAGGTGCTGCAAACCTCATTTTTATTCCTTTTTCAACAAAATTAAAATTTAAGTATAAAAAAGTATTCTTAAAGAAAGAAATGATAATAGAAGGTATTCTCGCAATTCAGGCTGGAGAAAGCCCTGCTTTGATTGAGAGAAAATTACAGGCATACATTCTTGACAGTCATATGAAAGAAGAAGCTGTATAAAATGGCAAGAAAAAAGAAACCAGAAGAACATGAAAACTTAGAGCGTTGGCTTGTCTCTTATTCGGACTTTATGACGCTTATTTTTGCTACTTTTGTTGTCCTTTATGGACTTTCGCAAGCTAATGTTAACGAGTTTAAAAAAATAGAAGAATCTTTAAAAAAAGCATTTTCCGTACAATCCATACTGGATGGCGGCAGCGGGGTAATGTCGTCAGGTGAATCTGTTATGGATGCCAGTGCAGCGGATTCTATGATAGATACACTTATGATGGAATATATAAGCCAGAGATATGAACAGGAATCTTATGACAAAATAAAAAAAGAAATTGATGACATGGCAAAATCCGGTGAATTGGATGGTGTCAGTGCAACAATAGATGAAAGAGGTCTTGTAATTACTATTACTGATAAAGGAGTATTGTTCCCGTCCGGTTCTGCTGAACTTCCTGATGGTGCCAAAAAAATTCTTGATACAATAGGAAAGCTTATTGTTCAAAAATTTGCTATGCATTCTATAAAAGTTGAAGGGCACACAGACAGTGTTCCAATTTCGGGCGGAAAATATCCTTCTAACTGGGAGCTTTCATCTGCAAGAGCCTCATCAATTGTTAGATATTTAATAAACAGATTTAAAATTTTGCCTGATTTAATGTCTGCTGTTGGCTATGCCGATACAAGACCTGCTGCGACAGGAAAAGATGCTGCTTCTCTTGCTAAAAACAGACGTGTAGAAATTGTTGTTCAAAGAAACCAGTATAAAAATCTTGATCATTATCAAAATACATTTATGAAAATGAGTAAAACAGAGCAGCAAAGACGAAGAAATGAACAGATAAAAATTATTAGAGAAATTGATAACCAGCAACTGCAATCTTTAGGAGAAGATGTAAGACATTCTTCTGGAATGTCAGATAGACCGACTTTGTATGAAGAGGTTAATAATGATTTTCTTGATGAATCGGAAAGGTTGGAAAAACTTTCTAATCCTCCAACAAACTAGTTGATGATTATAAAATCTCTGAGAAAACAATGCTAGTATCCGAGGACTTCCTGATGCGAACTCCGATAAGCAAAGACGTAGTCGGAGTCATTAGATGATATGTAATATCAAAAATTCAGTTTCTGTAATTCGATTTTTTGTTTACTATTTTTATTTTATAATATATTTATCCGGGTAATTATATGAGAGGACAATTTATTGCAGAACATTAAATTGACCAGATATATATTGATTTCATTATTATTGGGGATTGTTGTGGGAATACTTTTTCCATCTTTTGCAGTAAAACTTTCTCCTCTGGCAATGATGTTTTTGAATATGGTGAAAATGATTATTGCACCATTGCTCTTTGCAACTCTTGTTATTGGTATTGCAGGGCACGGCGATATAAAGAGTCTCGGTAAAATAGGATTTAAAACAATTGTTTATTTTGAAGTTGTTACAATTGCGGCATTGCTTATTGGGCTTGGTATAGGTCATTTTACTCAGCCGGGAGCAGGCTTGGAAAATGTTTCTTCTGTCTCTCCCGCATATATGGATACGGTTACTGCAATGAGTCATGGAACATATCATACTTCTTTAAGGCAGTTAGTAGTAGATATCTTCCCATCCAGTATTGTTAAGTCCATGGCGGAAGGAAATTTGCTTCAGATTGTTGTTTTTAGTCTGTTTTTTGCATTGGCTATATGTGCTGTCGGTCACAAAGCTAAGCCTATGATGGATTTGTTGAATTCTCTTTCAGAGATAATGTTTAAATTTACAGAATATGTAATGTGGTTTGCTCCGGTAGGTGTGTTTGCTGCCATTGCCAGTACAATCGGAGGCAGTGGTATTGCTATTCTCAAAAATTATGTAAAAATTGTATTTTCATTATATTTTGCTTTGTTTGTGTTTTTGTTGTTTATAATTATTTTGGTGTGTAAAATTGTAAAAATACCTATAATTGGATTAATTAAAACTTTAAAGGATCCTGCTTTACTTGCATTTTCTACTGCCAGTTCCGAAGCCGCGCTTCCAAAGGCAATGGAACAGATGGAAAGGTTCGGTGTGCCTAAAAATATTGTGGGTTTTGTAATGCCCACGGGTTATACTTTTAATCTTGACGGCAGTACTCTATATCTTTCAATGGCCGTTTTATTTGCAACACAGCTTGTCGGTATTGATTTGTCTTTTCAACATCAGGTTATCATAATGTTTGCACTGATGTTCACTTCAAAAGGCGTTGCTGGTGTACCGAGAGCTGCTCTTGTTGTTCTTGCAGGAACACTATCCAGTTTGAATTATCCTCTTATAGGTGTGGCAATTCTTATGGGAATAGATCAGATACTTGATATGGGCAGAACAACGGTAAATCTTGTAGGGAATTGCATTGCCACAATTTTTATTGCCAGATGGGAAAATGAATTTGACTATGACAAGATGAATGAATATCTTGCTTCAAAAGATATATAATTTTTTATGCTTGTTGTATAATATTGAGGTAGAAGATTTATATGCGATAGGCGGGTGCCCATGCTTCAAATTTTAAAAACACAGGACGATAAAACCTTAAAAGAATTTTCTATAAATGAATTTGAACACGGGTCTTGGTTTAATCTTATAAAACCAACAGCTGATGAGATTAAACAGGTTGCTAATGCATTAAATATTGATGCAGATTTTTTAAGAGATTCATTAGACTCGGAAGAGCGTTCACGTATTGAACTGGATGATGATAAACTGCTTATAATTACGAATATTCCAATGATGGAAGATGAAAACAGCTTTGATACACTGCCTTTGGGTGTTATTATGACGCCTGACAATATTGTTACTGTTTCTCTGAAAGAAAACAGAATTATTTCATTTTTTAATCAGGATACAACAAAATTATTTGATACTTCCGATAAAACAAGATTTTTGTTTCAGATACTTTTTAGATCAACAAAATTCTATTTGAGATACCTTGAACACATTAACCGTCACACAGATAAAATAGAAGTTGATTTAAAAAGAACAATGAAAAATAAGGCTCTTTTTCAGCTTCTGGATGTTCAAAAATCTCTGGTATACTTTACTACTGCATTAAAAGACAACGGCAGAGTACTGGAGAAACTCAGCAGATTTAAAAAAATAAGCGGTTTTTCTACTTTTATGAATTATAATGAAGAAATTGAAGATTTGATGGAAGATGTAATAATTGAAAATAAACAGGCTGTAGAAATGGTAGAAATGCATAGAAACATTCTTGAGAGCATGATGGATGCGTTTGCTTCTATTATTTCTAACAACTTAAACATAGTGATGAAGTTTTTAACTTCGGTTACAATTATACTTGCAATACCTACAATGGTCGCCAGTTTTTGGGGAATGAATGTAGAAGTGCCTATGGCGGGCGCTCATTATGCATTTTTGGGAATTCTTATGTTCTCGCTTGTGCTGGCTGCAATAATTGCTATTATACTTGCAAGAAAAGGACTTTTTTAAGGTGTTATAAATTTTTAAAATATTGTAACAATGTTTTTAAATATTGTGCCATGATTAGCAAATTATTTTGTGTTTATCTTTAATATTTATAGACAATGTGTGATGTGAGGTTGATATAGTGTATACAAGATTTGTAAATTTTAACGTTAATTCAAATACCATAAGACCGACTAATAAAAACAAATCAAAGCCTAGTTTTTCAGGTCATATATTAACAAAAGATTCACATGGTAACAATGTTTATAAATTCTTCTGGCCAAACGCACCTAAGGGTACAAAAGTTATATTAACACGTATGGAAGACAACGGAAATCATCAATATACTGCCCCTTCTCCGTATATAAACGGGAAAAGAGAGTTTAAAGCTATAGAAAGAGAGCTTACAGGGGAATTACCTTCTTACACTTTATATGCTGATGATTTTAATTTACAAGATGGTGCTGTAATAGGTTACAAATTTAAATTCCCCGGTCAGGAGAAATGCGTTTATGACGAATATTCAAAAGGTTTTAATAACGATATAGGAAACGAAGAAGGAACATTTACTGTCGCTACACCTGTTTGGACTGCTAATTCAGTTAAGCCACGAGTAATAGAACATCTTGTGCCGGATTCATTTAATGTAGACGAAAAAACTAAAGCTAAGCGTAATCACTTTAATCGCTTGGGCGGCACTTTAAATACTATCAAAGCTAAAATTCCTTATTTGAAAGATACAGGTATTACTTCTATATTGGGTACCCCGGTTTTTGGCATGGATCATTCAAGCCATGGCTATTGGACAATTAATCCTTATCAGATTACTGATGAACTTGGTAATATTGCCGATTTTAAAAATCTTATGATTGATTTGTATAAAAATGACATGAGGTGGATTGCAGATGGCGCTTTTGTAAATGAAGGTGTTTCCGGAATGCATATTTCTGATATTGTTTATTGGGGAGCTAAGAGCCCTTGTGTTGATTTGTTTGAAACTAAAGATTTGGAAAATTTACCGACGAGATTTGGTGTATTGTCTAAAAATATTAATATTGATAAACATATACATCTAAAACTGGTTAATGCACCTTACAAAATAATTTTTGAAAAATCACCTGAAGGCAACTATATAGAGAAAAAAGTAATAACAGGTAAAGTCGATCCTACAAAACCAACATTTGTACAGCTTTTTGATGACAGGCTGGCTTCTGAAGATCAAATGAATAATGATGAAGTTTTCTCTGTTTATGCTAATAAAGAAACTGATAATAACTTCGAAATTGCCGGATATAGAGATTCTGTGCAGCCCTATTATCACAGAGTAACTTTAAGAGAAGTTGAAGACAACTATAAAAAATATAAAGAAGCTCATAAAATTGACAGCAGTGTTGAATTCAAAAATCTTTTGACTAAGTGGAGAAATTTTGAATTTGTTGAGTCAAACAAAGACGGCGGTATTTCTTTATGGGTCGGTAACAGCGATATTTCCAAAAAGAGATTTATTACACCGGAAAAACTTCTTGAAGAAGGATTGTCTGAAGATAAATACAGACAAAAAAAAGCAGCACAATATCAGGTACAGGATGACACCGTGCAGGTTGGTAAATTCTGGACAGAAGAAGTAGCCAGAACCCTTGTTGAATATACTGCAAAGATAATTGAAAACAAACGTCATGAAAATGACAAAGTTCTTACTTATCAAGAAGCTGTTAAAGCTTTGATTGATGAAGGAAAATTGCCGGAAAGTGCAAAAGCAATTCTGGAGAAAGGTTCGGATAATCTTTCTGCTCTTGATAATATTCTTACTGCAAATGCCTGGGGAGATGGCAGGGATTATAAACTGACAGAAACTAAAGTCCCTGAATCTGTAACTGACGGGCTTATGTCTTATCCCTTTGAAGCTACTGAGTTTGCTGTAGACCTTTTAGGTGTATTTACTTATCCCTATATCAAAAATATGGCTGTGACAGAAGATACTGTAGGTATGTCACGTTATGATTTTTATAAAATGGGTAATGAATACTATGATATGCTGCCTGACAGATACAGAGATTTGTACAAAAAAACTGATAACCTGATTGCAAACGACATGACTCAACAGGCTGATAAAATACTATCAAAAATTTCAGAAAAACTCGGTATTGATATTATTTCAGAAAACGGCGAATTGACGCAGCAGGGCAAAGATATTTATTCTGTTATATATCCGGATATAGCTAAATTTCTTCTTGTTTCTTCTCTGGCGCCTGAAATTAAGCCGAATTATAAAGAAAATAATATATTCTCATACAATGTAGATGATCTTAGAAAAGTTAATTTCAATTCATTAAACCTTCAGTATGAAGTATCTCCTGAAAATGTTGCAAAAAGATTGCTGGAAGAAATTAGGAATGGATTGAAGAATATTTCTAATGATGATATTGATAAGTTTGTAAATCATTTGACCTCAAGACTAAAAGATGTAAATTCTGATTCTATAAATGTTGCCAAATTAATAATTGAACAAACGGAATCCGGTTTAGATTGGAGAATAGACGCATCAAAAGATGTAGGCGATTTTGAAGCTGTTGATGACGGGGCACTTGATTATCGTACAAACATTGAGCACATTTATTCTTTCTGGAATAAATTTAATAAAGGTGTACGTGAATATAATCCGCGAGCTTATACAATAGGTGAGCTTACGGACTGGAATGAACCGGAAAGAGATTTTTCACCAAGAACAGGTTTTTCAACAGTTTCTGATTACAGTTATTTCTATTCTTTGTTGCCAAAACTATACGGTAAAAATAGTGATGGGCAAACTGAACATAATTTTAAAGATGTTGTATATAAAGAAATGGAAAGATTCTTAAATTCGGGATATGCAAGCAATGTCAATTTTGCCCATAGATTTGTAAGCAATCATGATAAGCCGAGAATGCTGCATGTATTTTCACTAGATCCCGGAGCATTTTTGGATGAAAATGCGGACAAAAAGCCATTTTTGATGTATCAGTTAATGCTTATTAGCCTTAATTCCAGTGCAGAATTTAACAAACTTGATAAAAACCATAAAGATGCATTACTCGCTTCTCTTAAGTCATTACGAAATGGTACTGTAATTATAAGCGGTAAAGAAAAAGATTTTGATAAAGAAAACTTTGGAATAAGACCGTTTGACTTTAATATTGATTCACTTTTTGAACAAGCTATAGAAACTAATAAAGAGTTTTCAGAATTTGCTTCAAAAAATGATAATAAACCCAGGATTGCAAAAATGAAGGCTGAAATTTTAGAAAAAATGCTTACTAATACAAATGCTCTTAACCGTTTCAGGGCAATGTGGTTTGCTATGAATGCTATGCCCGGTGCACCTACTATGTATGCCGGTGATGAACTTGGCATGACCGGTTGGGAAACTTTTGCTAAAAACGAAAAACAGGAAAACAGAAACAGATTACCTTGGGAAAATTTAAATGATGAAAATTATTCCTTTATTAAGAAATTCAATCAAGACGTAAATGCGATTACGAAAATTCGCTCTAAAGAAGCAGCTTCAGCTCTTGTTAATGGTGCAACTGTGTTTATAAATTCGCCTACTCAAAATTCAGTTGCTTTTTATAGATATAATGACAAAACAGATGCGATATGTATAATCCATGCTGACCCGTTTAATGGCGGCTGCAAAAATGAATTGTCTACAAGCAGAATTGATTTGGGCGGTTTACCTGTTGGATTAAAAGTCGGCACTATATATAAAGATGCTTTAAATGAAAATGAAAGATTTAAAGTTACAAATCCGTATGAGATTAAAAAAATTGATGATAACGGAAATATACAAGAAACAATTAATCTCCATGACTCTGGTTTAATTCTTTTAAGAGAAAAAGATTTTACTGGTAAGGAACTTTCTTTTAAAGGTCGTATAGAAAATCCAAATATTAAACTAGCAAATACAAAATATAATTTTTCTTATATGACAAAATAATTGATTACAGTTATATTTTAATGTAAGATATTATTGCCGTGCTCCACGGGGACTTGGCGGATCTCTTGACCCGAACGCTTATGCGGGGTGCAGAGCCTGCTGTGAGGCTTGTGAAGGAGTGAGGATTCTTATATTTGTTGATGATTGCTCAAATTCTTTTGGCAAAAACAGTCGAACCGTGTCAGATCGGGAACGAAGCAGCACTAAGATTCAATTTTTGGGTAAGAGATTTTTGGGAGGGAGACAGGTATAAAGATGATTTGTTTTTTTACTTGTCGATAGGCAGTGGCACGGTTTTTTATTTCAAATTTATTTTCTGCAATGCTGGTATTGAAAGCTATTTGGGGCTTGTTGCAAATTGCATTTATTTGAGAAAAATTTTTAATTAAATATAAATTTTTTAAGAAAATTTTATATTAAGTTTGTAAAATATCTTTTTATCCGCTTGTATTAGGGGGCATGGTCAATTGTAAAAGTTATTTTACAAAACAATTATTGTACATTAATTTTTATCTTTGTATTATTAATTAACGGGATATGAATCAGATTTAGAAAGAGGTGATGGCTGATTCCGGGGATTAGGGATAATCATGGAAGTTTGAAAAAATTTTTAAATTTATTAGGAAGAATGGAAAAAGTTAGATTAAAAAGGTTTTGGCTGCTAGCCGCGGGGTTAAAGAATATTTGGGGATGAGAGATTAAAAAAGTTCTGTCTTTTGTGACAGGACTTTTTTACTTAAAATTATAAAAATTTTAAAGTAAATAATGAAAAAATTTTTTGCTTGTATTAAAATTAATATGTATTTGAAAAATGAATAAAAATATCGGGACACTCTGCCGAACAAACAAGACTAAATGTCTTGTTTGAGAGAGGAAGCAGCGAAGCTGCGCAAGTCCCAATAAATTTGAAAATTGAATATAGTAAAAATATCGG